>CAYWNK010000211.1:0-11338 GCA_964459495.1 uncultured Planctomycetaceae bacterium
GGCCAGGGCGAGCAAAACGCAGGGGGGAGCCACCATCCCCTCATTCTAGTGGGGAGGAGGGGCGCGGTTTTTCTCTAGATGGTATTGCGACTCAATCGCAATAGGGGGATGCTGCGCCCATGAAGCAATCCATAGCGAGCATGCGCTGCCTGGCGGTCGACGTCGTCCTCATGGGCGCCTTCGACTGGCGCGAACTCTCCAACCTCCTGAGCCAAGCCGGGCTATCCGCCAAGGCGGGCTGTACCTGCTCGCGGAGTCCGGCGCGCAGCGCATTCCGCGCCGCCCACGCGGCGACCCACGTCGAGGGCCCCTTCGGCCGCCTGCTGGAACGCCAGCTCGACTACCGCTTCGAGGGCCTCTGCGCCTTCGTGGCGGCGTCCCAGCCGGACGACGTTCTCGCCCACATGGCTGGTCCCGGACTCGAGCCAGCCGAGCTGCCGGCCATGGTTTGGGCCCTCGCTCGGGATCCGCGTCCGGAGATCGGTGCTCTCCTGAGTTCGCTCTGCGAACAGATCCAGCAGGCTTCGCTGTCGGCGTACTTCCAGACGACGAAGGTGAAGGAGAAGGCATGTTGATTCCCCTCGCCATCGCGGTCGCCGTGCCGCTGCTGCAGGATTCCCCCGCGCCAGCCATCACCGGGGGAGACCACTGGCCCGGCTTTCGGGGTCTAGGAGCATCGCACACGGCTGCGGAGGATCTCCCGACCACGTGGGCGGACGATGAAGGGGTCGCCTGGACGGCGGAGCTCCAGGGGACCGGTCAGTCGTCTCCGGTTGTCTTTGGCGGACGGGCGTTTGTGACCAGCGTTGCTGGTCCCCGGAAGGAACGCTGCATTGTCGCCTGCTACCGGATCGAGGACGGCGAACTGCTTTGGCTGCGGAGCCGAGCGGCCACCCATGAAATCGAGCATTCCGACATGGTGTCCCGCGGGGCTCCAACTCCCTGGGCCGACGGGGACGGCGTCTTTGCCTTCTTCGAGAGCGGGGACGTCTTCGCGCTCGATCTCGATGGCGAGCTGCTGTGGAGCCGGGCGCTCGTTGCGGAATACGGGCCGTTCGAGGGCAACCACGGTATCGGTTCGTCGCCGGTCGCGACGGCTACAACGTTGTGTGTGCAGGTCGACCACGCTGGGCCGAGCTACCTGGTGGGTCTTTCCAAGTCGAGCGGCAAGCTGGCGTGGCGAACGGAGCGTGAGTCCCGGGTCTCATGGACGACCCCTGTGCTGCTGGAGCGGAGCGGGAAGGTGGAACTGGTGTCGAGCTCGAACGGGTTCGTCGAAGGCTACGACCCCGACGATGGGGAGCGGCTTTGGAGTGTGAGCGGCGTCGAAGGCAATACGGTTCCGTCCCCGACCGCATGGGGCAACCGGGTGCTCGTCGGCGCATCGAAGGGCCCTGGATGCGCTCTCGTGGATCTCTCCAAGGATGGTGGCGCGGAACTGCGCTGGGTCGCAAAGGGCGCGCGCCCCAGCGGCTTTGGCTCCCCGCTCATCGCGGGGGATTTGGCGCTGCTGATCAACAAGTCGGGCACCTTGTTCGGAATCTCCCTGGCAGACGGCGGAATCGCTTTTGAGGAACGCCTAGCGGAGGGGTGTTGGGCGAGCCCCCTGCTCGCCGGTGAATTCGTTTACTCCTTCGGCAAGGGGGGGGTGACCACGGTCCTGCGGCTGGTGGAGCAGGGGGTCGAGCCCGTGGCTGAGAACCGGGTGAGTCCGGTTGGGAGCGTGGTCGGTGTTGCAGCGGTGGACGGCCGTCTGCTGATTCGGGAGGAGGGGCGTTTGGTCTGCATCGCCCGCCCGACCGAGGGGGAGTGAGGGAGGAATTTTAGGATTGCTATTGCGACTCAATCGCAAGAGGGGCTAGTCTTCTCTCGCTCGGGTCGCCGCCGGCTTCTGCCGGACCGCAGCATCTCAAACGGAAATCTCCCCATGCAGTTGCTCAGCAACCGCGTCACTCTTGGCCTTGGCGGCCTTCTCCTCCTTTCCGGCGTTTCGAACGCTCTCTTCGACAACGCCTTCACTCCCGGCTTCCGGGGCTCGGCATCCTCCGAGTTCTCCCAGTGGGAGAATTTCACCGAGGCCTTAGCGGCCCCTAACCTCCCGGACGACCCGGCCTCCACGTCGGACGATGCGTCGATCGCCCAGCTCACGCCGGGCGCGATCATCACCTCGACGATGAACATCTACAACCCGGGGGCGACCTCGGTGTTCGTGTTGGCCGACACCGTCCCGGGGGACCTCACGGAGGTCTATCTGCAAACCCGGACGCTGGGCAACCCGCCCAACGTGACGGATGTCACGCTCGAGTACGTCGACACCGGGGGCCTGGTCCAGGTGCTTGGTTACAACCAGCAGGAGCTCCGCTCGAGCGCGGGTGGTGCACAGGAGCAACTGTACTACTGGGACCTGACGGGCGTGGCAGACGTGGTGAACAGCTACACGCTGCACTTCGAGGCGTCGGCGCCCAACATGAGCCTCGACACGGTTCAGCTGGACACACGCTTCGGCGACAACTTTGTCGGGATTCCCTACTGCACCGCGGTCGACAACTCCACGGGCGTGCCGGGGCAGCTTGCGGCGATCGGATCGAGCTCGGCCGCTGCCAACAACCTGGTGCTGCGTGCCACCAACCTGCCGCTCAACCAGTTCGGCTACTTCCTGAATGGTCCAGTGCAAGGCACTGTCGGAAGCCCGGGTGGTTCCCAGGGCAACCTCTGCCTCATCGGAGACATCGGCCGCCATCTCAGCCTGCTCGGGAACACCGGCACGAGTGGCCAGCTCGAGGGTGTGCTTGACCTGACCCAGCTGCCGCGCCCGACCGGCGGTCCTGCAGCCGTGATGGCGGGAGAGACCTGGAACTTCCAGTGCTGGTATCGGGATGCGAACCCCGCTGCCACCTCGAACTTCACGCAGGGGCTCGAGATCACCTTCGAGTGATTTCCGCCCGCTAGCCAGGAGCCCCCCCTGAAGTTCGAGCCAGTCGCTTCAGGGGGGCGCTCTGCCTCCGCCGAACCGTCTTTTGCAGCCAGGGTCCTTCCGCAGAGGGCCTCCACCCCACACCTCGCCCCAGCAGGCCTTCCCTGCATCCCCATCACGATGTACGCCTACCTCATCACCATCGCTGGTCTTCTTGCTCCGGCGCTCTCGGCGCAGCAACCCACAGCCGCGTTCTCCTTGTCGCCGCCGGCAGGTGTCACGCTGGCCCTGCATGGGCTTCAGCCGGATTCACCGCTTGCGATCGAACTCGCGCTCGAATCCAACGCCATGCCGATCGGTACGGCGGCGCCGCCGCGTTTGGCCAGACTGCATGGCTGGACGGACACGCTCGGCAGTTTCCTCCGTCCCTTTCCCAGTGCACAGCCCGCCTTGGTCGGCGGCACATGGACTGCCCACATTCAGGGCGTGGTCGCTGGCACCACCTGGACCTCGACCGCCGTCCTCGTGGGAGCAGACGCACAGGCCTTCGAGCCTGTCTTCGTCGAGCAGGGTGCCTTGAAGCTCCCGGCGATTGCCGAGTCCCTCGGGGGCGCTTTCGTCGCGGCCGGAGACCTCGATGGCAACGGCAGCGTGGATCTTGTTCTCTCTGCTGGCAGCAGCCTGTACGCCTGGGTGCAGGGTGCCGGGGGAGCGCTTTCCGACCGCACTCTAGCCCACCTTGAGCAGCCCGGGCACGCGGTCGGGCCAATTGCGCTCGCAGACATGAATGCGGGGGGCGGTGTGGACTTGATCGTGGCGGGTGATCCCGTGAACGGCCAGCCCGATCGCATCTGGTACAACGCGCTGGGCCTACGCGCGCCCGGTCCTGCTCTTGCCTACGGGGGCGTCGTTGCGACGAGCGCATTCGTTCCAGCAGACTTCAACGGCGACGGTCGGATGGACCTCGCGGTCTTGCGGGGAGATACCAACCACACCACGGTCGGCGAGCGAGACTCGCTCTATCTGCAAACACCGAGTGGCGCATTCCTCGAATCCCCGGCGTTTTCGAACGCCACCTGGAACGAAACGGTCTCGGCGACCACGGGCGGCGTAGCCCGGGACTTTGACGGGGACGGCGACCTCGACCTGTTCCTGACCAAAGCCGACCCCGCTTCTTCGACGGGGAGTCCCGGTGCCCGGAACCTCCTGCTGGTGAATCAGGGAGGCGGAGTCTTCGTCGATGCATCGAGCTCGACTCTCTTTCCGCAGGCCAAGGACAATTCGTATCAGAGCGTGGCCGTGGACATCGACGGCGACGGAGACCAGGACCTTGTCGTCGCCAACAGCTTGCTGGGGGTGGGCGGAAGCATGTCCTCGGACGTACTGATCAACCAGGGGTGAGCCCAGGGGGGGACCGCGGGCATCTTCTTTGACGCCCCTGGCCTCTTGCCCGAAGCGCCGCCGTCCTACGAAGCGATCCGGCTGCTAGCGATCGCGGCCGACTTCAATCTCGATGGACTCGGAGATGTCTTCTTCGGAGTGCACGATCTGCCCCCCGGCCTGGGTGGACAGCCCCTCTTCCTTGGTGCGCCTGCCAGCGGCGGAGCATTCGAGAGGGCGACCCACTTCGAATCCGGATCCTTCATCGCAGCAGGTGGCGCGGCGTTCGATCTCGAAGGCGACGGCGACCTCGATCTGATCCTGACCTCGGGGGGATCCGCTGGGGGCGGCCAGACCCCGAGCCGCACCCGGCTCTTCGTCAACAAGACCCGCTAACGCAAAGGCCGGGGACCGCGATCGATCGCTCGATTAGGCGTGCGACCCCGAGCCGAGCGATGCATTTCTGCAGCGTTCCCCGGCCCCTCCTCCAACCACCCCTCGTTCGACCACCACTTCAACCCATGTTTCTCTACGCAGCTTTACTCTCCGTGGCCTTCGCGCCGTATTCCCAGGATTCCCAGTCCGGCCAAGCGGACGGGATGGAACCGTTGCCGGCCCTGCAGCCGGGTTTGCCATGGACCATATTGCCCCGCGCAGAGACCAGCTTCGGCGCCGAGGTTCACGGGGGGTGGCTCTACGTTCTGGGCGGATACCACGGGGTTCCTCACGAGTATCGGGCTGCTGGGCAGTCGTCAGACTTCTATCGCGTGTCGCTCGCTGATCCCCGGCTGGTCGAGCAGCTTCCTAGCCCAGGGAGAGTGCAGAGCGTGAGCCTCGACGGTCACTCCGGCGATCTATGGCGTGTGGGAGGCATGGTGATCGAGGACCTCGATGAGTACGACTCAGAGATGACTTCGGTGGATACGGTGGCACGATTCGATCCCCTGCAGCGTGCCTGGGAGGCCATGCCCTCCCTACCGGAGGGGCGTTCTTCCCACGAGACTGCCGTCGTCGCGGGCACCCTCTACGCGGTTGGCGGTTGGCGGCTCCCCGGGGAGGACGCCTGGGCGAAAGACATGCTCGCCCTCGACCTGGCGAACCCCGGCGAGGGATGGCGTTCCATTCCCCAGCCCTTCGAGCGGCGCGCGCTCGCCGTCGCTGGCACCTCCCAGCACGTCTTGGCGATTGGCGGCATATCCAGCGATCGCTCGACGCCCCAGCGGGTCGATGTGTACGACGTAAAGACCGAAACCTGGAGTTTGGGTCCGGACTTTCCCGGGGCGGCGTTTGCGGCTTCGGCCCATGCCGTCGGTGACCGTGTCTATGCCACCGGGCGCGACGGTGTGGTCTACCGCTGGGAGGTGGGTGAGGACGAGTGGAGCGAAGATGGCGCCGACCTGACTTTCCCGCGCTTCTTCGGGCAGTTGGTGGGGACGGACCAGGGGCTCTACCTGCTCGGCGGAATCGGCGGAATGAATCGTTCGGGACGCATTCGTGCCGTGGAGCACCTGCCCTTCGACGGGGCGGAACCGATGGCATCCAGCTTTGGAGTTCCCCTGCCGGCCGGGATGCTGCCGTCCGGTGATGTTCAGCTCGACGGGGGATCCCTGCATCTTCGCGACGGGAGTGGTTCGCAATGGAACCTGCGGCTGACGGACCTCGCATGGAGCAGGATCGAGGCGGCGCCCCAGGAGGCCGCAGTGGACAGCGCCGTTCAGGAGGCTGCTGCATCCACCGGGGTGCTGGACCTGCGCGGGCGTCGGCTCGGATGGACCCTGTTGCCGGGTGCACACGCGGTGCAGGTTGCGTTCCATTTGGAACCGATTCCCGCGCCGAACAGGGCGCAGCCGGAGCGGAACAAGAAGTAGGGCAGACCAATGGAACAGCCCGGGCGTGCTGGACGACCGGGCTGTTTTGACTTGCTGCTTTCCGAAGCTTGGCTGCAGCTACGGCACGATCGGCAGCGCGATGGAGTCGGTGAAGTGGTAGCGCGGCTGGGGGCCGGCTGGCTCGCGGAACCAGACCTGGAACATCCACGTGGCGCCGGAGCTGATCTGGCCGGGACCGGCGTCAAAGGGGGCGGCCCCCAGATCGAGGGCGATCGATGCGCTGCCTGTCGCATCGAATAGCACCGGCGCGAGGACGCGCTGGGGGTCAGCGACACACAGGATCCCCTGGCCCAGGGGAAGGCTCGTGGCGCCGGAGCCGTAGACGGCGATGCCGAAGGTCTGTGCCGGGGCGCAGGTGATGTCCAGCACCAGGTCGCCGGCGGCGATGGAGCCCGAGCCCTGCGCCTGGAGGTGGGCGCTCTGTCCGCTGGTGTTGTCTGGTGCCGGGCAATACAGCAGCGCGGCTGCGGGGTCGGGCGTGAGCTCGGCCATCAAGCGCACGTACGCGCCCTGGTAGACGATCGAAGGCTCGCTGATCTGCCAGGAGTTCTGGGGCCAGTCGGTGTTCCAATCGAGGTAGCTCTTTTGGGCGGGTTGGGCCATCGGAGGCTCGAGGGCGGGACCGTTGTAGCTGGGATCGGGGCTGAAAAAGATGTTCGGGCCGCCGACCAGCAGGCCCGGGGCGGGACCCACGTTGGAGCCGGCCTGCCCATCGAAGATCGTGCCGTCGGCGAACCACAGGTGGTAGGGCTGCTGCACGCTGGCGGCAGCACCTTCGTCCGACATGTTGGTGAGGTAGGTTTGCCCCAGTGGGTTGGCTCCGTGCAGCCAGTGGGCGTGGTCCTGGGCCGCGCGCAAGTAGAGCGCCGAGCTGCACGGCTCCAGGTCGAGCGCAGCCATGCGTGCGTACAGCGTTCCGACCGTGGCGCGCGTGCGGTTCGAACCCCACACGTGATCGTTCGTCCCCAGCCAAGCCGCATAGGCGTCGGTGTCGTTGACCAGCGGGCCGGTCCAGTAGCTGATCAAACTCGCGCGGAAGCTAGAGAGAATGTCCTGGCGTACCGCAGCGGAGGCGCCGGGGTCGCCGGCGTAGGCGAGCAGGGAGTCGATGCCTGTGAACTGGTAGGGGGATACCCAGCCGCCGGCGTTGGCTACAAACTCCAGGGCGGGCAGGTTGTCGTAGTTGGCGGCAACGTAGGCATGGAAGCCCGCGGCCCCGGTCCGCTGCGCCATCCAGGCGGCAGCCACGACCCGGTTCACGGCCTGTTCGGCAGGGCTATCCTCGGCGTCTGCGTTCAGGAAGCCGGCGTTGCCGTAGTTGGAAGGCGAAGGGTTCGCGGCGAGCCAAGTCCAGGCGGCGGCCGCTGCATTTTCCAGCGTGACGGCAAAGGCCTGGGCATCCGCCGAAGGCTGGGCGCCGAAGACCACCGCGGCGCGGGCGAATACGCCGCAGGCCGATGCCGTCGCCGAAGCGGTGGCGGGCGCGTACCAGCGGTTTGCGCTGTCGGTGCTTGGCGGGCTGCCGCCCTGGTATTGGTTCACCGACACCTTGTGGAGTACCGAGCCCCCGGGCAGCTGCATGCGCAGGAACCACTCGAGCTCGAAGCGGCATTCGTCGAGAATGTCGGGGATGCCGTTGCCCGACTCGGGGATGTCGCTGGCGTCATCCCATGCGTGCGGGGCCGCGGCGTACGCGCCGAGCAGCTCGTGCAGTGGGCCGTCCGCGAAGTTGATGTACTTGTTGTAGTCGCCCGCGTCGTGCCATCCACCCCAAAGCGCGCGTGCCGTGCCCCCCGGATTGAGGATCGGCCGGCAGGCGTCGTCCTGGCCAGGACCGCGGTGGCAGGCGCTGTCTGTCCAGCGGGCATCCGCGAAGGGAGGCTGCTTGGCCACGCCGCAGCGCTGGTAGTAGAAGGCACGCAGCGAGGCCCTTCGCGCCTCCGCGAAGGGGTCGAGGCGAATCTCGAAGTCCTCGGTCCGTTCGCCGGAGGGGTCCTCGATGTAGTAGGTACCCGGCTGTGCGAGGGCGCTGAAATCAAAACGCTGGACCCGGTCGCCGGACTGGCCGTGCAGCGAGCCCCCGTTCCAGGCTTGGGGCGCGGCGCTGTACACGATTGCATCGTCGCTGCTCCGCCGCACGCGCAAGACGGCCCCGGGCGTGAACGAGCCCGCGGCGTCGAAGCCGACTTCAGGGGAGCGCACGAGGCACAGCTTGCGCGCTGTGGGGCGATACCCGAAGGCGTCGAGGCGCAGGTAGGCGCTTTGGGACGCGGCCGAGCCGGCCAGCGCGATGGAGAGAACAGTGGGCAGCCAGCTACGAATCATGGTGGTGTCCTTACGATTGCCGTGTGGGGCCGTGCTCTTTGCCGCGGACCCGGTTGCTGTTGGGTTTCGGCCGTTAGCGCAGGAGCGCGGGGATTCGCTCGACCATCGTCTTCTTGCCCTTGTCCTCGATCGGACGATCCCCAAGGTAGATGTCGAAGAGTGCCCAGCAGAGGGTCGGGGAAACGATCTGTTTCTTGCGCTTGCCCTTCACCGTTGTTTCGAGCTTGCCGCCGGGTAGCCAGGTGAAGATCACCTCGTCCCCTTCCGCCAGCTCATCGACCTGGAAGAAGCTCTTGAAGGTGCGAATCGCCGCTGTGGCGTCGGGCATCTTGCGCTTGTCGCGGGCCTTCTTGGCTCGCGGCTCAATCGAGTCAGAGAAGGCCGATTCGACGTCGTCGCCGTCCACATCACGGACGAAGACCAGGCGCAGCGACTTGGCGAAGTCATCCTTCAGCATCGCTGCGTAGAACTCGTCGCTCTTGGTGAGCGACTTGTGGGACTTGCCCTTGAACGGGGCCAGTGCTTTCTTGGCGCCGAGCGGGTCGACGTAAAGGCCGTAGGCGTAGACCTTGAAGTTCAGGAACACCCGCTTATCCCGCAGGGCTGTTCCCGCGAGGGTGAGCTTGGTCTTGCCGTCCTCGGCCGTGCGGTTCACGGGGAAGACCACGTCGGTCTTGGGCTCGGTGACCTTGCCGCCGTCCTGCAGGGCGCTGGGGGCATTGGGGTAGGCAGCAGTTCCGGATGCCAGCGCGAGGAGGGCGCAAAGGGTGGCGGCGAGATGGCGTTGCATAGGCTTGGGATCGGTACTCGGTCTGCAGGTCAGCTCGGGTCACCGTATCACCGAACGGGATTTGAGGTGCACTTTGGACTCGAGGCGCACGCAGGCGACCCCACGCTCGTCGCGACCGAGGGTGGAGAAGGCGTAGCGAAACCGTCCGTCTTTGCGCAGGGCCGTCTCGGCTGCCTCGAGCACCGCTGGCTCAAGGGGGAAGCGCATCGTGATGTCGCTGCGGGCGGGCGCTGCGTATTCGATCGTTGCCGCCTCAAGCCACGCCTCCACGTCGAGGCCCCTGCGCAGCAGGGCTTGCCAGAGGAGCACCGGATAGATCGGATCGGCGCCGGAGAAGAGTGTCCCGCCGAAGGTTGTCCCGTGCAGGTTGCGCGTCAGCAGGCTGCGACGGATCACGACGGTGCAGTCGGCGAAGTCGGCTGCCACCGAACGAATCTTCACGCGCTGCAGCAGCAGCGGGGGGAACAGGCTCAGCATCCAGCGCGTCTTTCGCGGGGACCAGAGCGGAGAGGACTTGGCCACCGGCCCATGACATCCGACGCCCGTGTCTGGAGCAATCCTGGACCGGTCATCTCCGGCGGGGTGGCTGGCCATGGACTCGGCCCACCCGCCTCGGCGCCATCGGCGACCGGCCGCAACACAGCCGGCGCTGCGTTGGTCCGTGCTCCTGCAACCACAGGCCTGGGCGTGGAGCCCCTAGCTCACGTGGTCCTGCCGCCAGCGGTTGGGGCTTGTGCCCGCCTCGCGCTTGAACGCGCGGTAGAAGGTGGAGAGGTCGTCGAAGCCGCACTCGAAGGCGACCGACTGGACGGTGCGGCGGGTGTCCGTCAGGACGTGGCGTGCATGCTGGATACGCAGCTTGCGCAGGTGGGATAGCCAGGTGGTTCCAGTGACCTCGCGGAACAGCTGGGTGAAGCGCCGGCGCGAAAGGTCTAGCAGGGACGCGGCTTGGTCGATGGTGGTCTCTTCGAAGAAGCGCTGCTCCAAGGAGCTCACGTAGGACTGCATGCGCTCCTGCCCAGGGCCTTCCTTGAGTCTGCGCACGGAGGAGCTTTCGGCGGGGGCCTGACCTTCTGCGATAGCGGGCAGGCTGCTGAGCAACTCGATCGTGTGCGCTTCTAGGGCGGCGCGACCCTGGGGGTCGGATCGCGACTGTTCAAAGAGGAGGCGGCGCATCGAATGCGCCACATGGCTGGCGCAGGGGCCCTCCAGGGCGAGGCGCCCGGCGGGCAAGCCCTCGGGCTCGACGGTGGCGCGCGCCAGGACGCCGCGGGGAATGACAACCGTGTAGAGGCCGAGGGGGTCACCCTTGGAATCCTCGATCCGGAGGGGGCTACCGGCAGGAGCGAGCACGAGATCCCCCGGGCGCAGGGGCTGTGACTGCAGGCCACCCTGCAGGAAGCCATTGCCTGAGTTCACGTATGCCAGCTCGATCCAGCCCTCTGCTTTGGAGGCTCCGGGGGCCGGGCCCCGCAGCCGCCCCCTGTGGCGCTCGAGCAGCGTGACGGTCGGGGGAGGTGACGCGGCCGCCGGGCGACCGATGGAATCGAGGTGCGAGTTCATAGGAGCAAGGCTTGGACGGGACTCGAGCTCCTAGGGTTCCGCTCGGTGGCCCAAACCGAGCGCGGCGGCCAAGCGTGCGGTCTCGCACCCCTGGGCCTGAGTCCAGGCCTGCCCGCTGTGGCTGGCAGGTGTCCCGGCGGTCCCAGGTGGGGCCGCCGGCGGGTAGGTGGGCGGCCTTGGGGGCTAGATTGCCCGCCGGCTCAGGTCGCGACGCTGCCGCTCGGACAGATAGGCGGCCAGGGCGCTTTCCAGGCGAGTCGCCCTGAGTGAGTCGGTTTCGCGGAACTCGATCCCCACCTGATAGCCACCAGGGGCCAGCTGGCCATGGAGGGCGGCAGCCTGAATAGAGAAGCGTCTCGACTGGCCCGGCAGAAGGAAGCCAACCCTCACGGCTCGCTCCTCGGTCAGCTCCAGCGGCTGGCGCAGGAGGGCCCCAAGGCCGCGGATCGAGAGGTCGAGCAAGAGCCCCTCGACCTG
>CAYWNK010000212.1:0-11146 GCA_964459495.1 uncultured Planctomycetaceae bacterium
ATGGGAAACCGCGTCATCGGCCACACCGCAGTCGCCGCTCACGAACGGACTCTCCGGCCGGTAAGCCACGTGCAGCGGGGAGCCCTCAGCACTCTGCTGTCCGAGGCTGCTCGCAGGCTGCACAAACCAGTCCCCTGCAGGATCGCCAAGCACCGCGATGCGCAGACCATCGGGTCCACGCCCCACCGCCACCTGGACGCCGGACAAACCGTCCAGCGCACCGCGCCAGGTCCCCATTGAAGGCGACGTGCAGTCGTGCGCCCCCTCCGCCCCCCGAGCCATCGCACGAAAGCCATCCGCGCGCACCTGGGTCGGGGTCAGCCATGCGCTGTACCCCTGCCCACCGAAAGTCAAATCCAGTCGCCAAGCGTTTCCAGCGGCAGCGGAATCCAAATCGAATGTGACAAGCTCGACCGCGCTGGAGCCCAGCTGCTCGTACGCGAATTCCACGGCAAGCTCCGCGCCACGAATCGGATCGGCTTGGGCGTTCACGGGGCCAGCGAAGGCGAGGATCAGGGGCGGCAGCAGAATCATGAGAAGCTCAAATGGGGACAGCGGGCAGGAGAGTGATCTTAGCGCGAATGGTCGATGGGGATTCAGGTCTGAGCCTCTGAAGGATCGAGCTGCCCTCGCTCCCTACCCATTCGCTGGTATCGAGCTCCAGCGAGGTCACGGGAATGGGCTTTGGCAGCAGCTCGGGCAGCCTGGTGGTGGTCACGATGCTTGCCGGAGAAACATGGTCATTCCAGTTCGCCTACCGGGACCTTGGACCCCTCTCTGACGCTCGCATATGCACTCCGAGCGACACCTCCACAGTCACCGACAGCAAGCCTGTCCAGGCGACCAGGCCGCAGCAGGGTGGACCTGAACTGGCAGGCGATAGCGCGGGCGATCTTCATGGCCAGGCGTGAAGATTGTCCGAGCTGAACAGTGCCCTGGTCATGACCGGGTCTAAGCTGAATGGGGCATGGGACCGCAGCATCCGGAAGATCTCGCCCTCACCCAGAGGGTCTTGAGAGAGGATCCCTCGGCTATCGCGAAGCTCTTCGAGCGGCTGGGGCGGCTTCCTGGCGTCGTTCGGGCGCGGGCCAATCGGATAGGCCGCCCGCTGCGGCCGGATGAGGTGGAGGAGACGGTTCAGAATGTCCTGGTGACCATCTGGAAGAAGCTCGCCGGCTACGACGGGAGAGCATCCCTGGAGGCCTGGGCGGGCGGCATCGCGACCTTTGCCGTCCTCAAGGCCCTCGATCGCCGACAGGCTTCCCGGGGCATTTCCGAGCTTGACGGGAGAAATGAGCCGGCCCAGCGGAAAGCAGAACAGCCGGATCACGACGAGCCCCTCCAGCAAGCCCTGAACAACATCGGTCCTCCTGGGGATCAAATCACCCGCCTCAAGCACTTCGAAGACCTCACATTTAGAGAGATCGCCGATCAGCTCCAAATGCCCCTCAAGACGGTCATGTCGCGCTACTATCGAACCCTGGACCGCCTTCGGACACTCCTTGGCAGCAACCCGATGGAGGATCACTCCTAATGCCCGGCCCCTCAGAAGAGGAATCGCTGCCGTTCCTGCTCTGGATCGCCGGGGAGATCGGCGAAGACGACCCAGAGCTGGAACAAGTGCTGCAGCGCAGACCCGAGCTCCGGGCCAAGGGCTTGGAGCTGCTGGGCACGGGCGCCCAGCTCGATGCTTTGGCCAAGCTAGATGCGGCCGGCTGGGAAGGGGAAGAGGTGGAACGCGAAGTGCTTTCAGGTGACCCGCTGCTCATGCGTCGGGCAGCGGCGGATGCCGAGCTGCACATTCCTCCGCCCGCGATCGACGACCCTCTCCCCAAACGCAGCTGGCCGCATGGCTCCCGCTGGGGCCTGGCCGCCGCAGCGGCCCTGTTCGTTCTCCTTGCGGCCTGGCAGCCGTGGAGCGAGACCGTGATTGAACCCCGCCACTACCTCAGCGCCCCCTTGGCCGAGAGTCCGGTGGGGCCAGTGCCCAGCTTCGAGCGATTTTCCCTGCGAGAGGTACCGGAACGTGCTCGCGTGCACATCGTCGTCTACGATTCGAATGACGTGAAGCTCGCCGAGTGGCGGGGGCGCGGCCCTGAATGGAGTCCAAGCAACGAGGAGCGCGCGGCCATGCGCGCAGCAGGCGAAATCCGCTGGGACTACCGCGCCGAGGATCCGGCTGGTGGCCTGCGCAGCGGACAGGCCCAGGCCGTGTACCAGGTCCCGGACGAGCAGGACTGATCCGCTGGGCCGCCAGGGGCCTCATTCTCCTAGCCTGGACGATCTGCTCTCCGCCAGGAAACGCCCAAGACACCGCTACGCCGAAGCACTGGGAGATCTTGGTCCGGGACTACGATCAGGCCCTCGCGATCCTGGATGACCCTTCCGGTCCGCCGCCGAGCATGGATCGGTTTGACTGGGTGTATGGGTACGCAGCCTACTTCATCCCCGAGGAGGTAGAGGCTCGGATCGGGCTGCTGGACGTCTTGAGCAACTTGCGGCGGGTGAACCTGGTCCTGGGACGCAGCACCGAGGAGTATTCGCGCCAAGATCATTGGTTCCTTCGCGCATGCATCGATCAAAACCGGCCCCTGGATGCGCTGCCAAGACTTGCGCTACTGGATCAGCCAGTCTTTTCGGCTGATGACCTGCAGCGACCTCGGTTGATGCGCGAAGCAGCCGAAATCTCCTGGCTGATCAAGGACTACGACGGGAGCGAACCCTGGCTCAACAGGGCTTTTGAGCAGCTTGATCGACTCGCGAGCGAGCCCGCCGATTTGGATAGAGCCAGCCAGCTGATCGCCGTGCGACTGGATCTCTTCGCCACCGGATTTCAGGCAGAGCTTGAGAGCGGTGCACCAGATCAGGCCGAACATTGGCTGGATCGGTTTGAGCAAGCGATCCAGCAGCCCGCCGTCCTCGAAGCCACGGAATTGCCCTATTGGATCTTAGACGGTGCTTTCCTGCGCACCCGCATCCTGGATGCATTCGACGAACACGCGCTCGCCCAAGACGCCGCTGAAGCCGCCCTCAGCCACCCGGCTGTTGCGCCTCTAGCGAGCGCTGATCCCCAACCCCGTGAGTATCTACGGGTAGTCGCCAGGCAGGCTCTGGCGCGCTCCCGCGCAGCCCAATCCACTGCCGATCGCTCGAGGATCGAGGACGCCCTCAAGGAGTTGCAGGCAGTCCTGGTCTCGCCCAACCTCGGCGATCCGTCGGACACCTGGTTGAGAATCGAGCTCGTCAGACTGCGCTTCGCACTCGGCCAAGCGGAGCAGGCTCACGACGAACTGAGAGCCCTGCAGAAGAAGATGGTGGAAAGCAGGACTGCGCCTGAGGTCGCCCAAGCCCTGGCGGTGCAGTGGGGCCGCGCTGGGCTCGCCGGCGTCCTGGATGCTGACGGTCTTCGCGAATGCGAAGATCGACTGGCCGACGCCTGGCAGGCCATGGTGATCGATCGCGCCCGAGCCCGATCGCGCAAGGGCGGCTTAGCTGTTCTCTGGTTTCCCGCCCAGCGTGACCTTCTCGAGACCCTCTTGCGTGTACGGAGCGTCAACCGTTCACCCGATGTCGCCGCTAGCCAAGGGCTCATCGACCTTCTCGAGCTGCAGAAACACGGATCCCTGATCAGCGACCTGCGAGGAGAACGTCAACCCAGTCCGGTGCACCTGGCGTCGATCCTGCCCAAAGGGGCCGGCGCACTCGTGTACTTCTCGGCCCGAGAGGCTCTCCACGTTTTCGTGTTGCGGGAAGGCAGCGTCACGCGAATCGAGGTTCCAGTCGAAGAACTTACCCGGAAAGAGATCCTGCGTGACCTGCAGCACGCAATCGTGGAAGTTCGCGCCAGGCCAAGCGCGCGGAGCGAAGAGGCGCTCCAAGCCGCGCGCAATCGGGCGGCCAGGTTGCTGCTTCCAGCGGGTGCGCTGGATCAGCTCGCGGCGGGCCAAGCGCTGGTGGTCTGCGGGCTTGAGGACCTTCCCTACGTCCCCTTCGAGTACCTCCCTAGAGTCGATGGCGCCCCCCTGGGCTGCACCCTTGCTGTCCAGCAGGCGTCTTCTCTGCCGCTCTGGAGCGAGCTCGTGCGCGGTCCACAGGATGTAGCGGCGATCGACTCCCGCCGCGTGGTTTCCTTGACACATATCGAAGCCGGAGCGCAGGGCTCAGCCGCTCGCCTGGGCAGCCGGGACCGCGAACGTCTCTTGGCCCACCTCGACCGCGCGCATGTCGAGTCACTCGCGGGAAAGGGCGCCCACATCGAAGACCTTGCGCACGCGCTCGAGCAGCCCGCCCAAGCCCTCTTCTTGATGGCCCATGGTCTTGCCGATGGAATGGAAACCGCGCTCCTCTTGGCCGATGACGAGCGCCTGGAAGCAGAGCGCCTGGAGACAATGGCACTGCCTCGGTACATCCACTTCGACACCTGCGGAGCGGGTCAGCGTGCCCGGCGCCCCGGGGACGACGGTCGCGGCGGCCTGCTCGGCGCCTCCCTAATCGGAGGCGCGCGGGCGCTCGTGCTGCCGCTCTGGGACGTGGATGCGAGAGCGGCAATGCTCTTGCGAGTCGAGGTCCAACGTGGGCTCCTGGCCGATGGTCTCGAGGTCGCCGAGGCTTGGCGCGTGGCCAGACAGCGACTGCGCGCAGGCCAAGGCGGCCTGCACCCGATCGAGTTCTTCCTGCACCCGGTTTTCGGCAACGGCTTCGCGACCCTTGTTCCCCACGAACAGCGCAAGGAGCAAGGGCCTCGCAAGTGGACCCCCGCCCTTGGACTCATTGCAGCCGCCGGAGCAAGCTGGTGGCTTGTCCGGCGGCTCAGGGCACTCGATCGAATCCCGACCTAAGCGCAACGGGCAGGATGCTCAACCTCCGCTGCTGCTCGGCGGATCTTCTGTGGGCGGGTCCCCCGAGGGACGGCCAGTCGAGACTCCGTCACCGTCCCCCGATGGGCCACTGCTCGGCAAGACCCCTGCCTCTGAGCCGGTCAACTCGCGAGTGATCCTCGCTAGGAAACCATCGCGTTCGCCCGAATCTCCAACCACGCTCCAGATGGAGGTAGCGAATTCTTCGACGACCTCCTCGAGGGCATCCACGCGGACGATGGCCAAGTGAGCCAGCAGCTGGTACTTCTCCTCATTCCAATACTCCGTCGCTGAGAGGTCGAGGACCAGGCTCTTGTACAGACTTGGGGTTGGCGCGGTCATGTCGGGTAGATCAAAGAACCGCTCCTCGCGGCTCTCCCCATCCCAGGACTCAGGCGTGCTGCCCTTGGGCCAATAGCGAAGGCGCAGTCGCAGGTCCGCAGCGCTATGGGTAGCCAAGAGATCGGAGTAGTCGGACTCCAACACAAGCTCAACGTTCACCTTCATCTCCTGAGCATCCGTCAGAACCGGATACCCGTCATGGTGCAGGTCCACCCTCCAGTCCCGGGCGCCGCTGAGGACAGCCTGCATCGTGCTCTCCGCCCCTCCCAGCGCGAACAGATCCTCGTCACCGTCGCGATCGCAGTCGATGGCCATCAGCACATCCACCCTGGCGTTGGTGTAGTAGTCCCCCTCGATCAACTCAACCGGGAACTCGCTCGCCCACAACAGATCGCCGGTACTCGCCCCATAGGGCACGCAGTGAAGCTCCTTGGTGTTGTCCCCTAGCGTGCTTTGCAGTGCGACGATCAGGTCCCCGCTGCCGTCGCCGGTCCAGTCCGCGACCTGCAACGCTGTCGGCCAAACGCCGGGAAGAGCCGTCTCGGTATCTACGGTCGGTGCGGTGTACTCGTGAACCACGGTACTGCCCTGGATGGCGTCGCCGTAAGACCAGATGAGCACATCGCCGGAGCTGCTCGGCATCACCTGGACCAAGGTGGTGCCGGACTGAACGTAGTTGGTGCTTGTGAGGGTGCTGTGAATCAAGGCCCCGTACTGCGAACGAATCTGCACATCACCTGCTTCATTCCAAACCACCAGCTCGGGACCAGCGCCGGCCTGGAAGTCGATGGCAAGCGCACCTGCCTGGTCGGGGATTGCGGTGTATCCGGCGAGCGGTGTCAGCAGATGCGCGACCGGATCGTAGAGAGATCGCCTCACAGTACCCGTCTGGGGCTGGTACCCATGGATCTCCAGGCCGAGGTCGGTGATAACCGAAAAGAGGCGCTCGACCACAAACCAGCCCGAATCAAAAAACACCGGAGTGAAGTCCGTGCCGGTCGCGTTCGACTCGAAGATCTCTAGTCCCCAGACGGATACGGTGGCAATGGCATCGAGGCCGTTGAGTCCAGCCCCAGGCAAGACCGCTGCGCTCACCGGCGGAATGCAGTTCACGGGATACCGGGTACCCGAATTCCAAAGGCCGAGTGAGTCCAGGTAGAGAGCCTCGGTCACCCCTGCGTGGGTTCTCAGCACCAGGGCACCCGCGCGGTCCTGACCGCCGGGGAGAAAGCGGCCTGCCTGTCCAAAGGCGATCTCTGAGGTCTCGCGCAGGGGCCCGGAACCATCAAAGTCCAGGGACTGCACATATTGGTATTCGGGGTCCTGGGCAGCGAAAACGGCCGCGCAGAGGTTCAGGGCCAACAGGCCAAGAAGCAAATTGGATCGTCGAAGGTGATTCATGGGGGCAGTTCGATTCGAGAGTAGGCAAACAACCCAAGGCTGCCACACCCAGTTAGGCGGAGGGCCAAAGGCGGAGTTGCGCAATGGTTCGGATTTCTCTGGGGTCCTTGATCGGGCTAGTCGGGAGAGGATTCGGCGCTGAGAACGACCCGCAGCTTGGCTAGGCCTCGCGCACGACGGGAGAGGACAGTTCGATAGGGAATTTCCAGCCGAGCAGAGGTCTCCTGGATCGACAGACCCATCAAAAACGTGCACTCGATCGGCTCCCGGAACTTCGACGGCAAACGGCCCAACTCTTCTCGAATTCGGCGGATTGGAACCGGACCACTGAATGCTTGGTCAGACGAGTCATCGAACAGCAGCTGAATCCTCACAGGATCCAACGAATTGGGTTCCAGCGCAGCGCGAGCCCATCGGGCGCGCGCCAGGTTCCGGAGAACCGTACGACCCCAGCGCCCCGGAGCACTGATGCTCGTGGGATTCGCTACCGCGCGCAGCATGACCTCCTGGACCAGGTCCTCTGCGCCGTGTTCATCTCCCCTTGAGAGGCGCCGGGCAGTCCTGAGGAGGCGCTCGTATTCATCGAGACAGGGGTTTTCGGAGGACTCGGTACGTCGCATGACATTTCCACCCGACCTTTCCGGGCGCTCCGCACCATTCCCCCGGCAATCCCGCGGAAAGCCCCGCCCCAACCGGGGCGAGCGATCCCGTCTGCATCGAGAGAGCTCCACATGTCTACCCGGACCCATCCGGATCCCCCAGGACCCCAAAAAGCCCTGTCTTTTTCGGGCCCCCATCCCATTGGGGTCGTAGCCACCGGCTGCCTGCTGCGCGCCCCAAGTCCAGCTCGCGATCCCTTGACCGCATGCACACCGGATTGCGTCCCCTATTTCATCCTGCGCGCTGAGCTCAGCACCATCGGCACGCCCAGCACGCTGGCCAAGAAACACGCGCTTGCTCCCGCCGCAGCCATCAGGCCTAGGGAGGCGATCGCGGGGCTGGCGGCCGTGGCCAGGGATCCAAAGCCAATCACCGTGCTCGCGGTCGTGCGCCAGACCGACGTGCCTGTGGTCAGCAGGGGGTCCGCCGCAGACTCGCGCCAGCGCAAGGCCATGTGAATGCCGTCGTCGACGCCAAGGCCAAGGATCAGTGGCAGAGCCAGCAGGTTGCCGGGATGCAGGGGGAAGCCCCACAGGGAGAGGGCGCCGAGAAGCACGCCCAAACCGCAGAACACCGGCAGGAGCGCGGCCACGATCTCGCGCGGGCGGCGCATCGCGGCGGCTACGACCAACAGCACCACCAGCGCACATGCGCCCATCGAGCGACGCAGGTCCTCGGCGAGCAGGGGGCCAAGGGAGTCGCCGACCCCGGCCATGTCGACGAGCAGGATGTCGTCTCCAAGCTCCGCGCGCACCCGGGCGCCTAGGGCCACACGCGCGACCCTGCCCGGGGGCGTGGTCGGGGGGTAGAGCACGATGCTGCGGTAGTCTCGGCCCCCAAAGGAAAAGTCGGGAGCGGGCAGCGACGCACTCCACTGCAGCGAAGCGGCCAGGTCGTCGAGGGCCGGCCGGAAGGGCTCGGGACGGAAGCCGGCGGCGCCGAGTTGCTCGATGCTGCCCTCGAGCCAACCCGCGCTGCGTTCATCCAGGCGTTCGAGCCGCGCGGCGGCAAGCGGACCGGGGTAGCCTGCGAATGCGCCGGTCGAACGGGCGATGTGACCTCCGCCCACGAGTCGCTCGATACCTGCTGCGACCGCGGCCGGCTCCGCCGTCGCCGGCACCCAGACGCGCACGCCGAGGGGCGAACTGCCCAGCGCCGACTCCAGACTCGCCAAGCGCTCCGCGATGCGATCGCCCGCGGGCCGCAGGTGACGCGCGTCAGCATCAAAGCGCAGACCGCCGGTGAAGGCCGAGCCCCAGCCAGCCAGCGCGAGCACGCCAAGGACTGCAGCCAGCCAGGGACCGGCGGGCCCTTTCACCAGCCGGGCAAGAAGGCGCACGGTGGCAGCGCTCGGCGCGGGGCGCACCCGGATCATCCGGGCCAGCAAAGGCAATGCGAACAATGCGGCCAGCCAGGAGCCGACGATCCCGATCGTGAGCAACAGCCCGAAGCGACCCAAGCCGGGGAATGACCCCAGGCCGATCGATAGGAACGCCGCCACCGTCGTCGTCATTCCCAGCAGGAGCCCATAGCCGGTCAAGCGGTGGGCAGCGCGTACCGCTCCTGCGTGGCCTCCGGCGGGCACCTCTTCGCAGTACCGATCCAGATAGTGAATACAGAAGTCCACGCCCAGCCCCATCAGGATCGCGGCCGAGGAAACCGCGAGCGGTGTGAGTGGCCCCAGCAGCGCACCGCCAAGTCCAAGCGCCCAAACGACCGCCAGCGCCACGGGGATCACGTAGAGATGCGGGCGAAGAAAGCTCCGCGTCGAGATCCCCAGGAACAGCATCAGTAGCGGGATCGACCACGCGAGTGAGCTGGTCATGTCGCCGCGAATCCGCGCCGCGTCCCGGCGCGCCACGTCGTAGCCGCCGAGCCCCTCCCACCCGTAGCCTTCGAGTCGCTCGTCTAGATCGTCGAGCAGCGCTTCTGAGAACGCGACGTCAAAGGGCTCATCGGTTCCCGTCACGCGCAACAGGGCCAAGCCCTCGTCCGGCCAAACCAGGTAGGGCGAACCGAGATCGAGGCCCGGCGGGCTAGCCGCGCGCCGGACCTCGTCAAGCACCCAGCGCAGGCCCAGCGGGTCGCGCATGACCAGCTCGCGCCCGGCGACCGGATCCTGGGCGAGGCGGCGCTTGGACGCCGCGATCGCTTCGCTCCTGGCGGCGGGCTGCAGCGCGTCGCCGAGGGCCTCGAGTGCATTCGCCGGCGCGCCCACCAACAGGCTCCCCTGCTCGGTCGGCAGCGGAACGAGGTCCCCCGCGCGCGCCGCGACCCCATCTAGAAACGGAGACGCCCGCAGCCGCTCCTCGATGCCCGGCAGCGCCTCCACCAGCCCCTCGCCGCGCAACACCAGGAACATGTTGCGCGAACCGGCCTGCGCGTTGCTCGCCCGCAGTAGCGCCACAGCGGGATGATCAGCGGGCAGCATGGCCGCCACGTCGGTATCGACCTCCAGGCGCGGCAACAGCGTCGCCGCAAACACGGTCGCCGCGATCAAGCCTGCCACACAGGCCCGCGGTCGCTCGACAACCCAGTCTGCCATGCGGCCGAGGACAGCCTGAATCACGGCTGATCCTCCGGCGGGAGCTCCAGCTGGAACAGCGCGTCACCGGGATCTGAGATCCCCGTCTCCTCGATGTCGGTCATCGTCCACCCGAAGCCCCGGCCGCGAAACGCGCGCCTGTCGCCCTCGACCGTCTCCGTCCACGACACGTGACGCAGCCTGTACCGGCGCTCGGCTACGCGTCCCTGTCCGTCGAGACGCACGCGCAGCGCAACGCCCTCAAGCGCCCCCTCGGCGCGCAGCACGACGCCGTCTTCGTCTTCAAGAATGACGCCGAGCACCCGCCCTTCGAGCGGAACCACCTGCTCCAGCAGGCTGGCGGCCAAGAAGACCAGCACGTGCCGGGGCGGGGTGCCGTTGGCCCGCCCGTGATCCACGCGCACGCCAGCAGCGGGGAAGTAGCCGCTGATGCGATCCCCGTTCACCGCCAGATCCAGCAGCTTCGATCCGACGTTCGGGAGCAGCTGCAGCCGCGCCGCCGGCTCCTCGCCCGCGCGCAGCACCGCCGCACCCACGTAGTTGCCGAACAGGCCGCTGGCCTCGAGTTCTACGCTTGCCCGGCGGCGCACCGCCCCGTCCGGCACAGATAGCTCGCGCACCTGGCGCTGGATCTCGGGCCCCGGCTCCGAGAGGCCGCGGCAGCCCCAGGCCCATCCCACAAGCAGGCAAAGGCCCGCCTGCACCAGCAGGCGGACCTTCGCAGAGTCGGCGGCTAGTTGCGCGCTCGCGATCACATTTTCTGGAGCCGAAGCTCGTCTTCGATATCGGCGCGCAGGTTGCCCACCCAGGTGTTGTAGGACTTGTGGATCGTGACCTCACCGGCGTCGTTGCGCTTCTCCTTCAACCCGTCGCTGCTGATCGGATGGAAAGTGACCTCGTTGCCGTCGTAGTGGATCTCGATCACCGCGGTATGGCGACCGCGCACGTTGATCTCTGCGCGCATGCGGCCGGCCTCTTGGTCTTCGTCGAGAATGCGCCAGCCGGGGCTGCGGCGCTTCATCGCGGCGACGATCACCTCGCGAATGTCCGGGCCAGGCTCGGAGTACATCACGGGGGAGGGCATCACCTGGGGCGCCGAATTGCAGGAGCTAAAGCCCGACAGCGCGGCCAGGCAGAGGCACAGTTGAATGAGCAGGTTCTTCATCGAATTGCGGGGGTTCTAGATTTCCAGCAGAGCCTTGCGATCGAGCTTGCCGCGCTCCGTGCGCGGGAGGCTGGGGACCAAGACGATACTCCGCGGAACCTTGTAAGGGGCAAGCCGAGCGCGACACCACGCGGAAACCGAACCGTAATCCAGCCCGCCCGTGGGACAGGCGATCAC
>CAYWNK010000213.1:0-11142 GCA_964459495.1 uncultured Planctomycetaceae bacterium
ATCCAGCTCAAGGGTGAGGTGGACTGGCCCGTCGAGCGAAGTGAGGCTCGCCATCCGCGCAACGGGATTGGAGCCTGGGCCGAGTACCTGACGATTCGGGCGGCGACCTTCGTGCTGGGCGGGCTTCCCAACTCTGTCTTCCATGCGGTCGTGACGCCCTTTCTTTGGGTCATCATGCGCCTGGACAAGCGACACACCGCCGCCGCCGATGACTTCATTCGCACGGCCCTTCCGGACTTGAGCGCCAAGCAGCGTCGCCGCATGACCATGGACTGCTGGCGCAACTTTGCGTCCGTGATCCTCGGCGCACCGCGCCTGTCACGCCTGATCGGCAAGCCCCTAGGGGGCCACTTCGATCTGCACGTTTCCGATGAGGCGAAAGCCGTCATTGAGGGCAATGAGGGATTCGTCCTCGTGTCCGGGCACCTGGGCAACTGGGAAGCCATCGGCCTTGCCTGCGTCGCGCTGGACATCAAGCCGCTCTATGGCATCGGCCGAGTCTTCAAGAATGACCCCCTTTCCCGCCACATGCAGCGCACGCGGGAAGCCTGCGGCGGCAGGATGCTCGCGCGCAAGGGGGCGATGAGGGGCTCGCCCACGGTCATTCGTTCCGGCGGCTGCGTGATGATGCTGTTGGATCATCGGGCACGGAAAAAGCCGGTTTGGGCCCCCTTCTTCGGTCGACCTGCGGCCTGCGATCGCAGCGCGGGTGTGCTGCTGCGCCGCATCGGCGCTCCGATCCTGTTCTTCAGCTGCACCAATCCCAAGGGCAAAGACAAGCGCTTCCGCGTGGAGCTTGGCACCGTCCTTCGGCCCGATCATCTGTCGGGCATGGGTCCCGAGGAGATCGCGGGGCGCGTCAACCACGAGCTCGAGCAGATGATCCTCGCCGAGCCGAGCCAGTACTTCTGGCTGCACGATCGCTTCAAGGGAGCCCCTGCGACGTTCCCGGCCGAGGCGTCGAGCTAGGCTCTAGACGCGCGCCTCCGCCTCCGCTTCGACAGCGTCCAGGTGCGCGCCCATCTCGGCGATCGTCTCGGGGCTTTCGGTCATGCTGATCGCGGGATCCAGCAGAACCGGTTCGCCGATGACGACCTCGACCCGACTGAAGGGCAGCGGCAGTAGGAGCCGATCCCAGGACCGCAGTTTGATGCCGGCCGTGCACGCGAAGGAGAGGGGCACCACCGGGCTGCCCGAAAGTCGGGCCAGCATGATGGCGCCCGGCTTGAACTCGTGGGGCGGCCCCGTCGAGCCGTCGGGCGCGATGAGCGGCGAGAGGTCCTGTTCCTTGATCGCCAGGTACATGTCGCGCATGGCGAGGGCTCCGCTGCGCCGGCCCGACCCCCGCACGGCCTGCACACCCAGCTCGTCCAGCAGACGCGCCGCGAGCTCCCCATCCTTGGAGGGACTGATCAGCGCCCCGGGCTGGACCCCCCGCTTGCGAAGGCGGATGAGGTAGGCGATGGCGAAGATCTGCCGCTGATGCCAGGCGCAGGGAATAAACCTGGTCTTGCTGGCCAGCAGATGCTCAATGCGCTCCTCTCCCGAGACCCGCAGGCGCACGCTGCGCCAGTACAGCCGCAGCAAGATCGCCAGGGGCGCAGCGAACTTCGGGAAGAGCCTCGTCCGCCACTTCGCCATCGGCTTCTGCTTGCGCGGCGCCCCGCGCTTGCGATCGGGGAGCTGGGGATCGGAGGAGCTCTCCGGCTCCGCTTGGTCAGACATCGCTAGGTGGCCTTGACCGTACCCGCCTGGACCCGCTCGCTCAGCACGACGCTCAGCTCGCGCAGGGTGGGATGGTCAAAGAAGTCGCGGATGTCCAGGCCCTTGGGAAAACGAGCTTCGATCAGGCCGTGGATCTCCGCCAGGTCGATGGAGCTCATCCCCTGCTCGAACAGGTTGTCTGTGGGGCCGAAGCGGAGGCCTTCGAGCACGCGCTCGGCGAACCCTGCCATCATGGCCTCCATCGCCTCCGGGGACACATCCGCGGGATCGCCAGCTTCGGCGGCTTCCGCCCTAGGGGCATCGGCTTGGACAGGGCTTGCAGCCCCGGCGTTAGCCAAGGAGAACTCGGGGTCCAGGGCCTGCAGGGCAGCATCGTATTCACCCGCGACCAGGGCCTGGGCGAGCTGCAGCCTTTGAACCTTGCCGCTCGTCGTGCGCGGAATCTGCGCGACGGGGACGACCCAGTCCGCGCGAATCCCGAAGGTCGTCGAAAGGTGCGCCCGGACCTGCTTGCGCGTCTCCTCGAAGGCGGCCGCCTCGCCTCGGTGGTGCACGAACACACCGACGGTCTCCCCCGCGCCGCCGGGCGGATGCACGGGGGCCACGGCGACCCGCATGGGGTCGATCCCGAGGGCGAGCTGCAGACTTTGCTCCAGGTCGTGGGGATAGAAATTCTGTCCGTCCACGATGACGAGGTCCTTCCGCCTCCCGGCCACGAAGAGCTGTCCATCCCGAAGAAATCCCAGATCCCCCGTGTCCAGCCAGCCGTCGCCCATGAGCGCCTCGGCCGTGGCCTCGGGGTCGTGGTAGTAGCCCTCGGTGACGCCGCCGCCGCGGATCCAGATGCGGCCCACGCGGTTCTCGCCCAGGGTCGCTCCCTGCGCGTCGCAGAGCTGAACCTCGACGCCGGGAAGCGGGCTGCCGCAGCCGCAGGAAACCAGGGCTCCGGCTTCGCTGTCCGTCGAGATCTCATCCCCGAGCGCCAGGCGATCGCGCTGCAGGGACAGGCTACTGATCGCCTGCCCCAGCTTGGGGAAGGACACAGCCAGCGTCGCTTCCGCCAATCCGTAGACGGGCAACATCGCAGTTTCGGGCAGGCCGGTGGGGCTGAGGCGCTCGACGAACTCCTTGGCCAAATCCACCGAGATCGGCTCGGCGCCGTTCAGAATCAGGCGCACCGCCGAGAGGTCGAGGCCTTCCGGCATTCCCTTTCGATCGATGGCCCGCAGGGTGTGCCGGTACCCAAAGTTCGGCGACGACAGGATCGTCGAGCCCTGCCCCATCGCCTCTTCTAGCCAGAGCAGCGGCGTGCGCGCAAAGGTCGCCGTCGGCATGAGGGTCTGATCCGCTCCGGCGTACAGCGGCGCGAGGTGAAAGCCCACAAGACCCATGTCGTGGGAAAGGGGCATCCAGCTGAACGAGCGGTCACTCGGGGTCGCCTGCAGGCCCGTGGTGATCGCCTTCAGGTTCGCAATGGCCTGGCCGTGGCGAACGATGACGCCCTTGGGGGAACGGGTCGAGCCCGAGCTGTACTGGATGAAGGCGAGGTCGCCGGGGCTGCGGGGAGCCGCGGTGCCCGGCTTCCCCCCGGGCTCCACCTTGGCCTGGCGCTGGTCCAGGTCCAGGGCCCTCCAGCGCTCGCGGCTCGCGGCGTCCATCGACCCATCCTGCTGGGCCTCCTTCAGGCGCTGCAGGCCCGGGGCGCTGGCGACCAGCGCCGCCTCGGGACGGGCGCAGAGGATGTCGAGGATCTTCGCGCAGCTCGCCCCATTGGCAGGCGGGCTGAGCGGCATGGGCACGAAGCCGCCGAGCTGGGAGGCCCAGAAGACCTCGAGGAAGTCCCCGTTGTCCTCGAGGGGCATGACCAGCTCGGAGCCCTCGACCAGGCCGGCGGCCTGCAGGTCCCCCAGACGCAGCAGAGCGGCTTGCTCGAGCTCCTGGACGGTCAGGCGGCGGTAGCTGCCAGGGGCCTCGAAAAGGGCGAGTTCCTGGCTGGCTGCGCGATCGCTGCGCAGCAGTTCGACGAGGGTTTGGGCGGCGGGCATAGAGCGTTGGACTCGAGCGTGGGGCTCGGTCGGCGGTTCCTGCGCATCTTAGCGGCCCCCCCCGCCGATCTCTCCGATCACTTGGCCGAGACCCGCAGACGAATGGGATCCTTGGAGCGCAGGTTCACCGCCGGGTCCAGCGCCGGGGGCTCGGGGTCCAGGGGGCTCAGGCGGTAGCGACCCGCCACGTGCAGGATCTGTTGGCTGACCACCCGCAGGGCAAAATGGTCCCCCGCACAGCGCCTGGGACCCGAAGAAAAGGGGATGTAGGCCCCCCGGACAGGGGCCAGCCCCGAGGTCGGAAAGCGCGCGGGGTCGAAGTGCTCCGGATTCTGCCAGTGCGCGGGGTGACGATGCAGGAGGAAGGGAGCGATCAGAACCTGACTGCCGGCCGGCATCGGGAAGCCAGCGATCTCCCCGTCCACCAGGGCCCGACGGGTGAACATCCACACCGGCGGGTAGAGCCGCAGGGTCTCGTGCACGACCTTAAGGGCCAGGTCCTGGGGGTCCTCACCCTCCCCCAGCGAGCGTTGAACCTCGGGGTGACGGGCCAGCAGATCCCAGGCCCAGGCGATCGTGGCGGCGCTCGTCTCATGGCCGGCGACCACCAGCGTCATGACCTCGTCGACCAAGCCCTCCATGTCGAGGGCGGCGCCGGATTCCCGGTCGCTGGCGCTCATGTAGTGGCCCAGGAAGTCCGCCGGAGGCTGGCCCCCCTGGTCCCGGTTTCGGCGCTCCAGGACGACCTCCTTCACGACCTTCCAGATCTGGCGGAAGCGCATCGCGAACATCAGATCCCGCTCGTGCACGTCGACCAGCAAGTCGAATGGATTGCCCCCCTCCCGCGCGTCAAGCCCATCGAGGTCAGCACCGAAAATCGCGCGCAGGATGATGCGCAAGCCCAAGCGGTTCGCCTCCTCGGTCAGATCGATGGCGGTCCCATCCCGCGCATGCTGCTCCCAGACCGCTTCCCGCTTGTCCAAACAGGTCTGCACCATGCCGCCCATGGCGTCGACCTTGGGCCGCGCGAAAGCCGGCTGCAGCATCCGCCGACGCTGCTTCCAGTGCTCGCCGTCCGAGACGATCAAACCGTCCCCCAACAGCATCTTGACGCGCTCGAAGCCGATGCCCTTCGCGAAATCACCCTGGCGTTTGGTCAGCACCTCGTGGATCGCTTCCGGCTCGTTCAGCACCCAGACTGGCAAGCCCCCGTCGCTCGCCGCGTTGTCGGCCGTGCCCACGGGCGGGGTGACCCACACGTCTCCGTAGCGCGCACAGCCCTCCCTCAGGTAGGCGAGCGTGGGCGCGTCGACATTGACCGGAAAGGCCTCCTGTGGGCCAGGCGGGTGTTGGAATCCTGGTTGACCGTGAGACATGGAACGTCGTGTGCGGCAAACGCCTGAAACGCCACGAGCACCCAATTCGAATCCTCAAGGATCGGGCGGGCCGGCGCAAGGAAACGGCACCCAAACCCGCCCCGGCGGGCAACGGTGCCTCGACTTGCTACCCTGCCGCCAGTCACCCCAGGGCCCCATTGAACATCGATCAAGACAAGCGAGCGCTCACCACCCAGGAGCGCAAGCGCATCCGGCGACGGCGCATCGCCAAGCCCCTGGTGCGCTACCTGGGCTCGCCGCTGCTGCGCCTGTACTCGTCTCTGTGGCGCAAGCGCCTGGTCTACGAGAGCGACGCCGCCCGAGATGCGGTCCAGAACGGTTGCCTGGCCGTGCTCTGGCACGGTCGCGGCTTCTCCCTCCTGCCCGTGTTCCGCGGGCACAAGGCCTCCATCCTGGTCAGCCCCGGGGATGACGGTCGCCTGATCGCTGACCTGCTCGAGAGCTGGGGCTTCGAAACCATCACCGGATCAACGCGCCACGGAGCAACCGCGGCCCTGCGAGAAATGCTCGCCGTGCTCCAGCAGGGTCGCAACATCGTTGTGACTCCGGACGGCCCGCCGGGTCCGGCCCACACGGTCACCTCCGCGATGGCCTTCTTGTCCCGCGGCACCGGCTACCCGGTTGTCCCCCTGGGCATGGGCATTCACCGCCGCTGGCGCCTGTCCAGCTACGACCGCTACACGATCCCCAAGCCCTTCGCGCGCGTCACGTCCTTCGTAGGCAACCCCATCCAGGTCCCCAAAGATGCCCGTGGCGAAGAGGCCGGGGCCCAGTGGACAGAGACCATTCGCCAGGCCCTGCTGCGGGCCGAGGAGCGCGCGTTCGACGAGCTCGGCATCCCCTTCGATCTGTAGCCCATGGGACCCGCGCCCAAGGCCCTGCTCGGGATCATCCTCGCCGCGCTCTTGCTGCACGTCCCGATGGTGACCGCTGGCCCGATAGCCGACGACTACATCCAGCGCATGGCCCTCGAACAGCCGGGAGCGTTTGGGCGCATGGGCCCCACGGGCCTTTTTGACTTCGGAAACCGCGCGGACTTTGAGCGCGATGGGCACTCGCTGCTGCCGTGGTTTGTTGGTGACGACTGGCGCGTCCGCTTCCTGCGCCCGCTTGCCAGCCTTGAGATCGCGCTGCAGCAGCGCGTCTTCGGGTCGCACGAAGTTCCCCGTCATCTGGTGGGCCTGGGCGTGTTGGCGGCCGTGCTCGCCGCGGCCTGGCGCCTGTTTCGGGGCCTTGGGCTCAGCCACCGGGCGACGAGCATCGCCGTGTGCATCCTCGGATTCAGCGACGCGGCTGTCCTCCCCGTCGGCTGGGCAGCGAATCGCAGCAGTGCCTGGTGCCTGCTGCTGGTCCTGCTCGCGCTCGACGCCGCGGGGCGGCGCGCACCGCTGCTCGCAATCGTCTTGGCCTGCGCCGCGACGCTATTCAAGGAGTCGGGCCTGGTCGCGTTCCCGCTGATCGGGCTGCGCCACTTCGGCGCGGGGGGCCCGGCCCATCCCAGACGCATGACCTTCGCCGCTGCGAGTGCAGGCCTGATCGGCGTCTATCTCGTGAGCTATCTAGGCGCTGGCTACGGCACGACGAGCGCCATGTATGCCGCGCCCTGGTCCGCACCGCTGCGCTTCGCAGGACACCTTGCCGTTCTGTGTACCGCCGGCGTCGCTAGCCTCGCTGGCCCCTTCCCCGTCGATCAAGCCGGCTTGGAACCAAGGACCGCATGGGCCGTTGGGCTCGCGGGCTTGACCCTGGTCGTATGCCTGGTACGCGCCTTCCACGGGGATGTACGCGGGCACCCGGCGACCCCGGTGCTGATCGCCGTCATGCTTCTCGCCCTGGTGCCCGAGGCCGGTGCCGCCCCCTCGGACCGGCTCCTCTGGCCCGCGACCGCCGGCGCCGCCGGCCTACTCGGCATCGCCCTCGATCGGCGGCTGATCCGCTGGCCCGCCGCCAGCGTTCGTGGACGGCTCCTGACAGCAGCGGTCCTGCTGAGCGCCACCCTGCTGTCCGGCCTATCCACAGCGGGCCTCGGCTTGCTCCATCGCCGCCTCGCCGCCACCACCCGGGCGATCGCTGCCGATTCAACCCTCGGCAACGGAGCGCGGGATGTGCTGATTCTGCAGGCCAGCAACGCCTACACCGCCTTCGTGTTCCCGCCGATGTACGCCTATGCCCACAACGACCGCGAGGTTCGCTTCCAGTCCCTGCAGGTTGGACGCCAGTCCCTCCGCATGACGCGTACGGGCGAGCGAAGCGCGACGTTCGAGTCCGAGGAGCCACTCCTCACCGGCCCCTTCGAACGCCTCTATCTGACCGACCTGGCCACCACCGCCCTGCCCGTCGGAGCCGTCAGGCAGGCGGGCGGTCTGCGCTTCGAGGTTCTGGAGTCCGGGGTGGATGGACCCACGCGCATCGGCTTCTCCGCCGATCGCAGCCTCGACGCACCGGATCTCCTGCTCGCCGTCCAGCGCGGCGAGCGTTTCGAAGCACTCGATCCTCCGGGGCCAGGAGAAAGCCTGGACCTCGTCGCTCCGCCCCCGGCCCTGCCCCTCGTACCCTAGGGCCCGTGAGCACAAGATCGAATCCGCCCCGCGTCAGCATCGCCGCCGCCGTGCTCGACGAAGCCGAGGTGCTACCCGAGTTTCTGAGGCGCTGTCAGGCTGTGCTCGACGGGGTACCGGGAGACGGTCACGAGCTGCTCCTGGTCGACGACGGCAGCAGCGACGGCAGCGGTGACCTGATCGCCGCTGCCGCTGAATCCGACCCGCGCATTCGCCTGATCGGACTCTCCCGCAACTTCGGCCACCAACGCGCCCTGCGCTGCGCCCTCGACCACGTGGCCGGCGAGGTGGTCATCCTGATGGATGCCGACCTGCAGGATCCCCCTGAAGCGATCCCGGACTTCCTCGCCCGCTGGCGCGACGGCTTCGACGTGGTCTACGCCAGGCGCGTGGAGCGCAAGGAAGGGCCGCTGCTGCGGGCCGGCTACTGGCTGCACTACCGCCTGCTCGCCGCCCAGTCCGCCGTGCCCCTGCCGGTGGACGCGGGCGACTTCTCGCTGCTCTCCAGGCGCGTGGTCGACGCGATGGCCGCAGCGCCCGAGCGCCACCGCTACCTGCGCGGCCTGCGCGCCTGGGTCGGCTTCGAGCAAACCGGCATCGACGTCGAACGCGGCGCGCGCGCGGCAGGCCGGAGCAAGTACAGCCCCCTGCGCCTGCTGGCCCTGGCGGCTGACGGCCTCTTCGCGTTCTCGACCCTGCCCCTGCGCGCGGTCACGGCCCTGGGCTGCTTGGCCATGCTGCTCTCGGGCGCCTTCGGCCTTTACGCCGTCTATGCCAAGGCTTTCCACGACCGGTCCCCGCGCGGCTTCACCGCTCTGATCGTCGCGATCGTGTTTCTGTCCGGCGTGCAGCTGCTCTCCCTCGGCGTGATCGGCGAGTACCTCGGCCGCGTCTACGACGAGGTCAAGGCACGTCCGCCCTACGTCATCGCCCGACGAGCGGGCCGCCCGAGCTCACCCGCCGGATCACCCCAGGGGCCCCGTGGATAGAAGCCTCGTCGCCTCCTACGCGGACCTGGCCGAGCACCACTGGTGGTGGCGCGCCCGGCGCGCGGTCCTGGCCGCCGAACTCGAACGCCTCGCCCGCCGCCGCCCCTTCCCACGCATCCTCGAGGTGGGCTGCGCCTCGGGCGCCAACCTCCCCCTCTTCGCGGACTACGGCGAGGTGCGGGCCCTCGAGCCCGACGCCGCCCTGCGCGGCAAGGACAGCCGCATCCTGGCCCGCCCGCTCGACGCGACCTACGAGCCCGACCGCCCCTTCGATCTCGTCGCGGCCCTTGACGTGCTCGAGCACGTCCAGGACCGCGCGACCTTCCTCGCCCAGGCCCGGCGCGTGCTCAGCCCGGAGGGCTGCTTGCTGGTGACCGTCCCCGCCCACCGCTGGCTCTGGACCCGGCACGACGAGGCCAACCAGCACCTGCTGCGCTACTCGAAAAGCGCGCTGAGGAACGAGCTCGAAACCGCGGGTTTCCAGGTCAGCCGCGCCCGCCTGTTCTTCCCCAGCCTCGTTCCCGCGAAACTCGCCGTGCGGCTGGTCGAAGCGCTCAAGCGCAAGAAGCCAAGCGAGCCGCCGCGCGTGCCAGCCGCCCCCTGGAACAACCTCGCCGCGGGCTGGCTGCGCGTGGAAGACCGCCTCTTGGGCCCCCTCCACTTACCCATCGGCAGCAGCCTCCTGGCGCTTGCGAGCCCGCCGAATGCGGTACGGGGGCGGAAGTAGATCCGTACCGCTCTCAGTAGGACCAGGAGACGCCTAGGGAAACCCAGGTTTGGGTCTCTTCAATTCCAATGACTTCGAACCAGTCGACGAAATCGGAGTCGACGACATCTGAGTATGCGGCTTGGAAGTTGACGGTGGTGTGGCGGTCCACCGCGTAACTGACTCGCCCAACCAACGTCGCGTCCGCGATTCCGCTTGTCTGGGGCGCTTGGGCGTAGTTCCAGAAGGCCTGATTCTCGTCCATCCAGGCGACGCCGACCGCCAGGTCAGCGAACCAATCCTCGCTCAAGACAAAGGAGCGAGCGAGGGAACCGCGAACGTAAGCGCCGTCGACCTCGTCGACGTCATAGTGAACCTCAAGGGTGGGTTCGAGCTTGAGCAGACTCGGAGGGAGTTGGGCCGTGTATGCCAGCAGGACTTCCGCGGTGGCCCCGCGCTCGCCGTTCGGAAATTCGAGACCATTGGGAAGGTTGTAGCTCACGAGCCCCATGGTGAGCACGGCACTCTCGAATGCCTGTTCGTACAAGAAGTGGAAGTCGATTTGGCTGAAGCGGCCGCCGTGCCCATCCGGCAACCAAGCATCACCAGTGTCATTGCTGAGGTCCAAGTTCCCCCAGGCCCGAGCGATCAGGCGACCGTCCTTGCGTGCAGCGAGAGAGGTATCAAGGCTCGACTGCAAGACACCCTCCTCGTTCTGAACCATTCCGCGGTGAACGTACTTGGTGGCCACATCCATCGAATACGCGACCTCTGGAACAGTGCCCTCGGGAACGACACAGCCAACAAGGAGACATGCGACGGCAGACGCGAATGCGACGCGGCGCCCTGACAGAAGGATCATGGTTGGGGCAGGCAGGGGGGAACGAGAAAGGGCAGGGTTGGCAGAGGGCTGCGTGGGACGAGCTAGCCTTGCGGCTCTCGTTCCTACAACCCTTGGAGCTTGAATTCGGACCAATGGGCGATGCCCTTCGCAACGAAGAGCACGAGGTGGGCGGGCCGCGCCCCGGGCGCCGTAGGGAAGGAGAAGAACTTCTGGGGATCCGAAGCGAGCCGCACGGTGAGCTGATCGGCCTGATGCGCCAGGACAAAATCCAGGTTGCCGCCTCCTGCCACCAGCACCGCCGAGGGGGTGTCGGCCTTCGGGATCCATGCTGCACCTGGTTCTCCGGGCGCAAAGGCAGCACAGCTCAGCACCTGCTCCTCCCCGCTTCCAGGGGCGAGCTGCAGCTGAAGTCGGGAGCCGTCCCGCATGTCGATGCAGAGGCCCGAGGTTGGGTCCTCGGTCATCTGACCCGCGAAGGGCATGGCCTGCACCTTGAGCTTCCCGGAAAGCTGCCAGGCTCCCCCAGGAAGTGAGCGGCGACACTCCATGCGAGTCGTCGGATGCTTGGCCTCCAGGATCTGCTGGCCGGTCAGGTCGGCCCCCCACCGATGCTTTCCATTCTTGGGCTCGAATGACCATCCAACCAAAACGTCGCCCACCTCCGACCAGCCGCCGAACAGCTCAAGTGTGGCGTTTCGCTCCATGGGCGGGCCCGGCTCCAGGACCGCAACCGGCTCCGCGAATGCAGGCTGATCGGCTCCCTCTTCCGGACCCTGCGGAACCTCGGCTCCTGAGGATTTGGGGTCCTTCTCGGGCGCGGATGGGTCATCCACCTGCAGGACGTTCTTCTCTTCAGAATCCCCAGCCTGCTGCGAGGG
>CAYWNK010000214.1:0-11064 GCA_964459495.1 uncultured Planctomycetaceae bacterium
CCCACCCGCCGTAGGGCGAGGAATGCGCCCACAAAGCCGGGCCCCGGAGCGGCCCGCAGAGCGACCGCATCGCCCGCCCCGATCCCCGCCTGGACGAGTCGCTCGGCCCCCTCGTGGCCCGCGGCCTCGAGCTCCGCCCGGGTCACCCGTCGGTCCCGGTCCAACAGCGCCAGCGCATCGGGACTGGCCTTCGCGAGCTGTCCGAAGCTCCGAACGAATGGATCCATGGCGGAGGCTGTCATATTCTCGGGCACGGGGCGGGCCCCCGGTGGTCCTTGGATTTATCATGTTTCGACGTTGGCGCTGCGGACCTTTCTCCCCTGAAAGCTCGGCCCCCAACGCCCGCCAGCCCAATCCCCATGGACGACCCCTCCATCAAGCAGCGCATTAAGCGCGTCCTGGTCGAGAGCCTCGTGCTCGACGGACTCGACCCCGAAGAGATCGAGGACGAGGTCTCCCTGCGCGACGAGCTGGGGCTGGATTCCGTGGATGCCCTTGAACTCGTCCTCGGCCTCGAAACCGAGTTCGCCATCAAGATCCAGGGCAAGGGCCTCGATCAGGAGACCTTCCGCACCGTGAGCGCCCTGGCGAGTTTCGTCGAGCAGCGCCTGCAGGAAGCCCCCGGCGTGGAAGAAGGCCAGGCTCCAGCCCAGTCATGACCCCGACCGACGCGACCGGACGGCCGCCCCGGGTGGTCGTCACGGGCATCGGGGCCGTCAGCCCCTTCGGAGCGGGCACGTGCGCGCTTTGGTCCGCCCTCCGGGAGGGTAAGCCGGGCATGACGCCCCTCGAGCTGTTCGAGGCCAGTGGGCACCGGACCGGCCTGGCCGCCGTCGTGCCCGACTCGGCGCTCGAGCTCCCCGAAGAGTTGCGCGCCCACGACCGGCACCTCGGCCGCACGGACCGCTTCGCCCTCCTGTCGGCCTGGGAGGCTTGGCAGATGGCGGGCCTGCCGACCGATGACCCCGCCGCCGCCTGTTGGGGCCTGTTCTTCGGCAGCTCCACCGGCGGCATGTTTGAGGGCGAAAACGGCTACTGGCGCATGCAGGCCGCCGGCCCTGAGCGCACCCACGCCAGCGACTTCCGCGCCCAGCCCAACGGCTCGCCCGCCGACGCTGTGGCGCGCGTGTTCTCACTGGGCGGCCCGGTCGAAGTGCTCGCCACCGCCTGCGCCGCGTCGACGATGGCGCTCGAAGCCGCGCTCGACGCGATCCGCGGCGGCGAAGTCGAGCTAGCCCTCGCCGGGGGTGCCGACGGCATGTGCCAGACCACCTTCGGCGGCTTCAACTCGCTGCGCGCCGTCGACCCCGAGCCCGCGCGTCCCTTTCGGGAAGATCGCGTCGGCCTCTCGCTCGGCGAGGGCGGCGCGATGCTGGTGCTGGAAACCGAAGACCACGCCAAGGCCCGCGGTGCGACTATCCTGGCGGTGCTCGACGGCGCCGCGTCGACCTGCGACGCCCATCACATGACCGCGCCACACCCCGAGGGCGACGGGGCGGCGCGCGCGATCGGCGCTGCGCTGCGCGACGCAGACATGGACGCCGACGGCATCGGCTTCGTGAACGCCCATGGCTCGGGCACGCCGCACAACGACGAAGCCGAGGCGAAGGCTTTTGCGCGCGTCTTCGGGGACGGTGTTGGCGCCCTTCCCGTCACGTCCACCAAGGGCGCGGTTGGTCACATGCTCGGCTCCTGCGGATCGCTCGAGGCCGTGGTCACGATCCTTTGCCTGCGCGCGGGACTTGTGCACCCAACCCCCGGCTCGGGCAGGATCGATCCCGCAGCACCCGTCGACCTCGTGCTCGGTGATGCGCGTGCGGTCGAGGCGCGCTCCGCCCTCTCGGTCAACCTGGCCTTCGGCGGCGCGAACGCCGCGCTGATCGTGTCGCGGTGGGACGACTGATGCGCCAGGTCGTTCTGACAGGGGCGGGCCATGTGGGCCCCACCGGCGCGGGACTCGAGGGCCTCTACGCCGCGCTCGATACGGCATCGGTGCCCCTATCGACAGTGCCCACCGACGGCGGTTACCACAAGCCGGGCTCTCCCAATGGCGCTCTGACCACGCCCGACAACGCAACCAAAGGCTGGATCAAACCGCTCATCGCGCGCCGCATGTCCAAGCCCTCGCGTATGGCGGTCTGCGCCGCCCGCATGGCCGTCATCGACGCAGGACTGGCTGGGACCGGTGAAGCCTGGGAAGGCGGCGAAGAAACCGCGACCTGTTTCGGCACGGCCTGGGGCGGCACGAATTACACGCTGCGTCTGCTGCAGCAGATCGAGACCAAGGGTCCCGAAGCGATCTCGCCATTCCTGTTCATGGAGACGGTGGCCAACGCCTCAGCTGGCCAGGTGGCGCTGGACCTCAAGCTGCGCGGCGCCAACCTGACACTAACCCAGCGCGAAGCGAGCGGTGTTTGCGCAGTCGCGCGTGGCGCGGCCCTTGTGGCCAGCGGCCGGGCGGAGCGCGTGTTTGTCGCGTCCGTCGACGAGATCAGCCCCATCCTCCACGGCATCCTGTGCCGCTTCGGAGCGGTGACGGCAAGCGAGCGCCCACGGCCCCTCAACCCCGGCGCCGACGGTTTCCTGCCCGCCGAGGGATGCACGGTGTATGTGCTGGAGTCGGAGCAGGCCGCCGCCGCGCGCAAGGCCCCGGTCCACGCACGCATTCGCGCTTGGGGTCGCGCGAACGACCCGACAGCCAGCGCCACCGACTGGGGCACTGGCTCGGCCTCTCTGGCCGCTGCTATGACTCGTGGCCTCGAACGCTTCGATGTCTCGCCTGACTCCATTCGCCGGATCGCCTCGGGCGCGTGTGGTGCGCCGAAGGGCGACCGCCTGGAGAGCGCGGTGCTGACACAGGTCTTTGCCACCGATGCTCCGCCGGTGCTCACGCCCAAGGCCCAGGTGGGCGAGTATGGCGGCGGCTTCTTGGGATCCGCCCTGTGGGCCCTCAACGCCGATTCGGCGCCCTCCGAGCTGCTTCCGCTGGGCGACTCTCTCGAGCCCGCCCGGCGCCTGCTCGTCACCACCTTGGCTTCCGGCGGCCCGGCCGCATGGTTCGTGCTGGAGCAGTCTTGAGCCAGTCCGCCCCGAACATCGCAGCCGTGATCCCCGCCTACCAGGCCGCTCCGAGCGTGGGCGACGTGGTGCGCCGCAGTCTGGCCCAGCTGTCCCGCGTGGTCGTCGTCGACGACGGCTCCACCGACGGCACCGGCGACGCCGCACGCGATGCGGGCGCGACCGAGGTATTGGTGCACGAGCACAACCGCGGGAAGGGTGCGGGTCTGCGCACCGCGATGACGCACCTGTTCGCCGATGGCGTCGACTACGTGGCGACGCTGGACGCGGACGGCCAGCACCTTCCGGAAGAGCTGCCCAAGCTGCTGGCCATGATCGACCAGGATCCCGGCCTTGTCTTGGGCGTGCGCAGCCAGCTCTTCGCGGAGATGGGCCGTGTGCGCCGCACATCGAACAAGGTGTCTTCGCATCTGATCTCCCTGGTTGCAGGCCAGACCTTCTCAGACATCCAGACGGGCTTTCGCCTCTACCACCGCGATCTCTTCGAGGCCGTGGGTATGCGCGAGGACGGCTTTGATGCGGAGAGCGCGGTCGTCGTGCGCGCGTGCCGCAAGGGCCTGCGCATCCTAACGACCCCGATCGAGCTGGGCTTTGTGGATGGTCGCTGCACCAGCCATTACCGCCCCCTGCACGACAGCGTGCGCATCGCGCGAGCGGTGATTGGAGCGCGTCTCGAGGGCAAGCGTTGAGCGACCCGACCGGCGCCCCTGATCCCGCTGGCACGGCGCCCCACGCGCCGAAAGTCGGCTGGGCGAAACGCCTGCTTGGCCCGCTCTATTTCACCAGTGCCTTCTGGTACAAGTTCCCCGGCGAGGGCATGAAGCGCACGCCGGTCTGGATGCGCATCGCTGCGCTCCCGATCGCCACCGTTCTCTGCTTTGTCTTCCTGGGCAACATCCGCCGCGCCATCGGCCGCAACCGCGAACTGGTCGAAGGCAAGGCCAGCTGGTACCGCCGCCAGCGCTGGGCCTGGTCGACCTTCTACCAGTTCGCCTGGTGCTACATGGAGCGCTTCGAGCAGTTCCTCCCCGGCTTCAAGGCCACCTCCACGGTCGAGGCCCGCCACCACTGGGACAAGCTCATCGACGCCGGCCGGGGCTTCGTCCTAGTCACCGCCCACATCGGTCACTGGGAGATGGGCTCCACCCTGCCGACGTCGAAGTCCGACCTAGAAATCCACCTGGTCCGCGAGCCCGAGATCGACCCCAAGGCTCAGGAGTACACAGAGCAACTCGTGGCCCAGCTCGGCGGCGCCCGCTACGTCACCCACTTCGCCCAGGGCGAACTCGACCTGGGCCTAGAGCTCGCCAACGCCCTCAAGGACGGCCACATCGTTGCCCTCCAAGGCGACCGCCCCCGCACCGGCGGCCAAATGATCGAAGCCCCCCTCTTCGGCACCACCTTCCCTTTCCCCCGCGGCGTCTCGGCCCTAGCCCGCCTCACCCGCACCCCGCTCCTCCCGGTGTTCCTCCTCCGCACCGGCCGCCGCTCCTACAACGTCATCTTCCGCCCCCCCATCCAAGTCGAGCGCACCCGCAACCGCGACGCCGACCTCCTCAAAGCGACCACGACCCTAGCGTCCGAAATCGAATGGGCCGTCCGCCGCGAGCCCGCCCAGTGGTTCTGCTTGCGGGAGATCTGACAGCGACATCGACGCCCGCCCTCGGGGATCGTGGCTACCTCAGGAGTCCGGGTGAGGTTGCCCGAAGGAAGCGACTCAGCTCCGGCGGTGCTCCCTGGAGCAGGGCCTGCCTTTCGGCCGGCCGCCGGCCTTCCCAGTAGCCGCGAATGATCAAGGCGTGCATAGCTCGGTTGCGGGCTTCTGCACTCGTCTCACCCACTACCTGGCGAAGGAGGTCGGCATCGCTAGGTCGAGAGGTCACCCCGAGCTTTCCGATGGATATCAATCCCAACAGGAGAATGGCGACGAGTAGCCGTTCGAGGCAGTGGAGTCGATTTTGGCTGTGGAAGTTCATCTTCTACTCCAGGGACTGAAGGGCGGCCAGCACGGTCGGAAGCGAGAGGAACCAAAGTCCGCCTAGCGTGCCAAGGCAAAGGAATAGAGAGGCGCTGCGCAGGGGGCTACATCGTAAGCGCCTTAGGATCCCGCGCCGGTCGACGATCGCGGCTGAGGCTGGAACCAAGAGCAGGACCTCGAAGGGAAGCCGAAAGCGCGACGAGGCCACGAAAAGAATGAGCGGCGAAACGGAAGCGAGGCCTGCGAGAATGAGAGTTGGCATGCCACGGCGCAAGTTGCCTGCAAAGGACCCGATCGCCCCGAGGACCGCCAACATCGTGCTAGAAAGGACGGCTACCAAGGCGAGTGGAAAGCGCAGGAATGAGCCCGCTATGGGAGAGCCATACCCACCGGTTGCCTCCAAGCCCCTTGCCTTTGGGTCCCCCGGCGGCATGCGCAAGAATCGAGTCATCGCCGAGTGCGGAGCGGCGAGATCCGATGCCTTGACGACACTCCGGCGCAGGGCGAAGCCTGGATGTTCTCTTAGGAAGGCGATCCCCCGATGCAAGTGAAGCCGACTGCGCTCTCCCAGGTTGGGTAGGTAGGCGTATGTCCAGTGTTCCACATCATCCGGAGCTTGGAGCAGACGGCTGCGCAGACGAGCTCCGGGGAGCCCCTCGGACGGAACACTCAAGCGCGTGAGGTCAAAGTTCTTGTAGCCCCGGTTCCATGCGAAGTACGCGTTCTGACCGGCAGTCCTGCCAAGGAGCTGAAAAGAGCCCTGCTTGTGGCTTGCGCGAAGACTCCAAGGAGCGATGGTGAGCAAGGCGGCTAGAAACAGGAGTGCAGGTCGATGAAGTGCAAAGCCCCTCGTCTCACGGAATGCGAAGCAGGCCCAAGAAACCAAGGCGATGAGCCAGAACAGGCCAGACTCCCTTGTCAAACAGGCCGCACCCAAGAGCGCCCCGGCGAGGAGCAGCTGCCCTAGGCCCTGGGCTGAAGCTCCGGGCCGCTGGGCGAGAGCCAAGCAGCAATAGAGTGCGGGGAAGAGAAGAGCGAGGAACAGACCTTCGGAGAGCAGTAGGTGGGCGCTGGGAATGACAGGCAGGTAGGCCGCCCACAGCCATGCGCAAACCGTAGATGCCTGCCTTGAGTGAGCTAAGCGTGCTAGACCAGTGAGCCAGGCACCGCTCCAGAACGAAAGCAGGGTCAGCACGACTCGCGCGGCCCCCTCGGCTCCCTCTCCAAAGAGATGCTGGCATGCCCCGAGGAACGCAGGGTGCAAGGGGGGCCAAGGCCCGATGTAGACACCGTGTTCTGCCCATACCTCACCGAGCCTCCAATAGGCCGGCTCATCACAACGGAAGCTCTGGCCGATGGCCGCTGGAAGGAAAGCCAAGCGGATGGCAAGCCCGGCTAGCAGTCCAAGCCAGGCTTCGGGGCTGAGGAGAGCTCGAATGGGAGCCCTAGACCTGCTGCCGGGAGCTGAGGTCTTGCTAGGGAGCGAGTCGACCAAGAAGGTCTCCCTTGTTTGCACGGATCGAGAGGCGAGTGCCTAGGAAGACCCCGCCCAGTGCTTTTCAATTCGCTAAAACGGGAGAACCCCACAAGCTGGGGAGAGTGGGCTCAGACACCCAGAGCTTTCGAGAAACGCACACCTTTGGCCGCGAACTCCGCAGCCAAAGCGTCCGGCTCCTCGGTGTAGAGGAGGGCGTCCCAAGGGACCCACTCGTGGTCCCTTCGATTCGGTTGCGCCGAGACGGAGTCGGCCAGTGCCTTCAGAAACACCTGCGCGGCATCCCGCCCATAGTGGAAAAGAAGGGACTATCGGGCTCGGCCAGAAAGCGGATCTCGAACCCGATCCGGGTGTAGAACTCGAGCAGCGCGACCGATTGCAAGATCTCGGCACGCCTGTGCTACAGGGCGGCCGGACGGTTCCGCTTGGGTCCCCGGAGCCTCCAGCTTCGATCCACAGCATCCGTCGAAAGGTGGTTCCGCCAGCAAGGGCCTAGCCCGCCTGTGAGAGGGCTCTGACGCTGACATCTTGGCCTCAGGCGAATACCGGCATACGCATCTGACCGCTCGGGCCTTGCGTTCTGAACCCAAATCCGTGGCGGTCATTTACACTGGGGGAGACTCGTACATCGCTCATCTCTCTCGCGTTCCCACATCATGCACAAGCTCGCACCTTGCTTGATGGTTCTGTTCGTGGCCCCAGCTGCTGCCATCCAGGACCTTGACCCGGCGTACTCATCGCTCGTCCTCGACTATCTCGAGCTCTACAACCAGCGCTCGGAAACGTCATCCTTCAACGTCGAAGTCACCCGCGGGATGGCGAAGGGCAACGACCCCGACGAGCTGTACGTCCTGAACAGCTACGCATCGAGCCTGCTTCGGTTCGACCTCGGGGACCTGCAGGATGAGACCCTCAAGGGTGGCCATGCACCCAACCAGGTGTGGTCAACACTGATGGACCCCGTAGCCGTGGCGACCCTCGATGGGGATGTCTATGTGCTGGGGCAGGGAACCCATGCGCTGGCCCGTCACGACGGAGCGACGGGGCGCATCCTCGATGTGTTCGCCCCCCGGAACTTCTCGGAGCCTGCGGACCTTGTGATCGATGAACAGCGACGCGAAGCCTATGTGTCCTGCATGGGTTCGGATTGCGTCGTGCGTATCGACCTCGGTTCCGCCGGCAGTGGTGGGCACATGGCCGAGATCGAGCGCTGGACGTCTACCAAGGTCGGGCCGACGGACTTCGTACTGAAGCGGCCGCGTTTTCTGCATTGGGATGGCCGAGACCTGTACGTCGCGCCCTTCTTGGCAGGCAACAACAGCATGACCATCGGGACGGAGACGCTTTCGAACCAGGGAGGTGCCCACCAGTGGGACCCCAGCGTGATCAGCGGCAGCGACATCTACGATGCCTACGCTGCGGATTCGCCCATAGCGCTGGGGCTCCCCGATGTGGACCTGTTTCGAATTCGACCCGGGCAGCCTGGTCAGGCCGCCTGGGAGCCGATCTTCCGGGATGCTGGGAGCCTATTGACAGCCCATGGCAAGGATCCCGCGACAGGTAAGTACTGGATGCTGGGCATCGACGGCATGAACGTGCAGGTGGATGCTGCCGGGGTCCAACTGGACACTGAGCCCAAGTTGAAGGGACGCTTCGCGCGCAACACCATGGTGGTGTCGCCCCTGCCCGCTGCCGGCGCTCCGCCCCTGACCGTCACCGACGCCGTCATCGACCTGGATCAGCCCACGGCCCAGCAGCAGTACAGCACAGCGGGCGCCCTCCCCTTCCCCCATGCCCTGGCAATGGGTGGACCCAATGACATGGTGGCGGTGGCCAGCTCGACCCTCTCCCGAGTGCGCCTGTTCGATGGGGACGGCAACGTCCAGGCGAGCATTCCGCCGAGCGGCGCGCAGCACAAGGGACTCGTAGTGCGTGACCTGATGTTTCGGGGCGACGATCTGCTGATCTACTGCCAGGAGACCTCGGAGATCTTGGTCTGGCCGGTGATCGGCGGCGCCCCCGCAGCGCAGCATAGTTTGAGCCTCGATCTGCTGTCGGATCCCACCACCCCCGCCATCGCACGCGGGAGGCGCTTGTTCTACGACTCAAAGCGTTCCCTCAACTGGCGGTCGACCTGTGCGACATGCCACCCGGGTGGCGAATCGGATCTCCTGGCTTGGCCCCTCAAGGACGGAGTTCACGACTTCAAGGATCAAACCGTAACCCAGCCACTCAAAGGCCTACGGGAAACCTACCCCTACCATTGGCGGGGTGAACGCGACTTGCTCGCGTTCAATGGGGCATTCAAATCTCTCCTGGGCGCAGCCGATACGTTGGATGTCGCGGGTGTCGGCCAGACGCCAGATGAGTGGGAGAATTTCGAGGACTTCTTGTTCTCGCTGCGCCCCGCGGCCAATCCGCTGGAGCGTTTGGATCGCAAGCCGCCCAAGTCGAGCCTTGTTCCCGGCGTGCCGACGACAGGCGATCCTCTTGTAGATGCACTTGGTGATGTCGGCCGTGGTCAAGCCCTCTACCACCTGCAGACAAGCTCCTGCAACCAATGCCACATGGTGCCGACCGGCAGCATTGGCTCGCACATGGATGACAACACCATGACCGCAGAGCGCTTCATGGCCTGGAACCAGAACATGGAGACCATCCAGCTCTCGAACTTCTTGCAGCAGCGCGACCAGCGCCTGGTGTCCATCGAAGTGCCGGATCCCAGTGGAGGAGGCGGTTTGGTGCAGATCGATCGCCCCCAGTTGGGATTCGGAATCCAGCACACGGGAGCGTTCACTTCGCACTACCACTTCGTGCGTTCGCGCTGGGCCAACTTGCTGACAACACACCTCAGCAACCCCAGCGAAGCCGATCTTGTGGAAGCCGCCCGGGATGTGTCAGCCTACATCCGCGTGCTTGACACCGGGACGCCGCCAGCAGCCCATCTTGCGATCGTGCTGGACCAGGACCGGGAGGTCACCAGCTCCAGGGGTATCCAACGGCTGCTGATCGAGCAGGCTGAGCGTGGCTGGATCGACGTCGTCGTGCGGGGAACTGTTCCAGATCCGAATCAACCCGGAAGCCTGATCGATGCCGCTTGGCTCTACGATCCGCAAAGCAGTCGGTTCCGGTCCGATCGGCCTGCTGGTTCCTCACCGGGGCCCCAGGGGCTTGCCTACTTCCGACAGTTCGCCACCCACCCGGACATGCGCAACCTATTCATGGGCGTGCCGGCCGGCCTGGGTCAACGCCTGGGTGTTGACTTCGATCGGGACGGCATCGTCAATGGCGAAGAGAGGGGGCTCCAGGGATGGATCTGGGACCGGGACGGGGACAGCCTGCCCGATGGGTATGAGCGCGACAACGGCGGTACAGAAGACGACCCAAGCCAACAGCCCCAGGACAGCACCCCGCCCTCATTGACTATCGATCCGGCCACCGGTGAATTGGCCTTCCAGCCGGTCATGGTTCGAGCGACTCACGCGGAGTTCAACTTCGTGGCGAGCGAAGAGGTGCGCTGGGAGCTAGAAGTGCGCAGCGCCCTGCCCCCGGTCTTTGGAATACCGACCGTGCATGCCATCGGCCCGTCCTTCGCTGTCCAGCACACCGCCCAGATTCACGACCTGCGCGCCAGCACGGAGTCGGGTACCCAGTCGACCTACCACGCGCGGCTGACCCTGGTGGACCGCGGGCTCCTGACCACGGTGATCGACATCCCCGATGTGTTCGCAACCTTGGTGGACTTGGGCAAGCCGGTCAACGCGGATATCACGCGCGAGAGAATGGCCGTGACCGAGCTCACCAAGCTGAGCGAGGCCTACGACGGCAGCCTCTTCACCTATGAAGCCACGCTACTGGTGGGAATTGGCGACTTCGAACGATTGGACAGACCGGGTCTCCCAAACCGCATCGTGATCCTGCAGGCCTTAGCTCGGGACGTGGAAGATGAGCCCTGGGAGATCGTCGTTCCGAATCGACTGTCCCACAGCGGATTGAACCCCAACAACAAGGCTCTTCCATCCCTCTGGGAGGGCGAAGCCTACCCAATCACCCCCGGCGGCCCATTCATGGTGCTGGCCCCCACCGATGCGGAAGGGCAAGCCCAGATTTCCCTGCAAGTCACGGGGGTGAACGCGGGCAGGCAGCTCGCTGTCAACGTGTTGGCCGTCCTCGACGCCGCCGACAACCAGGGTCCAACCCTAGGCGACCCGTCTTACCCCCAGACGGCTTTCGCCAAGTGGATCATGCCAGCCACCGACCCTGGCCTACGCTTGCTGCGCTTGAGGTAGCTGCGGGGCTGGGCCGCGGATTGGCACAAGCCGGGTGCGCAGGAGCCCAAGGAGGTGCTGGGTTCAAGGCCGGCACCCAACTGGGCATCCGCGGACTGAGGATGACGTCAATCAACACACCCAGCGGCCCGGCCAAAGACGGCGCCAAGCGCGCCCTCCGTCAGAATGGCGAGCCAGGTATGGCCATACATGCTGTTTGGTTCTAGCTCGTACCAGGCGTAGCC
>CAYWNK010000215.1:0-11064 GCA_964459495.1 uncultured Planctomycetaceae bacterium
CTTCGTCAGTCATCCCAAACTCTCCGCACCCCTGCCGAGGTTGGAAATCCAACCGATGCCGCCGCGACAGGCCGACGTCGATCAGACTGACGCCTATGTCCGCCAACGGCTTGCCTCCGCTTAGCACCCTCACGATGAGCTCCGCCGGGACTGACGGGCTAAGGTCGATGCGCACCTCGTTGGTACCGGGCGCGACCCGCAACCGTTCGACATGCATGCTGTACATGCTCTCGGCGTAGCCGGGCTCCTTCTCCATCCTGAAGTGAAGATCCACTTCGCCCACCGGAACGCTGCTCAAATCGAAAGACCCGTCCGAGCGAACACGGAACATCCCCTTCCACGCTTCCGCCAGCCTGTTCTCCGTCAATGACCGCCCGGCGACCAGCGGCACGATGTGAAGCCTGTTCAGGTCAAACCCCTGCGAAGCTACGGCGGTTCCCCCCACGGCTGAAGTCTCAGGCAAGTTCAGCACCAACTCCTCGTTTCCATACGGGAAGCCGACAGTCTGCGTGGTCCATGAATAGGGGGCAGCAACGGCCCGCAGCGTCCATTGGTCCTCAAGAAGCTCTGGAGACGTGAATCTGCCCTCCGAGTCGGTGATGACCGTGGTGTGGATGCCGGGAATCGGGACCGGCCTGCGATGGGTCTCCACCTGCAGATCCTTCGCTTTTGGGAACCCCGGATGCACACCCGAAGTGAACTCGACCGGGATCCCCACGACGGGTTGCCCTTTGGGCCCGAGCACGCGCCCCCGAATCGTGTACCTATGGCCAAGTTGGACTGTCCACTGGTTCAGCTTGCCAACTTCGACAAGGCCAAGGCTGCGCTTGCTAGACGCCTTGCCGGGCCCGATCACATCCAGGATCACCTGTCCGGGCACAACGAAGTGGATCACCCCGTCTTTGGGCGCAGCGCTCCCTGGCTCCATCAACGTCGACCATTGCCTCGGACTTTCCGATTCGGGATAGCGAACGCGCAGTCCGTAGCTGCGCACCGGTTGGCCCGATGCGTCGCGCACATCTAGCTTCACGGCGGCCGCACCGGTCATATCGGTGGTGTAGTGCTTGCCCGGAACGACTCCTTCAACCCGACGCCTGTAGAAGCGCGGATCCCGCAGCTCGACCGCGTAGACCCCATCTGGCACATCATCGAATACCCAGGTGTTCGTCCACCCCATCAACTCGCGCGCGTGCTGCAGCACCTTGTCCTTCGAGTCGAGGAGCACGAGCTTGGATTCCGTGTTCTGGATCCCCTCGTAGAGGTACACGCCATGCAAATCCAACTCGTGCAGCCCATAGGAGTGAACATTAAAAACCACTCCTCCTTCGACCGTGGGGGGCTGATAGCCCCGCGAAACAGAACTGCGGGAACCGCCCACCTTCTCCTGGTCCTGAATACTAACTTCCCCAAACAGACCGATCGCGAGCGCGCACATCGCTACCAAAGTGTGCATGCCGATAGGATAGCAACCCGCTACCGGCGGACTGGCATGCGCCAGGCGGGTCTGCCGATGGGTGCAGCCTGCGGCCTGCCGGTTTCGACGGTCATGCCGTGGATCGCGCAACGAGAACGACGACGATCGCGAAACTCCCCGCCGCTCGAACGCTAGTCACCCTCCATGCTCTACGCACTCCCCCTGACCCTGATTCTGGGCTTCGTGGGCGCTCCCAACAGCGACCCGGCCGCGTCTGCTTCCCCTGGAATCCTGCAGGGCGGCGCGAAACGGCCCCATGCTCAGGTGCCCGGTGCAGCGGATGCAATCACCGTCAGCGTGAGAGGTCCGTACGGCAATCTTCTCGGGTTCGATCCAGGTCCCAGCGCCCATCCGCGGGCTGAGAGCTTTGAGAAATTGATCCTGCCCAAACCCAATGATCCACAGGTGCCGGTCGATCTAGTGCCCCAGTGGCTTGCAGTCCTAGCCACCCCCAGTGCCGAGCACTCCGGGGAAGTTGGGCGCGGACCAAGGTGGAAGCCCGGGCCCGATCCCGCCCACTGGATCTTAGACCTGCCGGACCGGGAAGCTTGGGTCCTGAGCGCCTGCGGAGCGAACGTCGGCGCCAGCACGCAGATCGTCCGCAGGGCTCCCGACGGGGCGCTCCAGGGGATCGTCCTCGAGCTCGGGCCCCTAAAAAAACCCGGCCTCCTGCACCTCATCCTAAAGGACCCTCCTGGCCAAACCGCCGGCTCCGCCTACCTTGTCCACTTGCGAACTCCATGGGGCACTCAGCTGTCCAGCCCCATGCGAATCTGGCGCTGGAAATCCGGCCCGGGCTCGAGAATCGGTCAACCCTTGGATCCCGGCGAAGACTGCATCGTCACCCTTCAGGTACCTGCGGGCCCCTTGTTGTTGGAGGTTGCGGCCGACGAAAGTCCATTCCAAGGCTGCTTCTCACGGGAGCGCGCCATGGCTCTTCCCGGTTCCACCCGAGCACCGATCGACATCGCGCCGGGTGGCAGCAGCCGGTTGGTCCTAAGCCTCCCCGCCCGCACGCACATCAGCCTCCCGTCCGGAACCGACAACAGCATGCGTGCCAGCGTAACCCACCTGGATGGGCTACCCGTCGAGTGCGGTCAAGATCCCTACGGCGACCGCACCTGGAGCGGCCCGCCCGGACCCTACCTGGTCACGCTGATCGACGCCGATGGCAGCGAGCGACGGGCTACGACTTCGACCCGCCCCGGAGACTGGCTCGTGGCCGACGTTCAGGGGAACGAGTTGCGCCTACGCAGCAAGCAGCTAGCCATCGAAGAAGAGTGGCAGGCAATGCTTTCCGAGTTTGAGCGGCTCAGCCACTAGCGCGACTCGGCGCCCGATCCATCGACGGACGACTCGTCGCGAGATAGGTCCGCTTCCGCTGCTGGGTAGTCAGCGCACAATTCGGATCTTGACTTGCTCGATAGCGGTGTCGTCCTGGATCACCAGGTCGAGCAGCCCATCCTCAAGGTAGGGGCGCAGGTCGAAGGTCTCGTCTTCTTGGAGGGGGAGCCGCGCCAGATCCAAGTGGAGCGTGCGAGCTTCTGTTCCCTGCCAGCGCCCGCCGAAGAGATCCGCAAGCCGGGATTTCCAGGCAAATCCATGCTGGCCCCGATGTTCGAGATAGATCGCGTCGTTTCTGCTCATCCCGTTGATTGGCCGAAGCAGAAGGGTTAGCTCCGCCGCCTCGACCCCTCCATGTCCCAGGCGAAGTGTCTGGGCAAAGTGCCGGTCGTGCTTGTGCTCCCCGATGCGAATGCGACCCCGGGGCAACCAGTCCTGCAGTCCAGTGCTGGCATCAACCCAAGGCAGGCTGCCGTCCGGCTCGGCCTTAAACCCGATCTCGGTCGCGTTCGCGTCAGGCCAAGACTCGACAAGCACGGTGAGTTCCCGCTCCGATCCTGGTTTCTCGATGTGGACATCGACCCGCTGCGGGATTCCATGCCGTAGGCCAAACGTGAAGCGCCAAACACCCGGAGCCATTCCGCGCTGCACCACCTCCGTCGCCTTCTCTCCCTTCTCGATCGTACGCTCGCCTTCCCGCGGAAGGCGGCGGGGAAACTCGAAGCTTCCAGCCACGTGCGAGACCTGGACGGAATCGACCTCGATCGGTCTGAGAGAATCGATGCCGGTGATCCAGAATCGCACGCTCGAATCCTGATGGGGCGCGGGAATGCTTTGCAGCGACTGCCAGTCAGAGTCGCGATCCACTGGACTTGCCACCGCACCCTCCACGTACTCAGCAGGTTGAAACAGAATCGTCCCGCCGTCTTTGCGATTGGGCTCGTCAAAAACAAACTCGCCGTGGGCGTTCGTTCGCGTGACGAATTGAACCTCCTTGGCCGGCTGGACCATCACAGACCCAATCCTCCTGCCAGCGCCGCTCTCGAATCGAATCGCATCGAGGGCCCCGCGGCGGTAGGAGAGAACCGTGTTGGCCAATGGACGACCCTCGGCATCGAGAACGAATCCCTGGAGGGCGGCCCGGTCCTCGGGTTCTGGCGTGTCAGGGGCATCCACCGCCACGGCGACTCGATGGCCCACGGGCCGCTCCACCGCGGGCGCCTCGCCGGCGTCCGCTGCTGCAGGTTGTCCAGGGGCCAGCGCGACCTCTGCTGGCTCCAGGGCCGCCTCTCGCATCGGCTCGGGAACAGCGGCGCCTACCGGTTCCGATTCGACACGCAGGAACAAGGCCAGGAGGAGAATCAGGAGGAAGCCTCCGGCTCCCAGGAACTCTGCGGACGGAAGGGCGCGGCGCATGGATTCCAAGGTAAGGCTTTTTGGCCAGCCGGGTTCCGCAAGCGGCCGGCGCCGAGCTCGGCTGGAATGACCCCGGGCTGAGGCACCACAGGGCACAGCATCCATGCCCAATGCTCCTCACAGATCGCTGCGCGTACGTCCACTGATAGCGGAGCCCGGGTCCATCTCGATTGGCCCTTCGCAGCTACGGAAGCTGCCCGCCCGCCCGTCAGTGGCGAACGGAAAGCCAGCGCGGATCATCGTCGAAGGTCCCTGCGCAGCGGGCACCATCCTCCACCGCCAGGCCCAAGACTCCTGGCCTCGGTCCGAAGGATCTTCACGATCTGATTGCCGATGACATGCGGATCGACCAGAAGGTCGCAGGGTCACCTGCGCAAGCTCGGGTGCTGAGCGAGCAGTGTCGAGAGAGGCCGGCCCGATGGCCATGGGCCCCCGGACACCGGACACCGGAGCCCATGCCGGAGGCAAAGAGCCAATCCCTAGATCCCTTCCCTGCGTCGCAATGCACCGGGATTGTTCAACTGCCCTAAACTGGGCCCATGAAGCGACAAGGCGAACGGGCCCAGGGTTCCGCCCCCATGGCAGCTGGCCGGTTGATCATCCTCGCCCTGGCAGGGGGTGTCCTGATGTTCGGAGTGGTTGCCGTCGCAATCGGCCCCCTCAAGACCGAGGGAGACTTGCAGCTGGAGCACGTGTACCTACCGCTGTTCTTGGCTGTGCTTGCCCCCGGCGTATTCATGGCGAGTGCACTCTTCGCCGCGAACGGATCCAAGCGGCTGAAGGACAAGCTTCCCGAGGCGAAGGTCCAGGCCAAAGAGGGACTCATTCCACAGGCGCTCATCGGGTCCTGGATCATGGGAGCAGCCTGCTTCGAGAGCCTTGGACTGCTGGCCGGAATCGTCCTTCTCCTCGGTGGCCACTGGTCCGGCTACGCGGGCATCGTCATTGGGCTGATCGGCATCCTCAGCCACCTCCCGACCTCCGAGAAGGTCGAGCGCGCCATTCAGCACGCAGGCTAAGGACCGATTCGATCGATACGGACTGGCGCCGTATCGGACGCCGGCTTGTGGGAATTGCCCTTAGTTTGCAGGTTACGCGCCCGAAACCTATGCGGTCGTTGAATCCCATCGCCGATGGTCCAGCTATGAACCTTCGTACGCTAGCCACCGTAGCGACCCTCGCTGCCGCCCTCACAGCTACCAGCTGCCACAACCGCGGCAGACGTACTCCTCTCATCGTTGATACGGCCAACTCCGCAGTCGAGCTGACGGCAACGACAGGTGTTGTCGCAGACGGCATCCAATCCACGACGCTTAGTATCACCGTGGTGGATTTCGAGGGGATGCCCCTCGCCGGCTGGACCGTCACGCCCAATGTGAGCGGCTCCAACAACACGCTCGCCCCGGCGACCGGTGTCACCGACGCCATGGGCATGTTCCAGTCCGTCCTGACATCGACCACGGCGGAGGTGAAGACAATTAGCGTGTCGGTCAGCAACGACCAGGTGGCCGTTCTTGGCGACCAGCCCACCGCAGAGTTCATCGGCGACATTGCTAACGTCAGCGCCGCAAACTCCACGGCCACGGCCGGCCCGGCGTCGAACGTCGCGCCCGATGGCGTTGCCACCTCGACCATCACAGTCACTGTGCGTGACGCAAACGGCAACGTCGTCCCCAACGCCGACATCGCCCTCGCGGCGACCGGTACGGGAAATACTCTCGTCCAGCCCGTGCCCACGAACGCACTTGGGGTGGCGACCGGCACGATCGCGTCCACGGTAGCCGAGCAGAAGGTGATCACAGCAACCGTCGACCCCACTGGAAGCCCTATCCAAGTGACAATGCAGCCGACGGTGGTGTTCGGGGCACCCACCGTTGACGCTGCAAACTCAACGGTCGCGGCCACGCCCACGTTCGGGGCGCTAGCCAACGGAACGGATCTAGCAACGATCACGGTGACCGTGCTCGATACCTCTGGGATGCCAGTTGAGGGAGAAACTGTAGCGCTCGCTGCATCCGGCGCGGAGAACGCCATCGCTCCTACGGGCGGAATGACCAACGCGAGCGGCATGTTCACCGCCACCCTTGCAACAACTCTTGCCGAGGCCAAGACCATCACCGCGACGGTCAATCCCGGCGCTGACGAGGTCGTACTCAATGCGGCGGCCACGGTGGAGTTCAGCTGGCCGCTTGCCGACACCTGGTACGTGCGCACCGGCGGATCGGACTCCGCTAACGGCATGAGCCCCGCGTCCGCGTTCCGAACCCTCGCCGCCGCCGCCGTCGCGGCAATGCCGGGCGACACGATCTACGTCGGAGGCGGCACGCACCAGGGTCCGTTGGACATCACCAGCGGTGGAATGCCGGGCGACCCGACCAGCTGGGTCGCAGACCCATTCGGATCGTTCACCGGTGATGCCGGCGAGGTCATCGTCGATGCGATGGGCGGGGACTACGCGATTCGGATCTCCTCGGCACCGGACGTCATCATCGACGGCTTCACCGTCATCGGCGGAGGTAGCACCACATCCGGCGCGATCGACGTGGTAGGTGCATCTGATCGGGCGCTCATCACCCGCAATCGCCTGTATGGCAACGCGACGGCAGTCCGGGTATCCGACGCAGACAACACTGTCGTGGAGGACAACCGCATCTCGAACAACACGGCCAGGGGGATCACGATCGAACTCGGCGCGAATGACGCATCGGTGTCAAACAACCTCATCTATGGCAACGGCGCCGAGGGCATTGTTGCGGATGCGGTGACCGGCTTGTCGATCAACCTCAACACGCTCTATCTCAACACAGGCGGGCAAATCGTCGCGACGGGCGCTACGACCGCGACGGCCACCAACAACATCGTTGCCGACGGCCTTGCGGATGGCCTTGCCCAGATCGACATGGGCTCGACGCTCGGATCGAACAACAACAACTCGTTCGGGAACGCCGGCCAGAACTGGCAGGGACTCCCCCAGGGAATTGGTGACATCAGCGTTGATCCCCTGTTTGAGGATCCGGACGGCGCCGACAACATGCTCGGCGGTGCAAACGGAGAGGACGACCGCCTCCAGGTTGATCAGGGCGGCCCTAGCCTCACGATCGATGCCGGATCCGCCGATGCTTCGACCTTCACACTTGCATCAGGCGATACCGCCACCGATCGCACCACACGAAGTGACGACCTGCTCGACGGCGAAGCGCCGGACGGAGCCCCTGTGAACATGGGCTACCACTACCAGCCGAACATCGACCCGCTTAGCGATCTGGACATCGACGACGGCCGCCTGTTCTACGGCGAGGGCGCGTCCAGCCGACCGCGCGTGCGCGACTGGGACGACTCGGCCTCTAGCTGGGCGGTGGAGTCGCCCACAGCTCCGGCTGCGACCCGCATCCAGTACGCTGTGCACGAACAGTCGATCCTGGCGGACGGCGAGGAGTACCTCGTGATCCAGTCGACCAACGGCACGGTGACCGACCTGGAGATGGTCACGTGGACGGGCGACGAGTGGCGCCGCGATTGGTCAACTCCCGTCATCGACGTCGTCCATGCCGACAAGCGCGCCTTCGATTTCGGTTTCGAACAAGCATCAGCCCACGGCATCCTTGTCCATTCTGACAACACGGAGACACCGGTGTACCGCACCCGCGAGCTGGGCCGATGGAGCGACCCCCTGCCCCTTCCGCTCAACGATGCTGGCGGCCCCAACCCTGATCCCAACACCGGTCTCGTCCTTTGGGTGGAGCTCGTCGAGAAGCCTGGATCCAACGAGGTGACTCTCCTTTATGCCGATGCGAATTCCGACCTCGTCGCAATCGTGTGGGATGGCGTTCAGTGGCTCACCACTACGGCCAGCGTCCTTGAAACGAACCTGAAAACGAACCCCATCTCTGGCTTTGTGCACAATCGCACCTTTGACGGGGCATACGAGACCCAATCAGGCGACTTTCTCGTCGCGTGGGGTCGAGAGAGCGCCGCTGGCTTCTTCCACGCCTCACGAGCATCGGGTGCGAGTGGCTTCTCGACATCCAGCAACGTTGCCTCTCAGAACGGCAACACCCACTACTGTGATCTCGCTGCCGAACCGGGAACAGACCGCATTGCGGGCGGTTTCTACGACCTGGGCGACGGCACTGAACGTCTGGGCCTGTCAACCTGGGACGGCGCCGCGTGGCAAGACACCGTCGAAATCGACTCACAGATTCTCAATGTCAACGACATGGGACAGAGTGATTTCCCTGGCGAAGTCGCCTGGCTCGGAACTACTGGTCAAGCCATCTGCGTCTATCCCGACGACCAGGCGGAGACCCTGGACTGGGCTTCCTGGACGGAATCGGTTGGCTGGGTGCTCGGCACAGACCTCGTCGTCGCCGGCATGGGCACGGGAGAGTCAGCATTCCTGCGCTCTTTCCCCAGCCAGGGCCGAGTCCTCGCGGTGTTCTCCGGATCGAATGGCAACCTCTATTCGGCGACATTCGACGGTACAGACTGGACGTTGACCAACGGTGGAACGCCCCTGGAGACAGACCTGTCCACGATCGGAGCTGCGCCATTCTCGTTCGCGTTTGAGCGCTAGTCGCGGCACCGCACGGCCCCAGCGCCGGGCTCCCAGTTGTTGGGCAACAACAAAGAGCCTGGCGCTGGATTGGTAAGCTGTCACGCGAGATGACTCGCCTAGGACTCCTCGCCACTCTCCTCCTCGCTCTGCTCATCTGGGCGGGTTGCCCGCTGTCGGAATCCCATAAGAGCGTTCCGGTGAACCAGGTCCAGGCCGCCGAGTCAGAGCAGCTCCCAGTCGCTCCCATCCACCTGGAAGCGCTACCCGTCAGGGGCGGCGGAGTGGATCGTCATACCTTCGCTACAGCGCCCCAGACCACAAGCTCCCAAGCAAGCCCTGGCCCTGACGAGGGTCCAGCTGAAGGCCAGCAGCCGGTCGTGCTCAAGGTCCTCGTGCTCGACGGCCACGGCCAGCCGATCCCCGATGCCCGCGTCCAGATGTTCGCAGGCCCCTACCGATCCAGGCGCAGCAAGGGCCAGACCGAGAACGACGGCCGACTGGTCTTCGAATTCGACGCCGAGGCTCGAGACCACTCCGCGCTCCTCATCGCCGAGGCCGTGGGCCCTGGGCTCACGTCCGGCCGCATCGAGCTTTCCGCACCGTAGCTGGGCGGGCAGCTCACGGTCGTGCTCGAGGCAGGTGCATTCCTCGACGTCCGCGTCTTGGAGAGTCCGGGAGGGCTGGTGGTACCCAACGCCCTTCTCTTCCTCAGCTACGACGCTAAACACCACCAGTTCTGGGGCAATCGGAACACCGACGAACAGGGCCGTGCGCGCCTCGGCCCCCTCCCGGCCGGCCCCATGCACTGGTCGGTTCGCGCCACAGGCAGCGAGAATCAGAAGTCCGGCAGCACCACCCTGCTGCCCGGCGAAAGTCGTGAGCTGGAGCTCTACCTCGGGAGCGAGGAACTCGCCCTCGCCATCGAAGGTCGTTTCCTCGACGTCGATGGCAGCGTACGGACTGAAGAGACCGAACGTGCCAGGTCACTGGAACAGCCCTACGACCGTCCTGGTCTGTGGGTCGGTTCTTCGCTGACCGACGGGAAGCCCGTACACCCCGATTCCCTCGGTCGTTTTCGGCTGTAGCGAAAACCCTGCGAAGAGCTCGTCGTTCTACTCAACATCCGGCCCCGCGGACACCGCTACGCGCCTGAACAGATGACCGTGCCCTTTGGCACCCGAGGCCTCGAGTTCCGTCCCGTCGAGACCTTCGAGCTGATCGACACGGCCTTCCGAGTGAGCGATGCAGTCACCGGCAAACCGGTTGAAAAGGCGCTTGTGCGCGTCTTCCTTCAGGATGCGATGCGAGAGCAGGAATCCCTGCTTGTCAGGGAGCCGATCCCCGGCCACTACACGATGCAGCATCGGGCGCGGCCCGATCTGCACTACGTCATTCAGTCCAAGGGGTACAACCACGTCTACGGCGACCTTCCGGAACAGGGTGAGGGTCAGGTCATCGAAGTTGCGCTCGTCCCGGGGCTGCGCAGCCCAGTCCTGGTGCAGGACGCGGACACCCTAGCCGTGATCCCGGGAGCCACGTTTCGCAACGCGTCCGGCGACTGCGTCGCCACGACGGGTGCCGCTGGCGAAGCGCTGCTGGAAGGTCCCCGAGCTGAGGGCAAGCTGCGCGTGGAGGCCAAGGGCTTTGCCCCACGGAAATGGTACGCCTCCTGGTACACGAACAACGTGTACATGGATCCGCAGCCAGCAAGCGAGAACCACTAGGGACGACGAGCGCAGCTCGATCAGGGGAAGGTCACGCTGACTCCATCCATGGGGTCGCTGGTCCGATCTGGGCTGTTGTCGCGCTGCCGGAGCTGGAAGTTCGGGGCCTCCCCGGTCGAGATCGGCTGGAAGCCCGCAGCTGTCGCGAGGCCCTGGGTACCAGTCGACCGCCACAGGGAGGTGAGCACATGCCAAGGAACACCGGAGTCCCTGGACACGGCCCCATGGGCGGCGGAGATCAAACAACCACCAAGCCCAGAATGCCCAATACGGGCGTCCGTGCTGAGTATCCCCCCACTAGACGCAACCTGGATCCGCATCGCCGAGTCGGCGGGCCCCCTTCGCGCTTTTTGTAGCCCATTCGAAACTCCCAATAGGCCCCGGACTAGGTCAGAGAATGGTGTGGCAAGGGAACAATGCTCCTCAATCGTCGCCATGCTCAGCTCGTACCCCCCCCCCCCTTCCGCGCGAAAACTAAGCGTACCCCTCCCCCTCCCGGCCCCTCCCCCCCCCCCCTTCCCCCAGCAACCCCCCTAGGCCCCGGCCCCACC
>CAYWNK010000216.1:0-11031 GCA_964459495.1 uncultured Planctomycetaceae bacterium
CTCCAGGCGGCCCAGCAGCAGCCCCCCCCCTAAAACGCAGCCGGGCCCGCCTGAATGGCCGGGCCCGGCCGGAAGCCGGACAGAGGGATCCTCCGCTGGACACCGCCCCCCCTGGGCGGCAGCCAGGACTGGCCTTGGGCTAGCTAGCGCTTGCGGCGACCACCCGGACGAACCTCGCGGCCGTCGGCGCGCAGATAGCGCAGAACGCTGTCCTCGGGCTGGTCGGGCACCTCCGTCAAGGTCAGCTCTTTCTCGAAGCGGTGCTCAAGGGCCCGCATGTAGTCCCACAGCGTATCCTTGAGATAGTCGACCACCTCGGGATGGGCACGCACCTCGACCTTGGAGAAGCCCTTCTGCGTCAGGGCCGAGCCAAGCCGGCGCAGGATCGCCTGCGCTCGGGACTCGACGGTCCGGATCCGTGCGGTGCCGCGGCAGCGTGGGCAGGCCTGGAAGACCTTTTTATGGGTGCCGGGACCGAGCCGTTGGCGGGTTAGCTCCAGCAGACCGAACTGACTGATCCGGCCCAGTTTGCTGCGCGCACGGTCGGGGGCGAGCTCCGCCCGCAGCGCACGCTCCACGGCGCGGTTGCTCGATGACTTCATCATATCGATGAAGTCGCACACGATGATGCCGCCCAAGTCGCGCAGACGAATCTGCAGGGCGATCTCAGGCACCGCCTCCAGGTTGGTTTTGAGGGCGATCTCCTCGAAGTCGAAGCTGTCGGTGCGCGTCCGCCCCGAGTTCACGTCGATGGCCACCAGGGCTTCCGCCTGGTCAAAGACAACCGAGCCCCCCGAAGCCAGCTCGACGCGCCGGGTGAAGATCTTCTCGAAGTCTTGCTCGATCCCTGCGTCGTGGAAAATCGGCCGATCACCCGTGTAGCGCTGGATGCGCTCCTGGTGCTCCGGCATCAGCTTGGTCGCAAAATCGTCGAGCTGCTCAAGCACGCCGGGATCGTCGACAACCACCTTTTTCGTGGTCTTGTTGAACAGATCCCGGAGGGTACGAATCGCAACGTCGGATTCCTGGTAGAGCGCAGCCGGACCGCGCCCGGACTTCAGCTTTCGCCCAAAGGTCTCCCACACGCCGAGCAGGTAGTCAAGGTCACGCTGCAGATCGGTTTTGGTCTTGCCGACTCCCGCCGTACGCACGATTACCCCCATCTCCGTCGGGGACTTCAGCGACGCGAGGATGCGCTTGAGACGCCGACGTTCCTTGTCGTCCGGGATCTTGCGGCTGACGCCGGTGCGCGCCATCGACGGCATCAACACCAAATAGCGGCCCGGGATCGAGATGTAGGTGGTCAGGGTCGGTCCCTTGTCGCCGATCGCGTCCTTGGTGACCTGCACAACCACCTGGTCTCCGACCTTCAGCAGCTCGGAGATCGGAAGGCGTGCTCGGCGGCGGGACGAGCCACGGCCAGCGTCCTTGCCCGAAGCCTTAGCCTTGCCCTTGCTGCTGGCCTTCTTACGGCGCGACTTCTTCTTGCGACCCGACCCGCGGGAGCCTTTGCCCCCACCGTCCTCATCGTCCTCCGAGTCGTCCCGATCGTCGTCGAGATCCTCGTCGTCGCTCATCTCCGCACCGACCGTGGCCTGGGCCGCCGTGGAGTCCCACTCGTCCGGATCCACGCTAGCGGTCAGGAGCTGGTCGAGGGAAAACCCATCCTCGCCGTACATCGGCAGGACGTCGGATGTGTGCAGGAAGCCGTTGCGGCCCTGGCCAAAGTCCACAAAGGCCGCTCCGATCGCGGGCTCCAGGTTGACCACGCGGCCCCGATAAATGTCGTTGACGAGGGTCTTTTGACTCTCGGACGTCATCAACAGGTCGTGGATTCGACCGTCGGGGTTCACCACCGCGACCCGGCTCTCCTCGGGGTCGGAAGCGTTGATGTAGATGACGTCCGTCCGCAGGGCTTCGGCGGCGGCCGCCTTCTCCTCCGCGGTCAGCTCGGGCGCTGCGTCCTTCTTCTTCGACGAACGCTTGCGTTTCTTCTTGGAGCCCCCGGACTCGCCGTGGGCCTCGTCGTCATCCCGCTCGTCCTCACCGCGACCCGACTTCTTGGAGCGGCTGCGCTTGCGCTTCTTCTTGGACTTCTTCTCGGGCGGAGCCTCGGGGAGCTCGTCTTCCTCACCCGGAATCGTGTCCACGGCCGCGCCTTCCTTGGCAGCACTGGAGCGCTTGCCGCGCCGCGTAGACTTCTTGCGCGACGATGCACGCTTCTTGCGCCCGCCCCTTGTGCGATCCTCGGAGCGCTCGCGATCCTCGTCCGAGTCGCGACTGGAATTCCGATCGCTCGCGTCATCATGTCCGCGCTCATCCTCCGAGCCGGAGTCCTCGTCGGTCGTCTTCTTACGCCGACGTCCCCCACGACTACCGCGGCGCCGACGTTTTTTCGCCCCGCCCGCATCCTCGGAATCCTCGTGATCGCGGTCGTTCGAACCCGAGTCCGAGTCGTCGCGGGACTTCCCGCGGGTCTTGCTGCTCGGGCGCTCGTCTTCGTCATCGCGCCCGCCCCGGTCCTGGTCGGTCGCACTGTCCTTCGACGCAGCCTTTTTGCGCCGTGTTCGCTTCTTGCGGGGTGCGGGCTCAGCAGCCTCATCCTCCACCACCGCGGTCGAACTGGAGGCTTTCTTGCGCCTCGTGGCGGTCTTGCGCCGCGCTGCCGGCTTGCGCTTTTTCGGAGCCGGTTCACCATCGACCCCGGCGGAGCCCCCGAGGCCGGCTCCAAAGGAGGAACCACCGGAGGATTCATCGCCCCCATGGCTGGGGAAATCGGCGTCAGGGCTGCGATTCGAGCGGCTGGATTGCGGGTCGAAGGCGGCGGGATCCGGGGATCCCGCGGGAGGTTGTACGTTCATAGATCTGGCAGCAGCGGGCCTGGACGCAGCCGCCCGATTCACGGCGTGGTACCGCCTCCTTCGAAGCGATGCCTGGCCGGGTGGGACGGGGCTACGGCGCGCCCAAGCGAATGCGCTATGCGCCCTGGAAGGAACCCAAGTGGGGCCTGAGGGGACAGTCGCGAATCAGCGCTGGGCAGCGCAGCCGGCTGGGATTGCCGGGGCTGGTTGTCAGGGAATCGGCAGCCGCAAAGGCGCCGGGGTGGGCGGCGGAATCCCGCAGGGGGGCCACCCGTTGTTCGATGGTCGAGGGGAGCCGAAAGGCATCCCGGGAGGGGCCTTTGCCCCACCTGGACAGCATGCTGCCGTCTGGCCGGCCCCGAGTCGAATACGGTCCGGGGAAAGTGGCTGGGCCCCTGCCAGCGTCCCAAGTTGGGACCCAGCGGGGCGCCGGCGGGGGCTGATCGGGGCTCCGGCCGCCCCCACCCCCGATTCAAATGGAGCGCGGGTCCTAGGAGCGTTTCACTCCTAGGACCCGCGCCGATCGGTCACTCGGTCTCTTCGTCGACCAGATAGGCCGGATCGAGGAGATCGTCGAGTTCCTCCTGGAGGCGACCACGACGCCGGAGAAGTTCCTGCTGAAGCAGGTACTCGGTGTCGTCGGCGCTGTGGACCAGCTTCGGGGTCAAGAAGATCACCAGGCTGCGCTTCTCACGGGCCTCGCTGCGGTACTTGAAGAGCTCGCCCACCACGGGGATGCGGGAGATATAAGGCACGCGGCTGACAACCGTGGTCTCGGAGTCGGTCGTCAGACCACCGATCACAGCGGTCTGGCCGTCCTCAAGCAACATCTTGGTGACCAGCGTCGACGAGCGCGTACGCGGCAGGGCGATCGAGCCCTCCAGGCCGGCGGCACCGATGGTGAAGATGTCAAAGCCCGAAGGCGCGAGGGTCGAGTTGCCCGACGTACCGGACAGGCTGGTCTCCTTGGGGATGACTTCCATCATCACCTTCTTCGTGCCAGGGATGACGTTCGGCGTCACCAGCAGCTGGAAGCCAACCTCGACGGGCGAGCCGTTGGCCTCCTGCACGCTGAGCTGCAGACCACCGGCCTGGCCCTGCTCGGACTTGGCCTCGGCATAGCGCACCGTTTCACCGACGAAGATCGTCGAGGGGTTGCCGTCGAGCGTCACCAGCTTGGGAGCCTGGATCACCTCGGTGTTGGTGTCCCGCTGCAGCATGCGCAGGGTAGCCTGCACGCCGGTGAAGGACAGGGCGCCGTAGATGGTGGAAGGGATCAGAACTTCGGAGTTGGAGTCCACGTCCTGCTCGAAGCCCGGGCCACCGTTTTGGTTGGCGATGAAACCATCCTCGAATCCGCCGCGACCCGCCGAGAAGGGCAGCTCGATCGGGATCTGGGAACCAGAGATCGACACCTGAGGACCACCATCGCCGTAGTCGACGCCCAGGTTGAGCAGATCGGCATTGCTGGTGCTGACGAACTTGACGTCCACAAAGATCTGGGTGGGCTCGACGTCCAGGCGGCGAAGGATCTCCTGAATGGACTCCTGCACCTGGCTCGTGTCACGCACGATGATCACGTTTTGGGACTCGATGTAGTCGAGCTCTCCCCCATTGGAAAGCGCCTTGCGCATGGCCGCCAGCACGGTGAAGTGCTCGCTTGCCTCGCCGGAGGGCGGCACGTTCTGGCCCTGCATGAACTCCGACCGGATGACCGGCACGTAGTTGCTGCGCGGGCGCACGTAGCGCAGCTGGTAGCTGCGGGTGACCTTCTGCTCCTCGAGGCTCTTCGGGTCGACGACGCGCAGGATACCCCGACGCTCCTCGACCACGACGTAGCCGCGAGTCTTGCAGATCTCTTCGAGAGCATCACGCCACGGCACGTTGTTGAGGCGCACCCGAAGGGTGCCCTCGACGGCCGGGCTCACGATGATGTTGGCACCGGCGACGGTGGCAATCGTGGTGATAATCTCGTTGATGTCCTGGTCGCGGAATTCGAAGTTGACGGTCACCGGGTCGGTGACGGTCAATACTCCACTCTTGTCCTCGGACACGACACAACCCGCGAGGGTGGATGCGTAGTCGAGGGCATCGCGCCAGAACACATCGGTGATCTGCAGATCGCGGACGGAATTTTGGCCTCCTTCGAGGAGCACGATGTTGGCTCCCGATCGATCGCGGAGGAACTGAACCACCTCTGAGAGGGGTTGCTCCACCACGTTGAGGCTCACGCGGGCATCCAGGCTGGGCACCTGGGCCGTGGCTACCGGCGCCGCTAGGACGAGGGCAAACACGGTGCTAAGGGTCTTGACGTAGTTCACAGTAACTCCTGCCCCAGTGGGGAACTGGGGTGACTCCAATGATTCTCGTGCGGCCTAAAACGCGCGCACGAGCACGACTCCACGGAAGGCGAAATCGACCTCGTTCGGTCGAATACCGATGACCTCCAACCCGGGACGGAGCATGTCGCCAATCGACAGCGCCCGGTTGTTGATCAGGACAACAGGCGACCGACCCTCGATGAGGGCTTGGCCACCAAATGACATGTCGATCGACTCGAAATCGCGCAGGATGTCGGCCTCCTCAGCGAGGCGGCGCAGCTCCAGTGCGAGTTCCATTCGAACGGGGTCACCCTGGACTAGATCCAGGGAGTTCTTGACGGCGCCGTAGGCCTGGAGGGCGAGTTCAAACTCGCCGCTCTCGACGTCACGACGCATCGTGCTTGCGACCTGCTCCAGCTCTTCCTTGAGGGGACCACGGATGTTGCTGGTCTCCTCGATCGAGCGCCGCAAGCGGCTGAGGGGATCGCGCACTTCGTTTTGCAGGCGCTTGACCGCGGGCGTGTAGGAGATCAGACCGCCGGCGTCGACGCGGCGCAGCTCGTCTTCGAGCCGCGTCACCATCTCCACCAGGTCGCGCTTCTCCATCATCCGCTCGAGCACGTTCTCGGCTGTGTCGACCCGGTCCCAGCTCTGCGTCGCCTCTTCATAGATGGCGATCAACTCGTCAACCTTGTCGTTTTGCTCCGACACGGTCAGACCGCTGGGATTCTCCTCCACGGGCACCCTCGGGTCGATCCAAGGATCTCGCCGACCGCGTGCACCGCGGTAGTTGAAGGTCGACAGGGTCAGCGCCTGACGGCGCTTGCCGATCTCGTTCGCGAGCAGGTCGCGCTTGCGCTCATAGCCCTCGATCCCGGCCTTCTTCGACGCGGCCTTCGGCGTGTAGACATAGGTCTCCACGTCCACCTGGATCTTGTGCCGGGCGTAACCGTAGGACTCCATGTCCTGACGGGTGCTCGAGGTGAGCTTGAAGCTCGGCACCGACATGAAGCGGCTGTGGGTTTCGATCCGGTTGAGAAAGTCGAGGAACTGGAACGTGTCACCCGTCAGGGTCAGCGTGTAGCCGACCTTGTCGAAGTCCGACGTCTTGCCCCGACCGCGACTCGCCTGGCTCTTGGCCTTGAACGAGGTGGGTTCCACCTCCGCCTCACCGGAGTACCGGTAGAAGTCCTGGATCAGGTTGTTCGCGTCCTCGTCCGTGGGCAGGATCTGCTCGAAGACTCCAGAGAGCTCGCGCAGCACGATGACCTCTTTCTCGATGACGCCGGTGCCCTCGAGGGTCTTGCGCGCCACCTGAATATCCTTGTCGAGCTGGGCGACTTGGTCGCGCGCCTCGACGATGGACTCGTTCTCGAAGTAGATGGCTGTCGCCAGTCCGCCCACCGCGAGGGTGGAGAGTGCGGCCAGAACGACCCAAGGTTTTTGCTCAGGGCTCATCGCTTGCCTCCCAGCTTGGCGGCTTCAATGGCCTGACGAGCCTTCAGACGATCGTCCGGGCTACGCAGGGTCAGGGACAGGGGGAAAGACCAGTTCACGCTGGGGATCAGCTCTTCCTCGCGGGCGTTGATCGAGCCCTCAGGAAGCTTGGGGTCGTTGAAATCGTGGATGAAGTGGGTCAGCCCCGGGTCTTCCACGTCGTCCATGAAGTTGGCGACCTGGTTGAACTGCTCCGAGCCAGAGTGGCCATCGGCCTGCAGCGACCCAAAGTTGTTCGAACCACGGCGACCGCCTCCGGACTCCTGGCGAACCTGGACGTCGTCGAACCAGATGAAGTGATCGACTTCGTCGCTCGAGTTCACGACGTCGACGAGCTCGTCCATCTTCTTGGTCCAGAGGATGCGGTTCTTGGTGATCTCACCCAGGGTCTGCTCGCGGCTTGCGAAGATCTTGGTCTCTTCCTCGAGCGACTCGTGGTAGGCCACCTGGGGGGTCAGGCCGTCCATTTCCGTCTGGCGCACCTGGCGCTCGGATTCGACCTTGGCGGCCACTCCGAACGACATCCAGCACCAAACCGCCAGCAGCGTTCCGCTGACGGCCGTGGCCCCGGCCACGGCGAGGATGAACTTGACCGGGGTCTTTGTGCGACGCCGGTATTCCTTGGGGAGTAGGTTGATCTGGATCATTCCGTGCGGACCCTCGCGGCAAGGCCAACGGCCACAACCAGAGACGGGGCCCAAGCCTCGAGCTCTTCCACATCGACCCGGGAAACGTCGACCCGGAGACCCTCGAGGGGGTTCCAGGTGCGCGCCGGACGCGACGTGGCTTGTTCGATGTACTGGGAAGCGCCGGGGGCGAGCACGCCCCCACCGGACAGCAGAATCTCCTCCACCGAGACACCTTCGTGGTGCTCGACGTAGTCGATGGACAGGGACAGCTCGGATGCCAGGTCCTCAAGGACCGGAGCGATCGCGGCGCTGACTTCGGCTTCGTGGGCATCGGAGGCGCGCTTGATCGCCTCTGCCTCAAAGCCCTCTACGCCTAGACGGCGAACGATGGCTTGCGTCATGTCCGCACCACCGATGTTGATCTCGCGGCTGAAGCAGCTTTCGCCGGCCCGCAGCACGTTGATCGAGGAGCGGCTGGCGCCCACGTCGACCAGGGCGATCGCCCGCTGGGTGCCGCCGTCGGGCAGCTCGTCGAAGGGCAGGCCGCACAGCTCCCAGGCGTTCGCCAGCGCGAAGAGGTCTAGGTCGATCGCGATCGGCAGCAGCCCCTGGCCCGTGACCAGGTTGGCGCGCTCCTCAACGACCTCTTTGCGACAAGCCGCCAAGAGGACGGTCATCTTGTCCACCCCCTGCGCTTCCTCACCCTCGATGGCGCCGCCGCTCACCTGCTTGCGCAGGGCCTGGCAGTCCATCTCGACGTCGTCGACGTCGAAGGGCAGGTACTTGTCGGTCTCGAAGCGAATGGCCTGACGAGCTTCCTCGTCGGACATCCGCATCATGGGTACATAGCGCACGACGGTCGCTTGACCTGCGACCCCCGACACCACTCGCTTGGACTTGAACTGCCCTTCGCTGAAACACTGGGCGACGGCTTCCGCGGCGCTACCGCCGGGAGGGATCTCCGCCCTTGCAAAGCCGGTGACTACCGGCTCGGGCCCTTCCAAGGTCACCTCGACGGCTTTCACCACCGATGACCCTAGGTCGAGGCCTACGACACTCTTCTTCCTACCGAACAAGGGAAACCTGCCTGGACTGCGCTGGATGACGGGGGGCCAACCTGCGGGCGGTCTCGACAAGAGACCCCAGGTGACCTACACGCGCTCCATCGAGTGCAAGGCGGGTTTCGGTTTAGGACGTTTCGCCGAATCCAGACTCAATCAGGGTCACGAGTTCCGCGATGCAGGAATCCGCATCTTCCCCCTCGGCTACAAGCTCCAAGACAGCACCGGGCCCGGCGACCAGGGTCATGAGCTGCAGGATGCTCTTGCCGTTCACCGCACGGCCATCAAAGCGAACTTCTAGCGTGCTCACGAAGGCGTTCGCCGTCGCCACCACCGCATGACAGGGTCTGGCATGCAGGCCCTCGGGGTTCGAAATCGTAACGTCGCGACGAACTTCCATAGGGAGGGCGCTGCGCCGAGGCGAGCGGCGGCGGACGGGTCGACCGGGCCCCGTGGCGACGGGGTTCCCGATGGGGATCACCCCCGAAACCGGGGGCCGAAACAGGGGAGCTAACGAGGTGCCGACACGGGCCCAACCATGCGCGGGCTGCAGCGGCCCCGGCTAGTTTCCTGCAAAGGAGAGCCGCTAGCGACTCTCGGTGGGCGCCATTTCCTTCAGCAGCTGGGTCAGATCGCTCTTCTTCACGGCCTGACGGGCAAAGGCGCGGAAGTCCGCGTCCCTGCCGAGGCCAGCGATCCATCCCATCATCTCCCGGTGGGCCTCGGGATCGTGCAGGTCGGTGGCACCGTCGGGGCGCAGCACCACGAAAAGGATGTGGACGGGCGAGCCATCGATGGCTCCCCACTCCACCCCCTCCTGGTGAACCGCAAGCCCGCAGGCGACCTGATCCAGACCAGCCAGCTTCACGTGGGGAATGGCGACATTCATGCCCACGCCCGTGGTCGCGAGCTCCTCGCGCTCGCGTAGCGCCTGGAGCGCGTCGGCCTGCAGCGATTCGGGCAACTGCGCGCCCTTCACTAGGCCTTCGACGAGTTCAACCAGGACACCGTCCTTGTTGCCTGCCTTGAGTTTGACCTGACACGCAGAGGGCTTAAACAGCTTCGACCAATCCATAGATAGTGTGACTCCTGGGGTCGATGGTAGCACAGGCGGCCGCCTCTGCCTGCGCCCAGTACCCCCATAGGAGTCCTGAATCGGGCGGGACCGGCCCCGCCCCCAGCATGGTGAGCAGGGGAACGGGGCCGGTCGGAAGCAGCCAGGGTGCTGGCGAACCTCCGGGAGCATCGGCCGCACCGCGACCCGAAGCCGCAGGCGAGATGCCGCGCGGAGCTACTTTCCGTGGTGACGCGCCACGATCTTGTCGTGGAGTTTGCGCATCTGTCGCCCCATGCGATCGACAGCCTCGTCCAGGGCCTTGCCGATGCCGTCTTCGGCCACATCAGCCACGAGCACAGCGCCGTTGCCGCAATTGGCGACGATCTCGACTCGGTCGTGATCCGCCACGCGCTCGAGCCGCGCAGTCATCGTTACGACCTTGGAATAGAAGCGCTCAAGATGGGCCAGCTTCTCTTCGACATAGGGCCGCATCTTGGCGGGGTAGTCGTGGTGCAGAATGGACACGTTCGTCTTCAAGGGTCACCTCCAGTGACGGGTAGGACACTTTGGAACATGGGCCGATCCGAGCTTGAGGTCAAGCGCCTTCGGCCCCAGGTTCCAGGGGACTGCAATGGGTCCCCCCAGTGGGTCGTACCCCATCCTCGACCGTTCTAGGGGGGAAAACCCCCATCGAACTAGGAAACCCGATTCCCGCTTCGATGCGCCAACCCAACCCGTCTCAATGCCGGTCAGGAAAACGCGCCTGGGGTCCCAAAGCGTGCCGCGGGGTCGGGCCCAAGCGCCCCGAACACGGGCTCATCGTAGAGGACTCGAACCATGTACAGGCCCTGCGGCGGAGCCGTGGCGCCGGCATCGGTGCGCTCGCCGCTGCGCAGCGCGAGCGACACGCAGTCGGCGGGCCGATGCCCCCGGCCGACCTCGAGCAGGGTGCCGGCCAAGATGCGCACCATGTTGAACAGAAAGCCCTGCCCTTGGACGACGATGGCAAGGCGTTCGCGGCGTGCGAGCACCTTCACATGGTGCACCGTGCGCACCGTGTCCTTGCGCGGTGAACCGGCATTGCCGAACGCACGAAAGTCGTGGCGCCCCTCGAAGGCTGCGGCTGCTTGACGCATCAATCCCAGGTCCAGGGAAGCCCGATCCCAGTGCGCATAGGCCTGCCCGAAAGGGGGACGGAAGCGAGTGGTTGCCACCAGGTATGCGTAGCGCTTGCCCCGCGCCGAGAATCGCGCATGGAAATCCGCGTCGCAGGTCTCGAGTCGCCGCACGAGAGCGCCACCGGCCAGGTGGGCGTTGAGGGCATGCCGCAAGCGATCGTCGTCGAGGCGCGTATCCACGTGCGCATGGGCCACCTGGCGTAGCGCGTGGACGCCGGTGTCCGTGCGGCCGGAGCCATGCACGGTGATAGCGCTGCCCGTCAGGTCGAGGAAAGCCTCCTCGAGGGCCTGCTGCACCGTCGGAAACCCCGCCTGGCGTTGCCAACCAAAGAACCTGGAGCCGTCGTAGGCGATCTCCGCACGTACCGTCCGCATGATGGAGGGCAGCCTACTGGAAGCGGCCGGAATCACCCGTACCCGCTTGGGG
>CAYWNK010000217.1:0-10988 GCA_964459495.1 uncultured Planctomycetaceae bacterium
GGTCCCGGAACATACGCCATCGGTAGCAGCAGCGAGATCGGTGGGTCCCCCTGGTATGGCTGGGCGAGGGTTCCCCCAGACGTTCCCCCCAGGGTCAGGATCGCTCCGAGGGCTGCTTTCAGCCGCTGCGGGGGACTGGCAAGCCAGCTCATCGCGCGTCCCTGCCTAGCACCTGAACGGAGAGCGAGCCTTGCTCCGTGCCCCTGGCGCGGAGTTCTGCCACCAGTCGGGCCCGGATCTCTCCCTTGCCGACCTCCCAGCGAGGCGCGATGCGCTTTTCCAGGGGCGCATCCCCGGTCAGTCGGTGCAGGACCTGGTTCGGGGCGAGGCGCTCCACAAAGTCGGCCAGCCACTGGACGTAGGTTTCCGCCTCGAGGACCTCGAATTCGCCGCGCCGGTACTGGGCGGCCATCTGGGTGCGCTCGAGCACCATGAGGTTGTGCACCTTGACGCCCGAACAGCCCGCCCGCGCGAGGGCTTCTGCGCTGCGCCGAGCGCCCTCACGTCCGTCGCCGGGCAGGCCTAGGATGGCGTGCCCGACAGTCAGCAGGCCGGCGCCGTGGGCGCGTGCGACCGCATCCTCGAATTCGGCCAGGGTGTGGAGCCTGTTGATGTCGAGTAGCACCTGGTCCGATGCGCTTTCGAGGCCAAGCTCGACCCAAACCGGTACCTGTTTGGCGAGGGAGCGCAGCTCGTCTAAGACCGCGTCCGGCAGGCAGTCGGGACGGGTGGCGACCGAGACCGCCACGACCTCCTCGCCCAAGTGCGGGGTCACCACAGAGAGGACCTCTGCCAAACGACCGGGCTCGACGTAGGTGTTGCTGTAGGACTGAAAGTAGGCGATCGCGCCCACTGGACCCTCGGACCGGCGCCGGCGCCCAGCGATCCGCTCGAGTCCGCGCTTCAGCTGGTCGGCGAGGTCGGCTCCCTCCGCGAGGGCGCCGGTTCCGGAGCCCTCGACGTCGCAATACGTGCAGCCACCCAGGCCCTTGGTGCCGTCGCGGTTGGGGCAAGACGAGCCCGCGTCCAGGGCCACGCGGTGCACGGGCCGGCCGAACGTCTGCAGCATCCAGGGCTTGAGGGGCCGAAAGGGGAGCGGGTCGGTCATGGGCCGGCCATCCTAGCCTGAATCCGCTTGGATGATTCCGGCCGGCCAATCGGGTTCCGCCCGGTGAGCTGGAGGGCGCGTGCGGCTACCATGCTCGCCGAGCCCCGTACCCCCGCGGCATTCCAGCACTGCGGTTTTGCCGCCGGCATGGCTGGGCGGCAGCAGCGCAACCACCCGGATTCGAAACCAAATCTTCGTGCAGATTCAGCCCATCGTCATCGGTACCGCCGGCCACATCGACCACGGCAAGTCCAGTCTCGTGCAGGCGCTGACCGGCACCGACCCCGATCGCTGGGCGGAGGAGAAAGATCGCGGGATGACGATCGACCTGGGCTTTGCGCGCCTCGAGCTGCCGGATGGCCGCCGGGTCGGGCTGGTCGATGTGCCAGGGCACGAGCGCTTTGTGCGCAACATGGTGGCGGGGGCAACCGGTATCGATCTGGTGATTCTTGTGGTCGCGGCCGACGACGGGGTGATGCCGCAGACCCGCGAGCACCTGGCGATCATGAACCTGCTGGGGGTCAGCCGCGGCTTTGTTGCGCTGAACAAGGTCGATCTCGTCGACGAGGAGATGGTCGAGCTCGCCGAAGAGGACGTGCGCGAAGCGGTCGCTGGCACATTCCTAGAGGGGGCCCCCGTGCAGCGCGTCTCAGCGATCACCGGACAGGGGCTCGACGAGCTTAAGGAACTGCTGATGAAGCTCGCCTCCGAAGCGACACCCCGCGCCCAGGACGGGGTCTTTCGGATGCCCGTCCAGCGGGTGTTCAGCGCCAGAGGGTTCGGCACCATCGTGACGGGCATTCCGGTGAGCGGCAGCGTGGACGTGGGGGAGGCGCTCGAGGTTCTTCCGATTGGGCAAAAGGGCAAGGTGCGCGGGCTCCAGGCCTACCACGAGAGCGTCAAGACCGCCCGTGCGGGTCACTCCACGGCGATCAACATCACCGACGCCGACCACCACCTGGTCAAGCGGGGCATGGTCGTGGCGACGCCCGGATTCTTCAAGCCCGTGCGCATGGTCGGCGCCAACCTGGGCGCGCTCCCCGAACTCGAGCGGCCGATCACCAACCGCATGCCCGTGCGCGTGCACACGGGCACCGCGGAGGCGGTGGGCGAAGTGGTGCTGCTCGATGCGGAGGAGATTCAGCCGGGGGGCAGCGGCCTCGTGCAGTTTCGCTTGGACGAGCCACTGGTGTGTGCGCCCGGGGACCGCTTTGTGGTGCGCTTGGCCTCGCCGGTCATCACGCTGGGGGGCGGCGTGATCCTCGAGGAGAGCCGCTATCGGCTGAAGCGTTTCAAGGGGTTCGTGTTGGGGGAGCTCGAGCGCCAGGCGCAGAGCATCGACAGCCCCGAGTCGCTGCTCGCTTCGCACCTGGTGCGTGCGCCGGAGCACTGGGCCACCGAGGGGGAGCTGGCTGTCGAGCTCAAGCGCTCCACGGCCGATACCGCGGCGCTGCTCGGCAGCCTGGCGGGGGATGGGCAGGCGGTCCATACAGGCCCGGGCGAGCGTTGGATGCACGCTGAAACCCTCGAGGCGTGGATGGACAAGGTGCGCGATGGGCTGACCACTTGGTTTGCCGACCACCCGCACCGCATGCGCATGGACGTGCGCGACTTGCGCTCCTCGACGAAGACCGAGGGGCCCTTTCTGGGGATGCTGCTCGGGCGGCTGGAGGAGGCAGGTGAGGTGGTGGTGGAGGCCGGCGGCAAGCTCGGTCTCGCCGGCAGGGAGGCGGCCCTGGGGGCTGCCGAAGCGGAGCTGCGCCAGCGGGTGCTGGAACATCTGGCTAAGGAGCCGTTCCAACCGCCGACGGCGGAAGAGCTGGCCGCAGCCCTCGGGGCATCGATGGACAGCCTGGGTCTGGTCCTGGAGCTGATGCAGGACGGTGGAGACCTGGTGCGCATCGGGCCTGGTTTGCTCTTTGCTCGCTCGGCCCAGGATGAGGCACGCGCGGCGGTGATCGAAAACTGCGAGGCCAATGGGCAGCTGGAGATTCCGGCCCTGCGCGACCGAATGAACACTTCGCGCAAGTACCTCATCCCGATCCTCGAGGCCTTCGACGCGGAGGGCCTGACCCACCGCAGCGGGGGCTCGCGAGTGCTCAAGCGCCGCTAGCCGGGAAGGAGGAGTGCCTCGGGCCGAGGCACGCTCGCCTCGATTGTGCTGCTTTCTTCGGTCCGGGCTCCAGCTGGGACGGTCCATCGGGCCGATAGCAAGCCCGGACCCAGCGGCACGCCCCTCGTGCCTCAGGACGGGTCCGCTCCCCATCGTCCCTAGAGCACCATGACTCAGGATCAGAACCAGGACGGCAACTGGCCGTTTCAGCCCTCGTCGCACGGTACGCCCGAATCGGGCGGACATCACGATTCAGTCCCCCCCCAGCCGGGCGGGGACGAAAGCTGGTTGCTGGAGGACGCCGGAGACCTAGAGGCAGGCGCCGTGGAGGAGCGGGTCAATCCCGAGCCGGCCTTTGGCGCGCCCCCGGTGGGCGAGGTGGACCCGCACTGGAACGATCCGGGCCTGGCTGGGGCCGGTGCCGGCATGGCCGATCCGTCCATGCCGCCGATGCAAGGGGCCGATGCCGGCGAGAGCTGGCTGCTCAACGGGGATGGCGAGCCGACCAAGGATGGGCCCGCTCCGTTCGAGATGACAGGTGCCGAGGGTGTTGCTGGAGATGCGCCCAGCGTCCTGGAGGCCTCCTACGTATCCGCCGACCCCATCGGGCGAGCGCGCGGGCTGCTGGTGCCGGTCACGCTCGGTGCCCTGGTGCTCGTGGGTGGGTTCGCGATGGTCAAGTTGAGAAGTGGTAACGGGACCGATGAGGGCGCTCCCGAAGCGGTCGCGGTCACCGGTGATCGCAGCACGGAGTTCGAGCTCGCGGCTCCTTCCGGGTTCCATCCCGAGGCCAGCCAGCGGGATGAGGGGACGCGTCGGTCCATCGGCCGTGACGGCGAGATGGGAGCCGCGGTGCCTCAGGTGGGACGCAGCAAGTCCGAGACGCAGTCGTCGAAGTCGAGCAAGTCGTCGATGGATGGTGCTGGCCAGCGGCTCGGCGGCGAAAAGGTCGCCAGCGTGAGCAAGAATCAACCGGCCAAGGCCGGCGGCAAGAAGACCGGGGGCAAGGCCGGCAAGGCCCAGGCCGGCGGCGACATGGCCACCTTGAACTCCGTCGAAAAGGCGTTGGCGCGCGCCGAGCGAAGTGGGGCCAAGGCCTCCAAGTTCGTCGCCAAGCCCGGCCTGCCGGCTTCCGAGGGGACGGGCCAAACCGAACTCATCGCCAAGGTCGGACCCCTGGGCCCGCCGCCGCCGCTCGCCTGGCACGAAATCCAAAGCCAGGCTGAAATCGAGCTGGGGCTGAACGAAGACCCCGCGTCCATGCCCTCGATGTTGATCGTCGGTGGGGACGCAGAGTCCACCGCAGCGAACACGGGCGATTCCGCTACCGCGGGGGAGCAAGGGGGGCTATCCGAGGCCGACCTCATGGCCTGGCTGGACTCCGATGACGACCTGCCGTTCATGGCCCTCGGCTACGCGATGGGCACACCGGAGATGATCGCGCCTGAGCTTCCGAGCCAGGCGGAGTCCACGCCGGTCGTCGAGGAGGAGACTCAGGCTGCCGTCTCGCTGGAGCCCGCACCCGCGGTTCGGGTCGAACCCGGTCCGTTCTTCGTGGCGGGCGTGCCCCTGACCCTGGAGCCGCTCTGGCCCGGCTTCGAGCTCGACGGGGAGCTGCTGGAGCCCGACGACCTCTTCGACGAGGAACTGCTGGCCGAGGGCTTGCCGGCCCCCGAGCTGGACGCCGAGGATCCCTGGGACGGCATCGCCTGGACTCAGCCGGCTGAGCAAGATCGCTTCGCCGTCGCGGAGGCTGACCGCCTGCCCGATCCTGAGCCTCTGCTGCCGCCTTCGCTGCCGGGTGCGCCCCTGCGGGCTCCCGGCAAGACCCCGACCGACGGCTTCTACTTGGGGCAGGATCCCATGGAGTGGGCTGCCAAGCGGGAGATCGCGCAGGCCGAGGCGGAAGCCATCGCCAAGCTGAACGATGCCGCGCAAGCCGGCCCGGAGGCAACCATGGGACCCGAAACCCCCGTGGCCTTGGTGGCTAGCGACGAGAGCGATGCCCCGCTGCTGCCCGCCGACGAGCTGACCGTGGCGAGCGTCGACGATGTGGCCGCGCCCACCCAAGAGGCGGGTGCCGAAGAGCTGGCCGACTTCGCCGAGCTTCTATCGGAGGCCGCCGAGGTGGAGTCGGAGGCCAACGGTGCGGTGCAAGCGCCTGTGGAGGTTGCTTCGGTCGAGTTGCCTGAGGGCGGCGTCCCTGTCCAGGTCGAGGTCGAAGTCGAGGTCCTGAGCGCCGCGCCTCTTCTGGGTCCGGCGGCGGCCTTGGCGCCGAACGCCGAGCCCCGCAGCCTGCTGCAGGCCTACTCGGATTGGATGCGCATCCAGGACATGGCCCCTGGCGGCGATCCGGTGCTGAGCGGTTTGACGGGCGTGCCCGGCCACGAGAACCTGCCCTATGGTCTGGCCCAGCTCGGCTCGGGCGAGAGCATTGAGACGAGCACGCTCGATCTCGGGGTGGAGATCGGGGAATCCCGCGCGCCCCGCCGCGGCGGCGTGCTCCGGCGCGCTTCTGCGGATCACCGCTGGGACGGCGTCGAGGTGCCGAATCACGCTGTGTCGGTGAGTCGCAAGCTCCTCACCCCCAACGTGGGGCCGGTGCGCGTCAGCCTGACCGACGGCGAGGACCTGGAAGGTCGCCTGCACGCTGTCGGCTTCGACATGGTGTGGCTGGAAACCAGCCTTGGACGCATGAGCCTTGAGCAGCGTCGTGTCGACCAAATCGTCAAGCTGGATCCGCGGCACGTGGTGACCGCTCCGGGCGTCAAGCGCGACTACTCCCGCTTCCCGCGGGTGCGGGTGACGGCCAAGGGTGGCATCTTCGTTGGGCACCAGCTCAACCGCAGCGACGACCGGATCACCTTGGTCACCGACGAGGGCTCCCGCATCACGCTGGAGAACGTCGAGGTCATGCCTGCCCGCCAGTTCCGCTCGGTGGGGCTTGTGCGCAGCGATGGCGGTGTCCTGCGGTCGGCTCCTGATTCGGGATCGCCCGCATCGCCCAAGTAGGGCAGACGCCAAGGGGCCCGAAGACCCGATCCGCCCCCTCTCGCCGCCCGGTCGCGTTTCTACGCGGCCGGGCGGCGCCCTTGGGGGACCACGGGAGGCGGGCTAGGATAGGGGCATGACGACTGCAACCTTGCGCCGCAGCCTGCCCCTCTGGATCGGTCTGTGCCTGGTCCTGCCCCTGCTCGGCCTGGGCGCCGACGAGGAGCTCCTGAAGGAGTTCAAGAAGTACTTCAAGAAGTACAAGGAGCCACAGCAGCGCATCGAGGCGGTGCTCTCCCTGGAGGGGCTCGATGTCCCCGGTGTGGTCGACGTCCTGACACCCGTCCTGAGGGACAAGGACTCCAGCGTGGTCAACGCAGCCGTGCGGGTGCTGGGCAGCTTCGATTCGCGGGCCGCGATCGATGCCTTCCTGCTGGCCCTGGCCGAGGAGCGCAAGGGGCCGATCCAGACCGCACTTCTGCGCACTCTCGCGGGTTCGGACTACGCCCATGACGGCAGCGCGGTGCTGCCCTACCTGGAGGCGAAGGACTGGCAGAACCGGCGCTATGCCGTGCAGGCTCTCATCAAGACCGGCAACCGGGCGCACGTCCCGCTCCTGCTGCCCCTGGCGCAGGACAAGGAGGCCGGGGTACGGGTGGTCACGCTGGATGGGCTGGCCGACATGGGGGCGGACGAGGTTCGGGGCGCGGCGGTCACCGCGCTAGGGGACGAGGCCTGGCAGGTGCGTGCGAGCGCGATCGCGGCGCTCGGTAGGGTGCGCCACCGGGACAGCGTTCCGGTCTTGATCGAGCACATGAAGACCGAGGAGGGCCGTCTGTCCGAGGACGTCGCCAAGTCCCTCGAGAACCTGACCACACGTGCGTTCGGCCAGCGCATCGAGCTCTGGGAGAAGTTCTGGAGCAACTACAAGGATCGCTACAAGATCCCGACCGATGAAGAGCTCGCCAAGTTCCGCGAGAAGCAGAAGGAGAACCGCGCCAAGTACGAGCCTGGCACGGGGGGGAGCACGAGCTACCACGGGATCGAGACCCCGAGCCGTTCGGTGCTGTTCGTGGTCGATGTCTCCGGTTCGATGGAGAACGAGGTCTCCGAAAAGGACCGCTTCAAGGACGGCGGCTATCCCTCGTTTTCGCGGATGGACATCGTCAAGACCGAGCTCGCTCGCACCGTGCTGGGGCTGGAGGACTACGTGACGTTCAACGTGCTCTCCTTCGCGACCGAAACCGACGCCTGGAAGAAGTCCTTGGTGACGGCCAACGTGCTGAACAAGTCGAGCTCGGAGTCCTGGATCAACCGTCTGGAGCCCCTAGGCGGCAGCTCGAAGTCCGACCTCGCCGCGGCCGGCCTGGTGTCGGCCGCCAACCTGGGCGCGGGCAAGACCAACACCTGGGGAGCGCTGAGCTGGGCCCTGGCCGTCAATGACGGGAAGGGCAAGGAAGAGTACGAGCTGGCCGTGGATACGATTTTCTTCCTGTCCGACGGGCGCCCGACCCATGGGCGCTACGTGGACACGGACCGCATCCTGGACGAGGTGCGCAAGGCCAATGCGCTGCGCAAGGTGGTGATCCATACGATCGCGATCGGCGAGTTCCAGAAGGCCTTCATGGAGAAGCTGGCCGCCGAAAATGGCGGCATCTTCGTGGACCTAGGCCAGTAGGAGGTCCGCCCCGTGGACCAGCGCCGCGGGCGGTCCACGGGCGGCCGCACAGGCCGGGGCCGGTCCTGTTGGGGGGGATCGCAACGGATCCCGCGGCACGGCCGTTGACGCGGCGCCCCTGGGGGCCTACCTTCCCCGCAGTCGGGGTGTGGCTCAGCTTGGTAGAGCGCTGCGTTCGGGTCGCAGAGGTCGGAGGTTCAAATCCTCTCACCCCGACCATTCCCCACCGCTTGGGCGGTGGTGGAGTGGAACCCGCCGAGTCCTACGGGGCTCAAGTCCGGGCCGGATCCGCGGCAAGTTCGGGGGCTGGCAGGGTTCGAGGCCAGGACAAGGGGCGAAGAAGCGCTCTGTTTCTGCATCGGAATCCCGAGTCAAAGACCCAGAAGAGGGGCAAATGGACGCCATTTGTGCCCATGATTCCGTCTTGGAACGGGAACTCGGCCCCAAGCCTCGACTGGCCCTCCCGGATGGGGCATGCTCTTTCCTGAAGACGTTGATCCCCGGTCGCCCACAGCTACGGGCCTGCGGACAACGCGATGAGACGGCCAGGCCAAGCAACCTGGCGCCTCAGGCCCCCCAATCCCGCCCACTCGATCTCTTGCAGATCGCTTAGGGACCCGGCGGCCACGACCGCTTCTCGCCCGTCTTTTTGGACCCGTGCGTCCTCGCTGACGGAGCCCCGTGACACCCATTTCGATGACTCCGGAGACCCGTTTGGTTCCCGAAGAATCCCCCCGTCCGAGTTCCCAGGACGAGCTTCCCTTTGGCGCGATGCCCGAGGCTGGTGGCGAGAGCCCCCGGCGCAGGCGGCGTTCCCGCAGCAAGCCGGCCGCAGGCGCTTCTACCGATGCGCCGCGCAAGGCCGCTGGGGAGAGCTCCGATGCCGGCGGCGAGTCGCATGCCGACGGTGAGCCGGGCGCAGGCCCGAAGAAGCGCCGGCGCCGGCGCCGCCGAAGCAAAGGTGCTGTGGGTGAAGCCGAGCGTGAAGGCTCGGCCGAGGCCAATGCCAAACAGGGCGGTGAGCGCTCCGAGCCCGGCGAGCGCTCGGGCCGTCCGCGGCGCAAGCGTTCGACCAATCGGTCAGCCAAGCGGCCCGAGGAGAGCGGCGGCGAGGGCGGCGGCGGTTCCCGCAAGCCGGGCCCTGAGCGCAAACCGGCGGGCCGTGGGAAGCGGGCCCGGGAAGGCGACGAGCCGGTGCCCAAGGAGGGGATCGGGATGTTTGTCTACGACAAGGGCAAGATGGGCCAGCTCGTGCTGGAGGCCAATCAGTTCCTGCCGTCGAAGGAAGACATCTTCGTCGCCAAGCATCTGATTCAGTCCTGCAAGCTGCACGAGGGCATGATGGTGCGGGGGCGTCTGACCCGCGGGCAGAAGCAGAAGTATCAGCTCGCCGAGGTGTTGGAGGTCGACGGCAAGGAGCCCAGGGCCTGGCGGAACTCGACGGCCTTCAAGAACCTGACCAGCATCGATCCGGACTTCCACTACGCGGTGGGCGACGCCACGGGCGATGTCTCCATGCGCATTCTGGACCTGCTCGCGCCGATTGGCCGCGGCCAGCGTGGATTGCTCGTGGCGCCACCGCGCAGCGGCAAGACGACGATCATGCGCAGCTTTGCGGCGGGCATCGAGAAGGCCTACCCGGACGTGCACCTATTCGTACTGTTGGTCGACGAGCGCCCTGAGGAGGCGACCGATTGGAAGCGCAGTGTCGACAAGGGCAAGGTCTTCGTCTCCACATCCGACGAGACGAACAAGAAGCACATTCAGCTCGCAGAGGCCGTTTGGTACCGCTGCATGCGGCTGGTCGAGATGGGCGAAGACGTGGTTCTGCTCGTGGACTCGATCACACGCCTCGCCAGGGCCTACAACAACCAGTCCGGCGGCGGCGGACGCACCATGTCTGGCGGCCTGGACAGCCGGGCCATGGAGCGCCCGCGAAGGATCTTCGGCTCCGCGCGCAATACGGTGCAGGCCGGCAGCCTCACCATCCTCGGCACGACCCTGGTGCACACCGGCAGCAAGATGGACCAGTTGGTGTTCGAGGAGTTCAAGGGCACCGGCAACATGGAGCTGGTGCTGGACCGGCGACTGGCCGACCGGCGTATCTTCCCCGCGATCGACGTCGAGAAGACGGGCACGCGCAAGGAGGAGAAGCTCGTTGGAATGAAACGCCTCAAGCAGATCCACACGCTGCGCCGGGTGTTGGCCCGACTGCACTGGGCGGACGCGATGGACACCCTCATCACGCGTTTGTCGGACGTCGACAAGACCGACGACTTTCTCAAGCGCTTCGAAGTCGACCCCGAGGCGTGAGCATGGACGGCGCGATGATCGAGGCCGCAGGCCTGGTCAAGCACTACGGCCCCGTCCGGGCCGTGGACGGCGTGTCGTTCCGCATTGGCCGTGGCGAGATTGTGGGCTTCCTCGGACCCAACGGGGCGGGCAAGAGCACGACCATGAAGATGCTCACCGGCTCGCTTGTGCCCGACGCGGGTGAGGTCCGGGTTGCCAGCAAGCCTGTGCTCGGCGGACGGGACGGCGGCCTAGCTGCGCGGGCGGCGCTCGGCTACCTACCCGAGCACACGCCCCTGTACCGGGGCATGCGGGTCGATCGCTACCTGGGCTTCGTGGCCGGGCTCCGCGGAATCGCGCGGGGGGCGCGCGTGGACGCCATCGAGCGGGTCGTTGCGGCCTGCGACCTCGAGGGCTATGTGGGGCGGCGCATCGGCACGCTATCCAAGGGCTACCGCCAGCGCGTCGGGCTCGCGCAGGCGCTGCTGCCCGAGCCGGAGGTGTTGATCCTGGACGAACCCACCAGCGGCCTGGATCCGGCGGAGATCGTGCGCATTCGCGATCTGGTCGTGCGGCTGGCCGAACAAGCCACCATTCTGCTCTCCACCCACGTGCTGGGCGAGATCCAGGAGGTCTGCCAGCGAGTCGTGATTCTGGCCGGCGGCAAGGTGGTCGCCGACGGGAGCTTTGACGAGCTCAGCGGTGTGGAGGAGCCCATCCTGCGGCTGACCCTGGGAGGGCTCGCCCCGGCGGCCTCCGCGGAGGCCCGCGCGGAGCTCGAGGCTTTGCCCGGCGTCAACTCGGTG
>CAYWNK010000218.1:0-10922 GCA_964459495.1 uncultured Planctomycetaceae bacterium
CGCCATGACCCCCCTTCAAGGATCCTCCCCCCAAGCCCTGCGCTCCAGCATTCAGGCTGGTGCCGCAGTCATCGCCGGACTCGCCGCAGCTACTGGCTGCAGCTCAGTCGCCCCCACCGCACTGTCAAACTCCTACCGCGCCGTTGCTGCGGAGGAGAGCCCGGTCGTCGCCGCTGACCAGCCTGTCGTCGCTGTGGCTGCTGCCGGCCCCGCTGGCTTGCAGGGTGCACCCGCCCCCCTTGGGAACGTCAGCCTCCGCGAGACCGACCCCCACGTCCTCGCGTTCGGCCCCAACCCCTTTGAGCACGCCGATGTGGACCTGTCCAGCAAGGGCATGGTGATCACGTCCGACGACGGCGAAACCACCTACCGCATCGGCGGCCGGATCCAGGTCGACGTCAGCGCCCACTCCCAGGACCAGCGCGGAGGCGACGAGATCACCGACGGCACGGAACTCCGCCGTGGTCGATTCTTCATCGCCGGCAAGCAGCGCGAAGGCTGGCTCTGGACCGGCGAAGTCGACTTCGGCAACAACGCCACCTCCGTGAAGGACTTCTGGCTTGCCCACGAGGATGCCGACAAGCTGCGCATTTCGGTCGGCCACCAGAAGCAGCCCTTCAGCCTTGGCGTCGAGATGAGCTCGAACGACCTCTCGTTCGTCGAGCGCGGCATCGACAACTTCCTCATCATCCCCTTCGTCGATCGGGCCATCGGTGTCCGCGTCGATAGCCCCACCGAGAACAGCCTCTTCACCGCCGGCATCTACGGCGAGGGCCTCGCCGAGCCCAGCAGCTCCGCGATGGAAGACGAGGGCTTCGGCGCCACGGTGCGCTACGTCTACGCCCCCATCATCGAGGACGAAGAGGTCCTGCACCTCGGTGTTCGCGGCGCCATCCGCACGCCCTCCAGCGACAACACCGTCCGCATCCGCGACGAATCCACAAACGCATCCAACCTGCGGATCGTCGACACCGGCCTGATCACCAACGTCGAAGAGACTCTGCTTTACGGCTTCGAGAGTTCCTACGCCTCCGGCCCCTGGTCGACGACCCTGGAATACAACCTGGTCGACATCGGTCGCGACGGCGAAGACCTCAACTTCAACAGCTGGCACATCGAAGGCACCTACTCCCTCACGGGCGAGTCCCGTGCCGGGGCTTACAAGGTCTCGGCCGGCGAGTACAAGCGCCTCAAGCAAGCCAAAACCGGCCAGTCGCCCTTTGCCGGCGGCGGTGCCTGGGAGCTCGCGACGCGCTACGCGGCCCTCGACGTCAGCGACGGCTTCGTCGACGCGGGCGAGACCGACGCCTTCACCCTGGCCCTCAACTGGTACGCCAACAGCAACGTGCGCTTCATGCTGGACTGGACCCGCATCCTCAGCACCGAGGGCGGCGACGTCGTCACCGAAGCCTCCGAGGATCTCGATATCTTCACGCTCCGCGCCCAGTTCCTGTTCTAGCCCGGACATCGTGCACCGACCCAAGGGGCCCACGCCGCGACAGAGCGGCGTGGGCCCCTTGTTCCTTCCCGCAGGTGCCGCCCGCAACTTTCCCAGTCCAGCCCCTCACGCTGTCCAGGGCTCAGGGCTAGGATCCGGCGCCATGGCGACATCAGTCGAACGCCCGGAGGCACCGCGTCTGACCGCGGCTGACGCCGAGCGCGTTGCACGGGAGTGCTTTGGGGTCTGCGGCGAAGCACGCGCGCTGGACAGCTACGTCGACCAGAACTTCCGCGTCGAGGACGAGGACTCTCGACGGGTCTGGGTGCTGAAAATCGCCCATGCGGGGGAAGACCCTGGTGCCCTGGCGCTGCAGCAGGAGATCCTCACCGGGCTCAACGATGTCCTGCCCGGGCTTGCGCCCCGACTAAGGCCAGCCGGCCAGGACGCACTGGGGGCCGAGATCCAGGGTCCCGACGGGCAGACCCATCACGCCTGGATGGTCGAGTTCCTGGGCGGCCCGCTGCTGGCCGACGCCCCCCAGCGCGACGCGCTGACCTGGCACGGCCTCGGCGAGCTGCTCGCCCAGCTGCATCTGGCCATGGAGGCTTGCCCGCTCTCCCCTGCCGCGCGCGAAGCTGCCGGCCGCTGGCACCGCTGGGACCTCAGCCACGCGGCCTGGACCGTGGGTCGATTGCCCGCCTCCCTGTCCGCGAGCGAGTGTGCGCAGCTGCGCTTTCACCAGGCCCAGTTCCTCGGCCACGTGCGCCCCCGGCTGGCCGCGCTCCCCGCAGGCCTCACCCACCACGACGCGAACGATCGCAATCTCCTGGTGCGGCCGGGCGGCGGCCCAGCGCGGGTCGCCCACGTGTTTGACTTCGGCGACATGGTGCACGGTCCCCGGGTCTTCGATCTTGCGATCGCCGCCGCCTACGCCGTGCTGGGTTCAGACCAACCCGAAGCGGTACTCCAGGGCCTGGCCGCGGGCTACCACAGCATCCTGCCCCTCATGCCGCAGGAACTCGAGGTGCTGGCCCCGGCCCTCGCGATGCGCCTCGTCGTCAGCGCGACGGTCGCCGCGGAGGACCGCGTCGCGGATCCGGACAACGCCTACCTATCCATCCACCAGGCGCCGCTTTGGGACTGCCTGCAAATCCTCGCCAACTGGGATCACGAGGCGATCGCTGCGGGACTGCAATCCGCGACCGGCCTCGAGCCGCGCACGCAAACCCCGGCCGCGCGCCCACCCCTCTCCCGGGACCAGGCCGCCGGCCTACGCGCCAAGCACGTGGGCCCCTCACTCTCCCTTTCCTATTCCGAGCCCCTCGAAATCGCGGCGGGGCGCGGCACCTACCTCTTCGACAAGCGGGGCCGAGCCTATCTCGACTGCGTGAACAACGTCTGCCACGTGGGCCACTGCCACCCCCACGTCGTGGCGGCCGGCCAGGCGCAGATGGCGCGGCTCAACACCAACACCCGCTACCTACACGACAACCTGGGCACCTACGCCGAGCGTCTAGCGGGCCTGCTCCCCGATCCCCTCGAGGTCGTGTACCTGGTGAACTCAGGCAGCGAGGCCAACGAGCTTGCGCTGCGCATCGCGCGCGCCGCGACCGGTCGCCACAACGTGCTGGCCGTGGAGGCGGGATACCACGGGCACACCCAGGCTTTGATCGACATCAGCCACTACAAGCACGGCGGCAAGGGCGGCGCGGGCACCCCCGATTGGGTGCGCCTTGTGCCCCTGCCTGACCCCTATCGCGGCCGCTACCGCGCGGACTCACCCGACCCCCTCGACGTGCGCGGGGACGAGGCGTTGGGTCAGCGCTACGCCGTCCACGTCGCCGAGGCCGCGGCAGGCTTTGAGCCCGCCGCCATGATTGCCGAAGCCCTCATCGGCTGCGGCGGCCAGGTCGTCCCGCCCCCCGGCTGGCTCCGCAGCGCGTTCGAGCACGCCCGCGCGGCGGGCGCAGTCTGCATCGCCGACGAGGTGCAGGTGGGCTTTGGCCGGATCGGCAGCCACCTGTGGGCCTTCGAGGCCCAGGGCGCGGTGCCTGACATCGTCACGCTCGGCAAGCCCATCGGCAACGGACACCCCATGGCTGCGGTCGTGACCACCCGCGCGCTAGCCGATGCCTTCGACAACGGCATGGAGTACTTCGCGACCTTCGGGGGCAACCCCGTCTCGTGCGCGACCGGCATGGCGGTGCTCGACGTCATCGAAGCGGAAGACCTGCGGGAAAACGCCGCCCGTGCGGGCGATCAGCTGATCCAGGGCTTCCGGGAGCTCGCTGCCAACCACCCCGCGTTCCAAGGGCGCTTCGGCACCGTGCGCGGCATGGGCCTGTACCTGGGCGTGGAGGTCGTGACCGACTCCGAAAGCCGCGAGCCCGACGCCGCGTTCCTGGCCCAACTGATCGATCGAGCGAAGGACCGTGGGGTCCTGCTCAGCGCCGACGGCCCGCAGAACAACGTGCTCAAGATCAAGCCGCCGATGGTCTTCAGCGAAGCCGACGCGCGCCTGCTGCTCGACGTGCTTGCGGCTGACTGAGTCGCAGGAATCCCATGGCGTTGAGACGGGAAACCGCGCGCCAACGGTACGAACCTATCGCCTGCGGATATGCAGCCAGCGCTCCGCCCAGCTCCGGGCGGCCACAGGACTGCCGGCCGGACGATCCTCCACGACATCGAAACCCGGCCCCAGGGCATCGAGCAGATCGGTCGTTCGGTAGCCGTGGGGCGGCCCCCCGAGCTCCGCCGGGCGGTCGAGGGGGAAGACCAGCGCAATGAGCTCGCCCCCCGGCTCCACGCAGCGCCCCATGAGTTCGCCCCAGTCCGCCCGCCGATCGGGTTCGATCGCACAGAAGAAGGTGTGCTCAAAGACGAGCTGAAACGACTCCTCCGGGGCGAAGGTCAACGCGTCGGTGATGCACACCTGCCCCCCAGCCCCCTCGATCGTGCGCCGGTTCGCCGCCAGCGGAGCTCCCTCCACGACGTCGAGCGCAGTCACCGCCCAACCCGCCCGGGCCAGGGCGGCGGCGTCGAAGGCGGTTCCACAGCCCGGCACGAGCGCGCGCCCGCGCGTCGTGCCGGGCAAGCGCGGGAGCCCGTCGAGCCAAGCCTCGAGCTCGGGATGGGCGCGCCCCAGATCCCAGGGCGTCGAGTTCTCGGCGTAGCGCTCACTCCACTGAAACGGTTCCGGCACCATGGCGGTCAGGCTAGCGCGGACCGAAGCTCAGCTCCAAGCAGGTTCCGCCCGTGTCGGCCGCGAGGGCCCGCCAGCGTTTCGCCAGCCGCTGGGGCGCATCGACGAGCACCAGATCGAAACGCACCGCCCGCCAGCGCACCGCCTGCCGCAGCAGCTCCATCATCAGATCGATGTCGTGCCTCTGGCCGCCCGTCGGCGCCCCATCGGTGACCACGATCAGGGTGTCTACACGCCCATCCTTCAACGCAAGCTGCACCGCTGACCAGACATCCCCGGGGCCCGTGACCCTCAGCTTTGCGAAGGACTCCCCGGCTTTCTTGGTGTGCCGCGAGGTCACCTTGACCAGCTCGTCGCGCCAGGGATGCGGCTGGCCCGTGAAGGGAATGACGTTGAAGAGCCCCCCGGCCGGAAGCGCATCCAAGGTGCGGGCGAGCATGCCGTCGATCAGCTCCTTGCGCGTTCGCCCGTCGCTGCGTCGGTTCCAAATCGATCCGGATAGGTCGACCAGGTAGGCCGCTCGATCCGACGCCACCGGAAAGCGCTCGACGCTCGCGGAGCTGCGCCGGAGATCTGCCGACTTGCCTCCACCGATCCGCACCACAGCCTCCCCTGCGGGCAGGGCCTCGAGGTGCCTGCGCCATGGTCGTGGGTCCAGCCGGTGGCGCAGCCCGGTCGCCCCCTGCAGGCGCTTCAGCAATCGGTCCTGCACCACAGGACGCTGCTCGAGTGCCAGCCGCTCCACCAGCACCAGCAGCGCCTCAGGGGTCGCGATTCCGCCCAGCGCATCGGCGGCTGCGCCGCGCACGGCGGCGTGCGCATCGGAGGCGGCGGTCCCGGCCACCTGCAGCAGACGTTCCCCCGCCCCGTGCGCCCGCTCTACACAGCGCAGGGCGGCCACGCGTACCTCGGGGTCGCGATCCTCGAGCGCCCGCTCCACCCGCCGCCCGCGCGGGTCCGGCGCCAGCAGCTCCGCCGTCCACAGGGCCTGGGCGCGAAGGCTGCCCGGGGCGTTGCGTCCCATGCACCCCTCCACTTGACGTGCAAGTCCGGAGACATCCCCCTCGATTCGGTTGCTCCCATGGAGCCGCTCCAGCGACCAAAGCAGCGCCTCCGAAGTCGCGGGATCCCGCGGCGAGAGGCGCTTGGCCAGGCGCCTTCCAGGCAGCGCCCTGCCCATCCGGCCGAGGGCCTCCGCCACGCGCATGCGCACCCAAGGTTCGGAGTGCCCCAGCCCCCCACGACCGAGCAGCGACGACAGGACGGCCTCGTCATCGAGGCCCGCAAGCTCGATTTGGGCGGCGTCCGCCACCATCCCCTCGGGATCCTCCAGGGCCTCCACCACCGCCTCCCAGGCGCGCCGACCGCCGAGCTCGGCGAGGGCACGAACCGCCGTGCGGCGACGTTCCGGCTGCGCGTGCCCGAGCTGCTCGAGGAGCTCGGGCAGCGGCCTGTCGGGCTGATGGACGGGAAGCGCCAAGCAGAGCATGGCCAGGCGCAGGTGGGTCGAGATCGCTGTTGCATTCACGCCCCAGGAACCGGCCCGCCCCGCCGCCGGTTGCAGCCTCTCTTTCGGGTGGCGCGGATCGACCGTGCGGGGAAGAGCTGCCGCCCTTCCCCGCAACCGATGCTTCAGCTCGTGATTCCCAGCGGGACTGGGGTGTAGCCAAGAAAAATGTCCGCAGGGTTCACGCTGTCGTGACGGTCCACCAGTACCTCAGCCAACACGTCGCGGTAGTCCGTCGTCACCGCAACCGCGAAGTCATCGAGTTCGCTCGGGCCCAGGCCAGGCCAATTGCCGTACACCTGGCCACCGTTCACGTTGCCTCCGAGCACCAACATCGCGCCTGCCCGGCCGTGGTCCGTGCCGGCGCTGCCGTTCTCGTCGACCCGTCGCCCAAACTCGCTTTGCACGACCACGGTGACGCGATCTAACTCGCCGGCCACATCGGTGTAGAAGGCGTGCAGGCTGTCCGCGAAGTCCGCCATGCGCGCCGCCATGTTGCCCGTCTGCGGACCCAGGTCGTCGTGGTCATCCCAGCCGCCGTAGTCCAGTTCGATGGTCTCGATCCCGATGTCGCCCTTCAGGATGGCGGCCACTTGGGCTAGCCGATCGCCGAACTCCGATTCCGGATAGGCCGCCCCGTTGGCGGGGGTGTAGTTCGCCAAGTCGAGCCCCTGAAGGAGATCGATCGACGCCAGACTGGAGAGCGCAGCCGGTCCCGTGGGCGCCGGGACGTTCGCGTACATGGCCTCGATCGCGCTCCGGCGCAGGTCCGCCGTGTGGCCGTGGCCGTAGAAGTCGACCCCCTTGGGGTCGTAGGTGGGCATCACGTTCGGCGCCCCCGCCAAGGTCAGCGGCAGAGTGCTCGAGATCGCTAGTCCCCGCAGATCACCTGCGCCGACCGGCGGGATCGATAGCATGTGCCTGCCCAACCAGCCCGAGTCGACGAGCACCCCCGGCATCCCGGGGGTGGCCGTCTCGATGAACTTCATCGCGTCGAAGTGCGAGCGTGAGGGGTCCGTAGAGCCCGCCGCCTGCACGACCGCCAAGTTCCCGTCCGCGAAGGCTGGATAGAGCGCGGCCGCCGCTGGCGCGAGGCCGAAGAAGCCGTCCAAGTCGATGGCTCCGCTCGCCTGGCCAGGGGGCGGGATGGCAAGGCTGGGCCTTTGCACGTAGAGATCTCCGTCGGCGTAGGGCGGGAACATCGTCAGGGCGTCCATCCCCCCGCGCAGAAAGACGTAGAGCAGGAGATCGCGCTGCCCCCCGCCCGCGGCCCGGGCTCCCGGGGCCAACCATGCGGGGGAGGTGGCGATGGTCGCCGTGGCCGCGCCGGTTCCGCCGAGGAAGGAGCGCCTGGACAGGGCCGCAGAACCCGTGTGCTTGCGTTGAATCATGGTATCGGCTCCTTAGTAGCTCTGGAAAGTCGGGGAATTGGCGGCGACCTCGAAGGCCTGCCCGAGGTCGCTATCGCTGACGAAGGGCACGTTGTCGACGAAGGACTGCACGGCTGCGCGCTCCTCCACCGTCATCCGGCCACCGGTGAGAACAAGGTCGATGGCCTTGGCCCAGTCCGAGCGATCCGCATTTTCGATCAGCTGCACAAGGTGCGACTGGGGGATGGTGTTCCACCAGAGCCAGCCGATGCAGAGGTGCGACGCAAAGGTCCAGCGGGGCAGGAGATTCGAGCCCCAAGCTCCGGCGGAATCGGGATAGCCGTTGGGCGCAGGCCAGGAATAAAGATGCTGCCCCAGGTTGTTGATGCTCCAAGGGGCCTGGTCCAGATCGCCCTGGGGCGCTTCGAGCGCGCGCAGAAGGGAAAACGCAAAATGAGCGGGTCGCTTGAACTTCCGATTCTCCCAGGGCTTGGCCCGGGCGAAACCGTCTGCCGAGAGGATCACGCGCACCATCGGCTTGATCTCACCGCCGCTTGCCAGGTAGGCCGCAGCGGCCCGATCCACGATCGCCTTCGGCGGATCGTAGGACAGGAGCCAGCGCGTCAACTTGGTCGCCAGGTGCTTGGCCGTCTGCGGGTGAAGCGCCAGGAAGTCGATCATCAGCTCGCCGTCGGTAAGCCCGCCGCCCGCAGGGATGTTCACCCCCAGCACGGTCTTGGGCCCGTCGTCGTGGCGCCAAGAATCGAAGCGAAATTCGCCATAGTTGGGCTCCCAGGTATGGTTGAAGGTCCAACCCGTGAAGCAGCGCGCGAGCTCGCGCACATCGTCTTCGGTGTAGCCGCCGTCCACGCCTAGGCTGTGGAGCTCCATCACCTCCCGGCTGTAGTTCTCATTCGGCGCGCCCAGCTCGTTGCTGTCGTTGTCCAGGGAGCTCAGCATCGCCGCGCTCTTGGAGCTGGCCCGCAGCATGTCCCGGAAATTCCCTAGCGCATGGGGCCGGATCACGTCGCGATCGTCCACAACCTTCAGGAAGTAGGCGTCGTCCTGGCCTGCCGGCACGTTGAGGTGGTCGGTCCAGAACTCGACCATGCGCTCGTAGAGCTGGCGCCGGGAGCTGACGGCCCGAAGGATGCGCGCACCGCGCAGCTGATGGCTGGTCAACCAGCCGTTGTCGAAACCGAAGGTGTCGAAGAGCTGCTGCCCCGACATCGTGAGCGCGGGAAACTGCCCGAGCTCTGCATCCACGTAAGAATCATCGATCGTGTCGGGCTCGAGCTGCCACTCCAGGTAGGCCCAGGGGCCACGCTGACGGAGTTCCGCAAGATCCGCTCGAGAGAAGCCGTAGCTGGTCCGCTCAAGCAACAATAGGTCCAGAGCCCACGGTCCAGCCGCGCTCGTCAGAGGCGGGGACTGGGTCGATTGGGCGTTCATGGACGCCTCCTTGGAGTGAGAGAATGGGGTCGGTCGAACCCGCGCGCGGTAGCGTCGGTTTGCCACACGGCTACGCCTCGTTGGCGAACAATCGCTATTTTGGGCAGTGTCCACACGCCAAACGGCTCCTGCCCCCCTCGTCCGTCTCTCCCAGGGATCCTGCCCGGACTGCGTTAGGGGCCTCCGAATCCCATGTCACCTTTCAGATGGTGATCGGACGGACAAGCTCCTGCCTGCCCAGTCCGGCGCTTCCCGCGCCAGTCGGATCTATGCCCACATGAACCAGCTCCTGCTCGCCAGCTCACTCCTCGCTACCTCGCTCCTCTCCAGCTCAGCAGCCGCCCAGACCACGTGGTACGTGGACCAGGCCGGAACACCGCCCGGCACGGGGACCCAGACAGACCCCTTTACCGACCTCCAGTTTGCCGTCGACTTGCCGACCACCCTGGCTGGAGATGAGATCCTCGTGCTGCCAGGCGCGTACTCCGGCGGGCTCAACTTCCGGGGCAAGACCCTCACGGTCCGCGCAAGCGCGGCAGAGCCGCTCCTTACCTCCCTGACCGCCTCCGGGAGCGTGGTCAGCGCGACCTCCGGGGAAGGACCCGGCACGACCCTCGAAGGCTTCTCGATCGTGGGCGGCAGCGGCACGCCCAACACCTCACAATCCGGCATCATGACGGTGCGCGGCGGGGGCGTCCTGGTCGTGAACAGCTCGCTGCTCGTGCGCGACTGCGTGCTGGAGCTCAACTCGGCGAGCCAGGGCGGCGGCGCCTTTGCGGAGGGCGGGCATCTGGAGCTGGTGGACTGCGAGGTGAAGGACAATGTCGCCTCCTGGGCCGGCAGCGGCAGCGTGGTCGGTGGCGGCGTCGCGTGCACGAAGGGCCTACTCACCATGACGGGCACCCAGGTCACCGGCAATCGCATCCAGGCCCCCGGCACCCCAAGCGGCAGCCGCCGGGGCGCCGGCGTCTATGCATTCCTGGTCGTCTCCGGCGTTCCCCCAACCCTGCGCATGAACGACTGCGTCATCGCCGACAACAGCCTCGACCACCCTGGCCGCGGCGGAGGGCTCTTCGTGGGTAGCCAAGATGCTCTCATCGAGGATTGCTTGATTCAGGGCAATGGCATCGGAACCGCGTTCTCAACCGCGAGCTCCGGAGCAGGCGTCTATGCCATCCAAAACTCTGTCGTGATCATGCGGCGGACCCAGCTCGTTGAGAATGGCTTTGGCAATGCAGCAGCAGGCGGCGGCTACGTCGGGCCCGGTCTGCTCGAAGACTGCGAGCTGCTTGGCAACGAAGCCCTGATCGGGGGTGGTGTCGCAGGCGGCAGCAGCAACAACTTCCGTCCGACCCTCGTCAACTGCCTGCTGCAGGGCAATCGCGCCCGGTCCAACGGAAGCTCCCTGCCCCGCGGTGGCGGCGCCTCCCAGGCTGACCTGGTGAGGTGCACGCTGCGCTTCAATACGGCCTTTGGATCCGGCGCCGGAGCCGACCGCTGCGACCTCCAGGGCTGCACCGTCGAGTCCAACACCGCGCTGGCCGACGGGGGCCAGCCCGCGCGCGGCGCAGGCATCCATGAGAGCATCGCGACGGACTGCTGGATTGCCGACAACGCCGTGGGGCTCGCCACGAGCCAGCTCACCGACGGCGGCGGCGCGGCCTACGACTCCATCCTCACCGGCTGCGTGCTAGCCGGGAACACCGTCGCACCGCCGGGCCTGGGCGCTGCGACCCGCGACTCCAGCCTGAACCGCTGCACGGTCTCCGGCTCGAACATCCCCGGTGGTTTCGGCTACACGATCGAGGGGCCGGGTCTCATCACCAACACCATCATCTGGGGCAACGACACCGACTTCGACATCGATCCCGACGGCTTGCTCGCCGTGATTCGCTTCTCCAACATCGAGGAAGGCGTTTTTCCCGGCCCCCGCAACCTCTCGGTTGACCC
>CAYWNK010000219.1:0-10919 GCA_964459495.1 uncultured Planctomycetaceae bacterium
GATCCGCTCGAGGCGCCGATCCTGGCGGAGCTGGTCGCGGCGGGCGCGCCGCCGGAGATCGCGTTCGATGCGCGCGCTCACATCGGCACCGATCGCCTGCACACGGTACTGCCGAACCTGCGCCGCCGGCTCGAAGAGCTGGGCGTGGAAATGCACTGGAACACCAAGCTCACCGGGCTGGTGCTGGAGCCGGGTCCACCGCGGAGGGTACGGGCCCTGCAGACCTCGGCGGGTGAGCTGGGGGTGGACGCCCTGGTGCTTGCGCCCGGGCACAGCGCGCGCGACACGTGGGCGATGCTGGCGGAGCACGAGGTCCTGCTGGAGCCGAAGCCATTTCAGTTCGGGGTGCGCATCGAGCATCCCCAGGGCCTGGTGACCGCGGGGCGCTACGGCGCGGGGGCGGCGGCCGAGCAGCTGGGGCCGGCCTCCTATTCCCTGGTGGCCAAGGGCGGGGACGGCCTGCCGGGGGCGCACTCGTTTTGCATGTGCCCGGGCGGCAAGGTGGTCGCGAGCATCTCCGAGCCCGGGGCCCTGTGCACCAACGGCATGAGCAACTCCGGCCACAGCTCCCCCTGGGCGAACGCGGCGCTGGTGGTGACGGTGTCGCCGGAAGCCTTCGCTGAGCACGGCAGCGGTCCGCTGGCCGGGGTGGAGTGGCAGCGCCACCACGAGCGGGCGTTTTTCGCGGCCGGCGGCGGCGACTACGCCGCTCCGGCCCAGCGGGCGGATGACTTTCTCGCGGGTCGCGGGAGCGGGGGCGATCTGCGCACGAGCTACACATTTGGCGCCGCACCGGGGCGAATTGACGAGCTGCTGCCCGAGCGAATCGCGCTCGCCCTGCGGCGGGCGCTGGAGCGCTTTGACCGGGCGATCCCCGGCTTCGCTGGGCCTGAGGGCCTGCTCGTGGGGGTCGAATCCCGCAGCTCTGGACCGGTGCGGATGACGCGCGACCCCCTGACGAGGCTCGCGGACGGCTTTGCCAATCTGTATCCAGTGGGGGAAGGAGCCGGCTATGCCGGCGGAATCATGAGCGCCGCCATCGACGGCGCCCGCAGTGCCCACGCACTATGGGGTGCACCCATTCGCTGACGACTATGAGCACAACTCCTCCCCCGAAGAAAAAAGTCACCACCCACAGCCTGCTCGAGATGAAGCGCGGCGGCGAGCGCATCAGTGCCTTGACGGCTTACGACGCGACGATGGGCGCGCTGCTCGACGCTGCCGGGGTCGATGTGATCCTGGTGGGGGACTCGGTGGCGACGGTGGTGCAGGGGCTCGAAACGACGGTGACAGTCACGCTCGAGCACATGCTTTACCACGCGGCGTTGGTGCGGCGCGGGGTGACCCAGGCGCTCGTGGTGGGGGACCTGCCTTTCATGTCCTACCAGGTGCGGCCCGACGAGGCGCTGCGCAACGCGGGCCGGATGGTCCAGGAGGCGGGCGTCGAGGCCGTGAAGCTGGAGGGCGGCCACGTGATCGCCGACACGGTGAGGCGCATCGTCGAGGTGGGGATTCCTGTGATGGGACACCTCGGTTTGACGCCCCAGTCGATTCACAAGTTCGGGACCTACCAGGTGCGGGCCCGCGAGCCCGAGGAGGCCCAACAGCTACGCCGCGACGCGCTGCTGCTCCAGGAAGCCGGTGCGTTTGCAATCGTGCTGGAGAAGGTGCCCCGGGATCTGGCCAAGGAGGTCTCGTGCGCGGTGGACGTGCCGGTCATTGGAATCGGTGCCGGTCCAGGTTGCGACGGCCAGATTCTGGTCAGCCACGACATGCTCGGGCTCTACACCCGTTTCCATCCGCGCTTCGTGCGACGCTACGCGAACATGGCCGAGTCGATGCAGGGCGCCTTTGAGGACTATGTGCGGGATGTGAAGGCGGGCGAGTTCCCGCGGGACGAGGAAAGCTACGACTAGTCAGCTAGCAGGGCAGGGGGCCCCTCCTGGGCCGATACGAGTCACCCAGGTATTTGCCCGATTGGTGAGACCATTCCGGCGGGCTGTTGGGACTTCCCGGTGGGTCCCCAGGCCCTCGCGCAGAACCTCGTCCGCGCGCGCCCTACTCGACGATCCCTCCGTGCCCCATCCTCGAAAAGCCATCAGCTCGCCCCGCGTTGGGCACCCCGGCGACCTCGCCCTCGTACGCGCGACCCTGCACGGGGAGCGCAGTGCGCGGGAGGCCAAGCGGGAGGTGCTTTGTGATCGTTTGGCAAGCCTGCCCGCCATGGTGCGGTCCAAAAACCGCCGTATGGGCGCTCCCCTGCGGCCGGAAGAGGAGGAGGACGCGGCGCAAAACGCGATTGTCGCACTTTGGAGCAAGCTCGACCAGTACACGGGCAAGGCATCCCTGGAAACCTGGGCATACGGGTTCTGCGTGATGGAAATCATGAAGATCTTGGAGCGTAGGCGCGGCGTGCGACGCACAGAGGCCATGCCCGAAGAACCCCTGCCGGAGCCGGCGAACGAGGCCTGCGATGTCGATGCGGAGCGCATCGCCGTGGCCCTTGGAGAGATCGACCCCAAGGGTCGTGAGGTCGTGAGCATGCGCTTCTTCCGCGGCCTGATTTTCCAGGAGATCGCCGGGCAGCTCGGTCTGCCGCTCACCACGGTCAAAACCCGCTACTACCGATCCATGGATCGTCTGCGCGTGCTGCTCGCATCGGAGGCCCCTAATTTCGGAGCCATGGAGCCAGGGGCATGAGCACGGACCATCCCGAACACGAACCACTCCAGACCGAGTACGAACTCGTTCTCGAGCAACTCCTCTGCGGAGACCTAGACCCGGACTCGCCGGCTGCCCAGGAACTCTTCACAGTCCATCCCCACCTGCGCGACGACATGCTTGCCCTCAACTCCACTGAACTCGTCATCTCCAAGCTCGTCTCGGACGCCACCACGGTGGTCGAGGAAGCGCAGCAGGGGATCACCGACCGCGATCGAATGTTGGTTCGCAAGTCCATCGCTGGAGATGACTCGAAGCATCGCGGCCGCTGGGCCCTGTTGGTCGGCGGCTTGGCGGCCGCGGCGCTGGCTCTTGTGTTGGCGGGGCCGGGAACATGGACGCAGGCGCCCGGGCCCACCGGTCGCCTTTCCAAGGAGCCTATACCGAGCGGCAAGGTGCTTGGCTCCTATGCGCCCTTCCAAGTCTTCGAGAAGCTCAAGGCAGGACAGAAGATGAGGTTCGAGGTCTTCGACATGGACGGAACGGAGCTGGCCCGGTCCGATGAGGACGCTACTGTTTGGATGCCTCCTGCCGAACTGGCGGAGATCATCGAACGGCAGCCCTCAATCATATGGAAGTACAGCGCGATCGACGGATCGGACTCGAGCGGTATCTCGGGCACGCGCATGGCGAGCAAAGTGGACTGATCTCGCGCGCCTTTGGCGCGACTTTGTCCTGGGTGTTCGTGGTGGTCGCCGCGCTGGGCTTCGCGCCTTCGGCCGGCGCGTGGGCTGGGCTGCGACAGGACGAAGGGGGCACCGCGTTTTTGCCAAAAGAGGTGGAAGCCGCGAAGCGCGCTAAGGAGTTCGAAGCTCTGCTGGAGAAGCTTGCCGGTCTGGACCCGGGAGCACTATCCGAGGAAGAAAGGGCAGAGCACCGAGAGGCATTGAAGCTCTGCTATTTCAACGCCTACTGGGACTTCACTCGACCGCAATGGCGGCGGGGAGTGGTGCGGCTCTTCCCCGCGACGATTCGTGGGGCGCGCGAAGCCTGGGTTCGCCTTGAGGGCGACCTGACGGTTCTCGCCAAAGAAGAGCACTTCCAGGCGGGTCGCCTCATGGCTCAGGCGCGGTTCGACGACATGCGGATGATCTTGGAACAGACTGCGCCATACCTGTTGAGACCAGAGAACCCTTACCTCGTTCGCCAGCAAGTTGACCTAGCGCAGATTCTTCGTGTGCAGGGTTCTTGGGATCAATCCCAGGCCGCAATGGATCGGGCACGCGCACACTTTGAGAACATCCCCGACTCGCAGAGAGAGGGGCTCTCTCGGGTCAGAATGGAGCTTTCGGGCAATCAAGCCCTGATTGACTGCCAACGCGGCGACTGGGGCCGGGCAAGGGAGTCGCTGGAAGAGCTCTGGTCTATCGGAGAGTCGAACCCGATTCCGATTGGCCTTGCCCTCGGCTACAAAGTTGAGATGCAGCTCCACTCGCGTCTTCACCGCTACAAGGACGGTCTCGAGACTTGGGAGCGTGCCCAGGCGGATGAGCGCCTTGCGGAATTCTGGGAGAATGAAGACGGCCGCACGTATTGGGCCGACCTGAGTGCTAGCGGGGCGCTCGCATTGGCGCACGACGCCCGTTCAGGAAGCGACCCAGAGGCCAAAGAGCAGGCACTCGCGGAAATCGAAAGGACCCTCCAACTTCCCGCATTGCCAGCTCAGCGTGAAACTTCCCTTCGAACTCGTGCGGGGGAACTCTTGATTCAGCTCGGACGCTTTGAGGAAGCGCGTCAAGGTATGCAAGTCCTGGATCGTCAAGGGACTGGCAACAGCCGAATCCATGAGCAGAGGGAGGCCATCGCCATCCTTTGGGCCAAGGTCGCGTTGGATGATGGTGGCGATGATGCTGAGTTGCAGGCCGCCCTGGAGAAGGCCGAGCTTGCCTGGCAAGGAGTGCTGGATGCCTGGCGGGTTCAGGACATCCGCGACGAGGGACTCGCGGTTCTTTGGGGCAGTGATCGTCGCGAGCTGCTCGCATTGTGGATGGCGCTCCAGGTCGCGGTACACGGCAAGGATGCTGGATCCGTGCTCGCTCTGGATGGATTCCTCGAGCTTCAATCGCTTGGGACTCTGGCTCGCTCACTCGGGTGCGAGCGGCCGAGCGTGGAGCAGGTACGCACTGCAATCCTCAAGCCCGGACACGGGCTCTTGATCCTAGTGCCTGGCTTGAGCCGGGTTGTTGTCATCTATGTCGACTCGGAGACCGTCGTTGCGGAGATGGTGAATACCGATGAGTCCACCTACCGCAGCCGGATTGCCAAGCTCAACGGGGCAATCGAGTTCGGACGATTGTCAAGCTCGAATGCGGAGGTGCTCTTGGAGGCAAGGCATGGCTTGGCGGAGATCGTCTTCCCTCCTGCCCTCCGCGATGAACTGAGGTCATTGAGCTCCATCTCCCTGGTAGGGACAGGATCGCTGGATTCCTTCCCATATTCGTATTTGCCGGGGCTCTCCGACCAGCCCATTGGATGTGAGTTGGCTGTCACTCTACTACCTTCGATCCCACTCGGGGTATGGATGAGCCAGCAGGCCCATCCCGCCTACGGAGCCGAGCCCTCCCTTGTTGTGGTCGCGTGTCCCGACCCGGGTGAAGAGCACGGAGGCATCGTTGGCCTTCCCTTGGATACCGCGCTGTTGCTGCCAGGTAACCTGGGCCTCAAGCGGCGGAGTTGGCTTGGCGAGGATGTGAGTCTGGATGGGTTGAACGGGGCCGATTTCGGCGAGGATCGCTTGGTGCATTTCGTGCTGCACGGGATTCCCGATGCTGCGCAGACGAACCGCACCGCTTTTGCGCTATCGGGAGGCCAACAGCTGACCTTGCCCGAATTGGAGCGCATGCGGCTCCCCCCAATCGTCTTGGTGAGCGCCTGTGGTGCCAATCGTGCTCCGCTCCGCAAGGGGGATGATGGGCGGAACAACTTGATCGGTGCCCTGCAGCTTGCGGGTTGCCAAATGGCTCTTGCCGCCCATGTGGAGGTGGACTACAGGGCATCGCTGCAGCTGACCGAGCGCCTGATCAATCACGCGGCGAGGGGGGGGACCGTGGCCGAGGCCCTGCGCCGCAGCAGGCAGGAACTCGTCGCTGACTTGGAGCCCGGCGTCCATCCATCGGAGTACTTTCTCGCGGACCTCTACGGTGCGCCGCACACCTACATGGTGACCGCTGATGAAGTCAAGAGGGCCGCCCCCAGCCGGCCGTGGGTCTGGCTGGTGGGAGCGGCCCTCGTACTAGTAGTGGGTGGAGCGCTTGGGTTGGGGCTCAAGCGCCTCCAATCCTAGATGGATCAACCACCACCGGTACCGCTGCCCCCAGCTCCACCGCCAGGGGGGGTCGAAGTGGACTCGCGGCCTCCCCCGCTTGTCGAGTCATCGCCGCCCCCGGTGCCGCCGCCCCCGTGCGCGGCTTCCAGGTGTTCCTTCGCTTGATTCACTACGAAGTCCCGGTTGCCCCCATCCCAGGAGTAGACCGTCTTCCCGATGGCAAGTTCTCCGGTGAGGTCTCCGTCGTCATCCAGGTGGACGAGGGAGCCGTGGATCAGGAAGGCGAAATTCTCTGTGGTGACCCAGTCCTCGGGGAAGCTGAACGTATGGCTGAGCGTCTCAGCTCCGTTTCCGACAGGCGACGCCGGCAGGGGAACATCCACGTAGAAGCCGTTCTGGAGATCCCAGGGGTCGCCCCCGTTCTGCCGGTTCCAAAAGTCCAATCGGAGGTGGGTGGGCTGGAGTGCGTGGGTGGGCCAGCCTGCGGGGAGCATCGTATCGACCGTGGTCGAGACCACCTCGGCGCCGCTTGCAAGCAGGTTCCTGAAGGTCGAGGAAGGCGGGACTTCCATCGTCGGCCGCATGGATTCGATCGCCTTGTTCTGCAAGATCTGTATACCGCCCGCGCGTGCACCTAGCAGCTGGAGATCGGTGTCTCCGTCGAGATCCTGATCGAGTGCTAGGATCTGCGTGGGAGTGAAGAAGCTGTAGAGGGGAGAACCGCTGCTTGCATGGTGGTTCACCTCCAGAGCATCCGAGAGACTCAGGCTGCGCTGGAAACGAATCGTTCCCCAGTTGTGGGGGCTGTCGGCAATGCGCTCAGCCACCATGACGCGGGGCTGATCGGTCGTGGTGAACTTTCGCATCGCAACGAGCATGTCCTTCTTCCCGTCGTTGTCCCAGTCGGCGTTCGCGATGCCACCTATGCCCCAGTTGGCCCACGAGACCGAGAACGGACGGCTCGAGTTGCTGCCGTTAAACGCTCTCACATAAGTCTTGGAGGCGTTGGCTCGGTAGCGCCACATGAGCAGGTCATCGACCACACCATCCCCCTTCATCACCGAGATGGCTCCAGCATCAGGAACGGCGGAGTAGGGAACGTGGGTGGCAAGGGTGCTGAGGCCGGACCAGGGGTGGATCGTCAGGGTTCCGCTGGAGGCCAGCATGGCCAACTCCTGTCCAGCTGCGCCGTCATAGTCCAAGGCGACGAGATCCTCGACCTGGAACGGACAGGCGAAAGACCCACCGTCGGTGAAGGTCCCCGTGGCGTGGTCATAGGTCGCCCGGTACATCACGCCGATAAACTGCGGGAGGCCGAAGACCACGTCGTTTCCGGAGCTGTCCTCACAGACCCAGATCTTCGTGACGCCGGACCAGCTCGGGTGTGTCGCGCTGAGAACGAAGCCGTCGTGGTCCGCGTTGGTCACAAAGGCCTTGAGGCCACCAGCCTCAAGGATCAGCGCAACGTCCAGGCCGTCCGGGCCTTGGCCGCGAAGCACGCCCATGTCGAGGGCCGAGAACTGCTCGGTGACCGGGTAAAATGCCCTCCAATGATCTACCTGATCCATGTGGTAGACCGTCTTGCTGGTGGGAGCATCGCCAGGGTTGGTCACGAGAGCCAGCCCGCCAGCGTGGGCAATTCCTTCCTTCATGAAGCTTCCGGCCACAATGCGGTGGACGTCGGCGGCTTCGGAGCCCTGAAGAAAGGTCTCAGAGGATTGATGCTCGACGTTCTCGTCGGGATCGTTGTAGGTGGTTTGAAAGCCAGCTGCGGCTGGGCAGAGCGCGAGCGCGGCTAGGGGCAGCAAACGTGCGTTCGGATACGCCATAGATGAGGATGGGAAAGAATCTCGGATTGGCGGCGTCAATCTCAACGGATCCCGAGGTGGACCGTGGAGCCGCCGGGAACCAGTCCCTGTTGCGGAGCCCAATGGTCGCAGGAGATTCGGATCTCTTTCAAAAAGATTCCCCTTGGTCTCTTTCTAGGCTTCGCAATCCCCCACAAGGCTCTCGGCGAGGCGTTCCCTGCCGCGGCGCAGCTGGGTGCGGACCGTATGGAATGGGCGATTCAGGCTGCGGCCGACCTCGGCAAGGGTCTGGGACTCGAGAAAGCGCGCTTCAATGGGGAGGCGGTAGCGGGTCGGGAGGCCCGTGAGGGCTCTTTGCACGGCCTGCCGGCGCTCTTCGCGGCACAGCCGGTCCAGGGGCCCATCGGTCTCGGCGGTGAGTTCGGGGAGCGACTCGCTGCCGTGGGAGCGCAAGCTGCGATGGGCCCAGAGCTGCGCTGCGCGGTTTCGCAGGACGGTGCGGTACCAGGCGGCGGGCATGTCCAGGCTGGCCTGATCGCGGCGAAGACACCGAAGGAAGACGTCCTGAACCAGATCTTCGGCGCAGTGCGGGTCACCCCCGCAGAGCGGCAGTGCCTGGTTCAGAAGGCGACGGTGAAGACCCTCGAGCGCGGGCGATTTGGTGGGCGAGGCGGAGTCGTGCATGGTCCAGGGCCGGGAGTGCGTGAGAAACTCCGGCGCTGTGGAGTCCCGGTATGCCCCCCCAAAAGTCTCAAGCAATTCGTTTCCTATGGCCCCCTCAGGCGACTCTGGCCTGGCTCAAGGGGAGACCTGGCCACGGAATCGCATTGGGCTGGAGACGGAGCTGTCAGGTTTCCGAAGAGGTAGAAGCCAAGGCCCGCGTCCACGGGCGGCCCCCCACCTCATGTGCAAGCTCTTGATCGTCGACGGTTCCGCAGCGGTGCGCCGCATTCTGATGCGTGCCATCTCGGAGGCCGAAGTGGCCATTGACCAGATCCTCGAGGCCGCCACCGGCGTCGAAGCCCTGGCCTGCCTCGATGCGAATCCCGATCTGGATTTGATCCTCTCGGAGGCGGACGTGGCGGAGCTCGGTGGAGCCGAGCTCGTGGCCCGCGTGCGCCAGCGCTATGCCGCCGACGACTTGCCCGTGTTGTTCGTGGATGCGGCCAGTCCTGTGCGCCAGGGGGCGTTGGGTTGGCAGGAGCTCGGTGCGGACGGGGTGCTGGTCAGCCCGTTCACGTCCCAGTCTCTGCACCTGGCTCTCGACCCCTTCGTGACCCACAGCTAGTCCACCCTGACCCACTTTCTGCCATGAGTGTCGCCGTTCAATCCACCCAAGTCCTGGAAGAGGTGCTGCAGCGCATCGCGAGCGACCTTTCCATGATCGCTGACCGTGAGCTGGTGATCGGCTCGGTGGAGTGCGAGGACCTCGACTACCGGCCCGCCGGGCTGGGCCAGATCCACATCTCGTTTCGGCTTGGCTTCAAGCGAAGCGAGGAGTGGTTCGCGGGCTGCTTGCTGATGCCGCTACCCGACGCAATTTGCCTCTCTGGCTGCCTACTGATGCTGCCCGAGGAGGAGATCGTTGGGATGCGCGACCAAACGACCCTGGATGGACCACCCAAGGAGGCGATTCTCGAGGTGGGCAACTTCCTGTCCAGCGCCACCGACGCGGGGCTGAAGTCGGTTGGCATCGAGGACGTCAAGGTCGTCTTCGACGGCTGCCAGGGCGTTCGGCCGGACATTCGCCCGGCGATGGCCTACGACGAGGGGGCGGTCCTGCACGTGGCCAGGGCCAAGGCGACCCTGCGCGACTTCCCCGAGCAGACCTACCTGCTGCTGCTTCCAGCCACAGCGCTGGTGCCCAAGGAAGACTGAGGCAAACGGGGCCGGAGGGGCGAGTCTTGCTGGCGCCCGCTGGCCGGCCGCGGAAAAGGAGGGGAGGGAGCCAGCGAGCTCCCTCGGCGAGGGCTGCCTACTTCTTCTTGTCCATCGCCTGCTTGAAGAGCGAGCCGAGGTTCGTCCCCAGGCTGCCTTCGGTGGGCTTGGCCAGCACCTCGTCGATCACGTCCGCGTCGACGGCTTCCTCCGAACCGAGCACGGCCCCGCGGGAGTCAAGGCGAGAGAGGGACATGCGACCCGCCGAGCGCTCGATCGCGGTGACCCGCACGGTGAGCTTCTCCCCGACGTTGACCACGTCCGACACCTTGCGCACCCGCTCGCGGCCGAGCTGGGACACATGCAGGAGACCTTCCAGACCGGGTTCCAGCTCGACGAACGCACCGAAATCCATCAGGCGAGTGACCTTGCCTGAGACCTGGCGATCGATGGGGTACTTGCGCTCGACCTCGTCCCAGGGGTCGGGTTCGAGCTGCTTCATGCCGAGGCCGATCTTCTTGCCGCCCTCTTTGATCTCAAGCACCATCACCTGCACCTCCTTGCCGACCTCGATGACGTCGGCGGGGTTTTCGATGCGCTTGCGAGAGATGTTTGAGACGTGCACGAGGCCCTCGATGCCGTTGCCCACGTCGACGAACGCGCCGAACGCTTCGACGCGTGTGACTTTGCCGGAGAGCTTGACCCCGGGCTGGAGCTTGCCCACCGCTTCGGTGAGGGCTTCGATCTGCTCGCGCTCCAGCACCTTGCGACGGGAAAGGACCACCCGCTTGCGCTCGCGATTGACCTCCATCACCTCGGCGGTGATCGTCTGCCCGATGAAGGCTGAGAGGTCGTCGGTGCGCCGCAGCGACACTTGACTGGCGGGCATGAAGGCGGGGTTGGAGCCAATTTTGAGCTCGAGCCCGCCCTGGTTCTGGCCGGTGACACGGGCCTTCACGAGCGAGCCAGCCTCCATTTCGTCCCAGGCGGCTAGGGCCTGGGCGGCTTTGTGAGACAGGATCCAAAGCCCGTCCTCCCGGCCGCGCAGCTGGAAGCGCAGTTTGGTGCCCACCGCCGGGGGCTCCTCAAACTCGCGCACCGAGGCCACACCCTGCATGCGGGGCCCGAGGTCGACGATGATGTCGTCGCCGTGCACGCCGGCGACGACGCCGTCCATGAGCCCGTCCTTCAGTCCGGACCCGGCAGCGCCGGGCGTCGGCTCTTCGCTGCTGACCTCCTGCAGGTTC
>CAYWNK010000220.1:0-10885 GCA_964459495.1 uncultured Planctomycetaceae bacterium
GGCGTGGCCGGTGCCGGCTCAGGCGCCCGGGGTGCCGGCGCCGGGTCCGAGCAGACCCGCTCTCGCATGGTCCGGCCCACCTTGAACTTCACCACCCGCTTGGCCGGGACGGTCACCTTTTCGAGGGTGCGCGGGTTTTGGGCCTTCCGAGCCGCCCGCTCGCGAACCTCGAAGACGCCGAACTCCCTGAACTCGAGGCGGTTGCCGTGGGACAGCTCGTCGATGACCTCGTCGAGGAAGAGCTGCAGGATCTCCTTCACGACCACTTTGGTCTGTCCGGTGTCCTCCGCGATGCGGTTGACCAGTTCCTTCTTGGTGATCGTGCGGGGCTCGGCGTCCATGCTGCGTCCAGGCCCCGATCCTCTCCCGGCGGTATCTGTGTGTCAAGACTCGACTTGCGTCGATTGGGATGAGTCCTAGGGAGCGCTGGGAGGACGCTCCTCCAGCACAAAGGTCACCGGACCATCCCCCACCAGTGGGATGCGCATCTCGGCCCCGAAGCGGCCCGTGGCCACAGCTAGGCCCTGGGCCCGCAGCTGGGCGACAAATCCCTCGTAGAGGGGCTCCGCCAGCACGGGGTCTTCCGCCTGATCGAACGAGGGCCGGAGGCCCTTGCGACCATCGGCGGCCAGGGTGAACTGGCTCACCACGAGAGCACCGACCCCCGCGTCGAGGGCCGAGCGGTTCATGCGCCCCTGCTCGTCGGGGAAGAAGCGGAACCGGGCGATCTTCTCCGCGAGCTTCCGGGCCTGCGCACCCGTGTCGCCCTTGAGCACCCCCAGCAGCACGAACATGCCGCGCTCTACCTCGCCGACCACCTCGCCGTCGACCTCGACCCGGGCCTCGGTCACGCGCTGCACAACGGCCTTCATCGACCAAAGGTGCCAGGCCCATCGGCCGGCGTCCAGCTCCCTAGGGCTCGGCCCTGCCCGACGCCAGGCCCTGGGGATCCTCGCCGGCCATGCGCTCGAGTTCGACCCGGGCGCGGAAGCTCTGCAGCAGAGCTCCCAGCTCGCCCGATTCCTCGGCTGCGTCCACGATGGCCTCCCACTGGGCCTCGGCCGCATCCAGGTCGCCGGTCCAGTACTGGTGCATGAGAGCCTCCTGCACCAGGGGCAGAAGACTGGATCCATCGGCCAGGTAGGCGCGCCGGGAGGCATCGAGCGCGCTGGCGATGTCGCCCCCCTCCTGCTCCGCGACCGCGAGCACGGCCAGCCGCCGCGAACGATCGACGGGGTTGCCCGTCAGGGCTCTGAGCTCCTCCCGCGCGGCCTCGATCCGGCCGCTGAGCACCCAGATCAGGGCCAGATCGATGCGCGCTTCCGTGCGGCGCTCTGAGGACACCCGCGGATCCCCTTCGGTGACCACCAGCCAGCGCTCAAGTGCCTCCGCCGCCTTAGCGGACGATCCCTCCTGGGACAACATCCACGACTCCATACGCCGTGCCCAAAGGTGGCCCGGGTCGGCGAGGAGTGCCCGATCGAGCGACAGCCGGGCCTCGGTCCAGCGGTACTGCATGCGCCGGCGTAGGTGCGAATGGGCGATGCCGTAGTGCGCCCAGGCGCTGCCAGGGTCGAGCTCGACGGCGCGCACGAGATAGCCGTTGCTCACCACAGGGTCGCGGGCTGCGCGCGCGGCGAGCACGAGATTCGCCACCGAAATGCGCGTCTCGGCCAGGTCGCGGTAGCGCGCCTCGAGCGCCTCATCCGGGTCGGCGCCCGGGACCGGCGCTTGGCCGCTAGCCCACAGCGCGAGCTCGGCGTCCTGCAGCATCACCCCCACGTCGAGTTCATCCGGAAAGGTCTCGGCCAGCTGCACCAGACGCTGGCGTGCGGAGACCAGCCGTCCCGCCTCGAGATCGGTGCGTGCGCGGCCCAGCTCGAGTCGATTCTGAACCGTGAAGTCCGTCCCCACCCCCGCCCAGGTCGGCTCCCAGGCGTCCGGCCCCGAGGCGCAGCCTCCTGCCAGCCAGAGCACCAGGCCCAGGGCGAGTTCCCGCCCGCTCATTCCAGCTCGCCCCGCCACTCCAGGCGGTCGGCGCGGTCCTCCTGGCCGTCGACGTCCTGCCAGAAGGCCTCGCCCAGGGCGGTGACCTTCACCTCCTCGGACCAGGGCTTCTCGATGGCCACGATGCGCCCGAAGGCAGTCAGGGACCAATTGTCCAGCTGGCCGCGAATCAGCTCCCCCGCGACCTTGGGCGTCCAGACCATGCGCAGTCCGTCCTCGGTGGTCTCGACCACCCGGTCGAAGAGGCTGTCGTCCGAACGCACCGCCAAATGATCGATCAGGCCGGCGGGGGCCTCGATGCGGATCTCCTGGGCCACCACGATCGCCTTCTCGGCGAATTGATCGGTCCAACGGACGATCACGGGCTCCACCACAGGCCCGAGCGGCGCCGAGGCATCGGCGGGCTGGCCCGAATCCCGCGCCGGCCCCGACCCGTCGTTCGGGCCGCCGGTGCCCCTCGGGTCTGCGGGCGATCCGGAATCGCCGGCTCCCCGTGGGCTGCCACAGGCGGCGACGAGGAGCAGGGCGGCGGCGATAAGGCTGGTTCTTTGCATGGCACAGGCGCACGCGGCGCGGTTCGAGGTGGACTCTGTGCCTAGCGTGCCAAGCCCGCCTGGCCCAGTCCACCGGCGCCCACGCGGGGTTACGGAAGCGCCGCATCCGAGGGATTGTAGATTTCCATGTGACCCTGCCGCCCCGGGCGCCTAGGCGCGTCGTCCCGAATTTCAGCTCGGCTCGCAGCCCAAATGATGATGAAGCACAAGACCCCCCTGATCGCCCTTCTCGCCCTCCCGGTCCTCTGCACCGCCACGCATGGGCAGACGGTCGTCTACGAGGAGGTCTTCAACTCCGGCTCGCCGACTCCCCCCCTCGGCGTCGATGACGTCGAGGTCACCCCGGATGGTCGCTACGCCGTAGCCAGAGACAACACGATGTTCACGTCTGCACGGATCTACGACCTGCAGAACCCCGGCCCCCCCACCGTCCATTTCTCGGGCGGGAACGACATGAGCGGGGCCTGCCAGGACGGAGTCGGCGTGACCAATGAGCGCGCCATCGTCATCGGCTCCCGCGTCCTGATCATCGACCTGACCCAGCCGGGCTTTCCGGTCCTCCTGCAGGACAACCTTGGGATCGACCCCCGGGACGTCGCCATCACGCCGGACGGAACGCTTGCGATCGTACGGGGGGGGAACGGTTCCTCTGGGGGATCCGCCGTCTATGACCTGGCCAGCGCCACCCGGCTGGCTTTCCAACCTGGAGAAATTGGGGGCTACTTTCAGTTCGGTCTCAGCCCCAGCGTGGACTCTGTCGTCGCCGACGACGTGCACGCCGTGACGCTGTCCCTCATCGACCCGACCTCGGTTCCGAAGACGCGCGTGACCGTTTGGGACCTGCAGCCCGCCGGCGGAGGCCCTCCGGTCGTCGCATTCGAAACCGGTCCTGGCACCGACCTGGACGGCGAGCCCCTCGACCTTGCCCTCGCCCCCGATGGACAACATGCGGCCGTTCGCTCGGCGAACGCCGTCGCTCGGCTGGAGCTCGCCCAGTCGGCATCCGGAATTCAGTGGGTCTCCGGCATCTGGAACTCCCCTGGCGCCCAGGGAGGCTCCGCGCTCGACTCGATCGAGATGAGCAACGAAGCGGTGCTGACGATCAGCCGCCGGAACACATCCCAAGGTGGCATGCAGGTCGACCTTTGGGACGCGCTCGGCAACCAGTCCTTTCACACCAACACCGGCGATGCCCACGACCTCGTGATCACGCCCGACGGCCGACTGGGCGCGGTTCGTACGGAGTTCCACGTTCAGCTGTTCGACCTAACCAACCTGCCGGCAGCAACGGGAACCATGATCGACCCTGTCGACATCAAGGTCTTTGCGGCGAGTACCAACGGGCTCTTCGCCGGCCTGGACTCCCTCGACATCACCGATACCCGGGTCGTCGCCATCGCCCGCCAGAACGCCAACCAGACGCGGGTTCGCGCGTGGGACATCAGCGAAGATACCCTTGAGCCGACCTTCACTAGGACCATCGCCAGCCTCCCGCTCGATATCGCAATCACGCCCGATGAATCCAAGGTCCTCGCCGTTGGCATTGAAGACTTCATCGTGATCGAAATGGCCACCGGGACATCCCTCCTCGAACAGGATATTTCCATCCTCAACGGCGGCTACTCCTGGTGCGATGGGGTCGCCGTTTCCAACGGCACGGCCTTCGCGTTCGGTACCCAGCTCAGCAGCGGCGCGACGATCGGCGGCTGGCTGACCCAAGTCGACCTGTTCAACCAGCCCGTCCGCTACTGCGGAGCCAACCCCAACTCCACGGGAGTCCCCGCCAGGCTCACCGTCACGGGCTCCGCGGACTCGATCGCCAACAACCTCCGCCTGCTCGTCACGGATCTCCCGGGCGGCGAGTTCGGCGCCTACTTCTACGGCGACATGGCGCAGAACGTGCCCTTTGGCAACGGCTTCAGCTGTGTCGGCGGCCAGGTTGCGGCCTTCCCCGTTCAGGTCGCAGGCGGAGCCGGCCGCGTCCCCCTCGAGATTGACAACGCCAGCCTCCCCGCCGGCGGTGGCGCCCTGGCCGCGGGCTCCAGCTGGAACTTCCAGTATGTCTACCGCGATACGGCGTCGATGATGGGCGCGACGTTCAACACGAGCGACGCGCTGACCATCACCTTCGAGTGAGCGTGGACTGAGGCCTAGCGCAGCCCGCAGGCCTTGAGCGCGCGATCGCGAACCGCGGTCGCGCGCTCTCGGGCCTTCTCCGCGCCGCGGGTGAGGAAGCGCTCAAGCTCGGTGGGGTCGTCGAGCAGGGCCTGGCGCTTTTCGCGGGCCGGCCCGAAGGCCGCGTCGATCGCCTCGACCAGGCGCACCTTGAGGTGACCGTAGCCAGGGGCATCCTCCCCGCCGGCACGCACGCGCTCCCGCCAGGTCTCCATCTCGTCCGCCTCCAGGAAGAGGGCCAGAAAGTCGAGCAGCAGCACGCCGCTGGGATCCTTGGGCTCGGCGGGCTCCCGGCTGTCGGTCTGGATCCGCCCGACCGCCTTCTTGAGCGCCTTCCCCGACTCGAAGATCCACAGGTCGTTGCCGTAGGACTTGCTCATCTTCTCGCCGTCGAGGCCGGGCACCTTGGCCAGGCGCGCATCGCTGGGGATGCTGGGCTCGGGGCGCACGAAGACCTCACCGTAGGCGGCATTGAAGGAGCCGGCCATGTCCTGGGCCATCTCGATGTGCTGGATCTGGTCCTTGCCCACAGGCACCGAGGTGGAGTCGTAGGCCAGGATGTCCGCCGCCATCAGGATGGGGTAGGTGAACAGGCCCACGTTGGGCTTGATGCCCTTGGCCGTCTTGTCCTTGAAGGAGTGGGCCCGTTCCAGAAGCCCCATGCCGGTGACCGTGGAGAGCAGCCAGGCGATCTCGGTCACCTCGGGCACGTCGCTTTGCCGGAAAAACACCGCCCGCTCGGGGTCCAAGCCCAAGCTCAGGTAGGTCGCTGCCACCTCCCGGACGTTCGTCCGCAGCTGCTCGGGGTCCCGCAGGCTGGTCAGCGCGTGGTAGTCGGCGATGAAGTAGAAATGCTCGCCAGGCTCCGCCTGCTGGGTGATGTGCTGGCGAATGGCCCCAAAGTAGTTGCCCAGGTGCGGTCGGCCGCTGGGCTGGAGGCCGGAGAGGATCGTGGGCATGGCTAGGAGGAAAGGAAATCTGGGTTCGGCGCCAAGAGTAGCGGCCGCCGGGCGAAAGGAAACGCCAGCGCCTTGAACTAGGCGCCCAGCAGGTGACAATTCCCGGGCTCTTCATGTTCTCCCGCTCCTCCCCCCAGCGCGCCCGGGCCCACCCCTTTTGGATTCGTGCCGCGCTCGCGCTCTGGCTGGCCTCGATCGCCGGTCTCGCCGGCTGTGCCACCGGACGCACGGAAATCCACCTCGCCCCCCTGTTCACCGAGGTCTCGGTGGCCGGTGGAGACAGCGAAGTCGAGGCCCTGGGAGGGGCCGTCCTGACGCGCCGCGACCCCCTGGGCAGGATGAACTACTGGGCTCTGCGGCCCCTGGTGTCCTGGAGACGGATCGACGAAGCGCGCAGCTTCTCGTGGTTCCTGCCCCCTTTCGGGACCCGGCGCAGCAGCCACCAGGAGAAGGTGACCCAGCTTCTTCCCATCTTCCGATACTCCTACCAGAGCCGGCCGGAGGGCACCGACACCTGGGACTTCTTCAGCTTGCCCGGAATCTTCTGGGCCAAGACCAAGAGCGGGGACACACGCCGGGCCGTCTTCCCCTTCGGCGGAGTCCTCGAGCACTTCTTCTCTTACGACCGCATCGACTTTGCGGCCTTCCCCCTATTTCTGCGCACGCAGCGCCACGGACGCACGGCCTACCACTTCCTGTGGCCGTTCTTCACCTGGGCAAACGGTGCCGGCGGCAACAGCTGGCGGGTTTGGCCCCTTGCCACCCGCAATCGCTGGGAAGGGCGCTACGACCGCTGGAGCGTGCTCTGGCCGTTCTTCCAGTACCAGCGCAACGATCTGAACAAGCCGGAGCGCTTCCACCAACGGGTGCTCAACCTCTGGCCCTTCTTCGGGCGATCCAGCCGGGAGGGCTCACGCTCCACCACCGCCCTGTGGCCCTTCTTTGGCTACACGAGCGACGACAACACCGGTTTCTGGGCCTGGGACGGCCCTTGGCCCCTGGTCCTGTTCCAGGGCGGCGACCCGAACCGCGCGGTGCGCCGCCGGGTCTGGCCCTTCTACAGCTACTACAAGGGGGACGGGCTGACCTCCCGCTACTTCCTCTGGCCCTTCATCAACGTGCGCGATGAGGTCTACCCGGACGGGGAAAAGCACACGGGCTACGTCTTCCCCTTCTGGCACGGCTGGCAGCGGACGCGGCGCGAGGACGGCCTGACGTCCACCTGGCGCAAGTTCTGGCCGATTTTCCGCTCCTACAACGATCAGGTCAGGGATGAGGAGCTCCTCGCGTTCCCCGCGTTCAATCCCCTCTGGCGCCTGCAGTTCGTCGACGAGCACTACACCTGGATGTGGGAGCTGTGGACCCAGGAACGGCGCTTTGACCAGCTGCGCCAGCGTTCCTGGGCTGGCCTTTGGCGCCGAGAAAAGGATCGTGACGAGGATCGGCGCTCCCTCTCAGGCCTCTGGGCCAGCCGGAAATACAGCCTGGGGGGTCAGCAGGCCAGGGAAACGTCCCTTCTGTTCGGCCTGCTGCGCTGGCGGCACGTAGCGGGCAAAGGCCGCCAGCTGCTGGCCCCGGCATTCCCGGGACCGGGCTGGCCCCTCGATCGAGTGCCCAGCACTTTGCCCGCTCTAGACGAGACCCCTATGGGTCCGGGCGTCCCCCGCTAGGATCCGACAGGAACAGATGCCCTCTCCCGCCGCCCTTCCCTCCTCCTGGCCCGACCTCCTCACCGGGGCCATGGTCCTTAGCCTGGTCTACGTGGCCTGGAACCTGGGAGGCCTGCGCCATTTTCTGGAGGAGACCGGCGAGCGCGTCGGCCTGTTCTTCAGCATCTGCGCTCGGATCGGGCACCTGCCCAAGCGCGGGCGCTGGTTCCTTTCCCAGCTCTACGCCGCCGCTATCGGCAACCTGCATGTGGTGCTGCTGGTGGGATTGTTCATTGGAATGATCCTATGCCTGCAGACCGGCATCGAGCTGGCTCGCTTCGGTCAGCAGGACCAGATCGGTGTGCTGGTGGCGACGGGCCTCGCGCGGGAGATGGCCCCCTTCGTGACGGCGGTCGTCCTGGCGGCAACCTTCGGATCCGCCCTCGCCGCCGAGCTCGGCACGATGGCGGTCTCCGACGAGCTCGCCGCGCTGGAGGTCATGTCGGTGGATCGCCTCTCGTTTCTGGTGCTGCCCCGCGTGGCGGCGCTGGCGCTGGTGTGCCCGCTGATGACTGTGTTGTGCAACGCGATCGGCATTTTGGGAGGCGGCTTCGTGGCCCAGGCCCAGCTCGGCGTGGGCTGGACGATGTACATGGACTCCGTGTGGGTGGCTTTGGAATCGACGGGCGAGGTCATTCCCCTGCCCAAGGACGTCTTCGGCGGCCTGCTCAAGGCCTTCTGCTTCGGGATCCTGATCTCGGTGGTTTCCTGCCACTCGGGCCTCGGCGCCCGCGGCGGCGCGCTCGGCGTCGGCCGCGCGACCAGCCGAGCCGTGCGCGACTCCACCATCGCCGTGATCATCTCGAACTACTTCCTGACCTGGCTCATGTACCAGGCCTGATCCATGGGCGAGTCCAACGACGATCTGGTGGTGCGCGTCACCGACCTGCACAAGGCCTTTAGCGGCAAGGTGATCCTGGCCGGGATCGACCTCGAGCTGCCCAAGGGCCAGTGCCTCGGGCTGATGGGCGGCTCGGGCACCGGCAAGTCCGTGACACTACGGCACGTGATCGGACTCATGCAGCCCGACAAGGGCAAGGTCGAGGTGCGCGGGAAGGACCTCGCCACGCTTTCACGGCAGGAGATGGGCGAGCTGCGCAAGGACATGGGCTACGTGTTCCAGGAGGGTGCGCTGATCAACTGGCTCACCGTGGCCGAGAACCTGGCGCTGCCCCTGCGGGAGAACACGAAGCTGCATGCCGATGAGATCGAGGGCAAGGTGCAGGAGAAGCTGGCCCTCGTGCGCATCCCCGATGCCGGTGGCAAGTACCCCTCGGAGATCTCCGGCGGCATGAAAAAGCGCGTTGGCCTCGCCCGTGCGCTCATCACCGACCCCAGCCTGATCCTGTACGACGAGCCCAACGCCGGCCTCGACCCTGAGATCAGCCGCGCGATCAACCACCTGATGCGGGACGTATCCGACGAGCTCGGCGTCTCTTCCCTGGTCGTCGAGCACCGTGTCGAGTGCCTCGAGACCGTCGCCGACGAGGTCGCCTTCCTGCTGGGCGGAAAAGTCCACGTCCAGGCCCCAGTCGACGAGTTCTTCAACCACCCCGACGAGCGCCTGCGCACGTTCCTGGGGAACTAGCCACTAGCCGAGAATCGCCATGAGCCCCCAACGCCACGCCGCCCTGGGCCTTTTCTTTGTCGCCGTGATCGGTGTCCTGGGTTACTTCACGCTCTTCAAGACCGACTTTTCACTGGGCGGCGAAACGCAACAGATCACGGTCTGGTTCCCCGAGGCCAACGGGCTGCGCAAGGGCGATGCGGTCTGGGTCGCGGGCGTTCGCTGGGGCAAGGTCCAGGGACTTGAGTACGACTCGGAGACCGACGACATCAATCGCCGCATTCGCGTGGATCTGGCCCTCGACAACAGCGTCGACCTGTACGCCAACCATGAGATCCGTGTGCAGGAATCGACTGTGCTTGGCGGCAAGGTGCTAGCGATCGAGCCGGGGACGCGCGACTCGGGTCCCCGCCCGGAAGGCGAGCTGTTCGGCACGGTCGAAGCCAACGTGCTGGCGGCCCTCGGGGATCTGGTGGAGGAGAACCGCGAACCGCTCACCAGTACGATCGCCAATCTCGACGAGACGATGACCGACGTGCGCTCGCTCGTGGCCGGAGCCCGTGAGGGCGAGGGCGTGCTGGGCAGCTTGCTGGTCGACAACGAACTGCGCGATAGCGTTCGTGCGTCGGCGACGAACATTGAGACTGTGAGCGCAGACCTGCAAGCGATCACCGCCGACGCCAGGGCCGGGAAGGGCCTGGTGGGACGTTTGCTCAGCGACGAGGAGCTGGCCGATCGCGTCGCAAAGGTCGTTGAAGAGATCGACGGCGCCGTGACGGAGTTCAAGCTGCTCGCCACAGATGTACGCGAGGGCAAGGGCACGATGGGCATGCTGATCAGCGACGAGGAGGTGGCTGGCCGGGTGCGCTCCGCCCTCGATGACTTTGCCGAGCTAACCCGCGGCCTGAGGGCAGGGGAAGGAACGCTCGGCATGCTTCTCGAGGACGAGGAGCTCGCGGCGGTCTTCAAGGGCGCCGTCGACGACATCAGGGGAATCACCACCGCCATCACGGAGGGCAAAGGCACCCTGGGCGCACTGATTCAAGAGAGGGAGGTCTACGACGACATCGCCAGCATCGTGGCCGACTTCAAGGTGGTGTCCACCGGGCTCGCCAACGGGGAGGGCACGATCGGCCGTCTCCTCAAAGACGACGACATCTACGACGAAATCTCGTTTGCCCTCCAGACCCTGACCGGCTCCCTTGAGGAGGCCCGCGAGGCCGCCCCGGTCACGGCCTTCATCTCGGCCGTGGCCCTGGGCTTCTAGCGCTCTCCGGCTCCCCTAGCGGGTCCCGAGCAGCCGCTCGACCCACTTGCCCACCAGGTCGACCTCGACGTTGACCCGGTCCCCCGCCTTGGCTTGGCCGAGGCGGGTCAGTTCCAGCGTGAGAGGAATCACGGCCACCGTGAAGCGCCCCGCCTCGGGCCGCACCACCGTCAGGCTGGTCCCGTCGAGGGTGATGCTGCCCTTGTCGACGAGGTAGCGCGAGAGCCCCTCAGGCACCTCGAACTCGATTTCCGCCCCCCCGTCCCCGGGGTCCCGGATGCTGGTGACCCGCCCCAGGCCGTCCACGTGCCCGGACACCAGGTGGCCGTCGAGCCGGGCCGAGAAGAGCATGGCCCGTTCGAGGTTGACCGGAACCCCGGGGCCCAAATCGCCCAGCCAGGTGCGCTCTAGGGTCTCAGCAGAGAGGTCGAAGGCCATATCGGGACCGGCGGCCAGATCTGTGGGCGCCCCAGGCAGCAGCTCCGCCACCGTCAAGCAGGCTCCGCAGACGGCGATCGAATCCCCGACCTTGGGCTCCCAGCCCTCCAGGGCGGGGGCGGGGACGACCAGGCGGGCACCGCTGCCGCGGGCCTCCATGGAGCGAACGGGGACGGCGGCTTCGACGATTCCTGTGAACACGGCGGAAG
>CAYWNK010000221.1:0-5321 GCA_964459495.1 uncultured Planctomycetaceae bacterium
GTCAAGGATCCTCGGATCCCTCGCTCACAGCGAAACCTGAAGCAGCAGCGATCGCCTCGGACAGCCGGCTGACCCAATGGCGACGATTTTCCATACTGGTCCGCAGGTAGCGGCCCGTCATTCCGGCGACTCCAGGGGCGTGCCCCAGGAGGTCCCTGGTGACGCTGAAGGGTGCCCCAACGCTCTCCAGGCCGCTGGCGAAGCTCCTGCGCAGGCTCTGGGCTCCCCTGAAGTTGTCGATGTCCAGCCGGGTTCTCCAGCGCTGGGCCATGCTGCTGAGCGTGCTCTCCTTAGCGAGCCCCTGCCCCTCCTTGAGGCCGGCGATGATTCGCGCCGAAGCTTTGAGCGCGATGGGGGCGATGGGGACCGTTCTGGGATTGCTCCTATCTTTCGGCTCACGGATCCGGATCAGCTGGCGCTCAAGGTCCACGTCCGGCTTGAGGATCCGGCCCATCTCGTGGCATCGAATCCCGGTGGTACACAGCAGGATCACGAGGTCGGTTTGGTGCGCCTGGGATCGCCCCGGGCTGTAGCGCCCTTCGCTCCAGGTGGACATCCGGTAGATCAGCTGCCCGAGCTCCGGAATGGTCAGGTAGGCCCCTTCGAAGCGCCTGGGCTTGAGGGCGTTCCGCATGCTGACCCGCGCCGCCTTGACGGGGGAGTGGAGCCCGGCGACATCGAAGGCCGCGCCCAGGACCCGCAGGTACGACGTGCGCAGCGTGTTCGGGCTCAGGCCATCCTCGAGCGCCTCGCGGACGAACCATCGCACGGTCTCTTCGGTGACCTCCTCAAGCGCGGAGTTCGCGTTCAGGTAGCCGCTCGTGATCGCTCTCGCCGGGTTCTCGTAGTTGTTCCTGAGGGAGACTTCCTCGACCCCTCGCTCTCTTGCGTCGTCGATGACTCGCTGCAGCGCGCCTCCGAGGGTCCCCGCGCCCGCCGCGCCGAACATTCGGAGGTGATCCTTGAGCGCCTGCGCGTCCCGGTACGCCTCTTCCTGGGTCGCGCGCAGCGATCCCTTTCGCCGGGCGCCGCGCGCCTTGGCGACGGCCCGGAACTTCCAAACACCGCCCGAGTAGACGGCCTCCACGTTGGGGAGTCGACGCTTGGGCTTGGGCGGCTTGGGCATGGCCCAACAATGCCCACCGAGCAAGGGCGGTGCACAATCGAGGGACCCAAAGGCTCCAGAATGCGCCGCTCTGAAACACCGCAACCCTTTCCTAGTACCGACCCTATGAGAGACCCCATGAACTCCCCGACCGGCATACGGCCTGCATCTGGCCTCGTGAGCCTAAACCCCGCACGAGTCGCATCTTGGATGCCTAGCGCTCAGTGCCCAGCGACACCGATCAGTGCCCATGAGGGGGCCCAGAATGGCGGTCCGGTGGGTGAGTTGCACACCGTGTGCACCAGCACCAGGGAGGGCTCCGATGGAGAGTGACCCCGAAGAAGTCGGCAAGACAATCGCCGAGGTCCTAGGCGCCGAGATAGAGGCCAGGGATGCCGAGATCGCCAAGCTCAAGGCGGAGAACAAGCGCCTAGACGGTCAAGCCAAGTCCTGGGGATCGGCCTTCGCTGACTCCTGCAAGGACTTCAAGGCGCTAGGCGAACTCCTCGGCGTTGAGTGGTCCGAGATGACTGAGCCGCCTGAGGTATTCGAGGCGGCTGAGAAGGCCAAGGCCCGGATCGCGGAGCTGGAGGCCGTGCACCTTGAGGCTGACCAGGTTCGTCGGGAGCGCAACCGCACCGCCGCGTCAGTTCTAGGTGGCACTGTTGAAGGTGCGCCGACGAATGAAACCAACTGGATCCAGCGGGCGCGGATGCTTGTCTCGATCGAGGGCCGCATTGCGGAGCTGGAGTACGAGTGTGCCCAGCACATAGAAGCCCGGAAAGGCGCTGCCGAATTCCTAGAAGGCAAGTCGAGTGAGGGCGGTCCCGACTACGCGGCTTTTGGAATGTGGGCAGCGTCACTGGGTAGCGCCGTGATCCCCAAGCACATCGCCGAGAATATGGAGCGAGATCGAGCAGCAGCCCTAGCCCAGCGCGACACCCCGAGCGCGGGAGGTGCCCAGTGAGGTTCCTCCCCTGGCGCAAGCCCAAGCCTGAGAAGTCCGAGCCGATCTATCAGTACCAGGTCTGGCGCGATGACCGTGACGGCTGGCATGGCGTGATCGATAAGCGGGAGTGTCCTGGCGGGCGGCCCCTGCTCTCCGCATTTACATCCCCGGATGGCGTCTATTGGTACTCAACCCAAAACACGACGGAGTCGAGACCATCACAGGACAAGCACATCAATGAGCTACACCTAGCCTGCGTCAAGGTTCAGAAGGACGAGGCCAAGAGCGAGCGCGAGACAGAAGAGCGCAAGCGCCTGGCCGATGCCAAGGGAGGTGCCTCCGATGCCTAAGCCTGACACGAAGGGCATGCGCTTCACCGTCACCACTGGAAAGGATGATTGGTTCATCAATTACCAGAACGGTGGCGGGCAGCTGACGTTTGGCTCGGACTCGCGGCTTTGCAGCCTTGATGAGGATCTATCAGCTTGGGTTGAGTACAAGTCGCCGTGGCGAATTGTGGACCCATCCACCACACCCCCTTGGAAGTTTGCCGAGGCTGCTTTTCGTGAGGCGTTGGTGGTCGATAGCTCGAAAGACGGCCCCGAGGGAAACCGTCTGGATTCCATCTATGTGCGGTGGACTGCGATCATGCCGGACTCGCACTGGGCGGAAATCGTCCGCGTCTACCAGTTCGAGGAAGGCGTTTCGATCAAGTGCGCCTGGGAGGGCGGGATTCCTTACGAGGCAGCGGCGGCGCTCGGTCGTCTGCTCTCCCAGGGCACTGTGCGCGATGTGATTTCCAGCGCTGCGCTCATCAATGCTAGGAGGCGCGGCAAATGAGCCTCTTCCCCTTCGAACAACCGGCTACACGCGACACGCTAGCCGAAGCCAAGGCCGCGAAGGCTAAGAAAGGCCCCGCTAGGACGCACTACGGTGCCCTTAGCGATGATGTTGCGCCGGTAGGTGGACCGCTTGGAAAAGCGGACATCGAAAGCCTTCCTTCTGTTCTCGCTGACCGCATCTCAATCAACCAGGAAACAGGCTGCTGGGAAGTGTCAAAGGGCACCCTTCGGCGGGATGGCTATGCGCGAACCACCTGGAATGGCAAGGATCACCGATTCCATCGCATCGTGGCCCAGATTCTTATTGGGAGGCTTAGCGAATCTTTGGCGCTAGACCATCTGTGCAGGGTCCGGCACTGCGCAAATCCAAACCACCTAGAGCAATTGACCATCGCCGAGAATGTGATGCGTGGGACGAGCATCCCCGCAAGGAACGCGGCGAAGACTCATTGCAAGCGCGGTCATGAGTTCACGCCCGATAACACGAGAACAGCAATCCTCCCCAACGGGACGCCCAGCAGGCTATGTCGGACCTGCAAGAGGGATGCAGACCGAAGGTACAGAGAGATGAAGAAGTCGCGGCCGATCAAGCGCGCCGGAGGCTCCCAATGACCCCCATCCTAGCCGCCTTTCTCGGCTTCCTATTCGGCTGCGGGTGCTGCGCGGTCCTCTACGGCATCGGATACCGCAGGCGCGTTGACGCCATGGATTCGCAGACGAAGCGCTCCGAGTCGCTCACCCGTTCGATCGTCGCGTGCCTACCGGGGCAGGTGAGGGCTCGGGCTGAGCTAGTTGCGCGGGGTCGCGTTGGGGGTGGGCTGTGACTGACTCTGAGGATGACGGCGCTATGGGTTGCCCGTTGGCCGTGTCGATTATGGCGCTTTCCTTCCTTTGCTTGGTTTACGCGATCAATCTGGACGGGCAAGAAGATCGCATCACCGAGCTCGAATCCAAGGTCGAGTTCCTCGAAGCCTGCCACGGCGCCGAGTCTCGTGAAGCCGAAGCCGCCCGCCTGCGTGAGCTGCTTGGGCTGGAGGAGGTCGAATGACCAAGCCCAAAGTAGCCCCGAGCGCGAAAGCCCTCTGGGACATCCTCGCCAAGCTCGAGGACCTACGCGAAGCTGCTGTCGACGCGCACGCGGCTGGCAACTACGGCGCAACCGTCCGGACCCTCTCAGAGCTGCGCCACCAGGCAAACGAGGCCCGCGCAATCGCGCTGGTTCTCCGAACTCAACAGGAGCGCCAGGCATGACCAAGCCCACGGAGCAATCGCGCCTAGAGCGCAACGTCGGCGAGGTGACGCTCAAGCTCTGCGGTGATCGCGTGGCGATCTATCGCGGGAATACGGCGGCCCGATCGGTGCCGTGCGTCAACTGGCAGGACTGGCTCTTGGCCGCTGCCGTCCAGATGGAGGTGCCCGGCGAGGTGCTGGCAGAGATCAACGAACTACGAGCGAACAAAGGGAGGAAGAAGGCATGAAGTGGTGGCAGAGGAACAAGACGGCGAGTGAGAGGTTTGCGGAGGTGGACCAGATGCTGGAGCGCTCGGAGCGGCACTGCGGGAAGCTCTGCACGCTGCTCGACCCCGAAGGAGGGGAGAGGTTCAAGGAGGTTGGATTCCGGTCCGACTTCAAGCGCGCCACGCCCCTGGAGGTGGAGGAGCTTCTGAGGCCGGTGCTTGAGGAGCGGGATGAGCTCAAGGGGCTTAGCGCATCTCTGGAGTCTCGCCTGGGGCAAGTGACTCGTGTTTCTGAGAGCCAGTCAAGGCTCATAGCTCACCTGAGGAGTGAACTTATAGAGATCGCGGACGGTGCCAGGAACGCTCACTACTTGACCCTGGACAAGTTCGCGGAAGGCAAACCTCAGCAGCCCGAGCCCAGCGCAACGGAGACGCTGGTGAACGAGGAGCCCGCCGAGTGCAAATGCTGCGGCGCGGATCACCTGCATCTGAACGACGCCCGCTTGTGCTGCATCTGCGCGGATCCTATCCGCTTCAACGAGTTCGGACGCAAGCCCGCCGAGCGCGAGGAGGGATCCGATGGAAACGCCTGAGATGAAGCCGTGCCCGTTCTGTGGTTCATCGAAATTCCTCGATGGTACGGAGTCGCCCAACTGCGCGGTATGCGATGCGTTAGGCCCAGATGGCAACGACGAAGAAAACGCAGTTCAACTCTGGAACACCCGCGCATCCGACGCTGAGATCGCGCGGCTCAAGGCGGAGGTCGCGGATTGGAAGAATGGCCAGGAGGCGCTGCATCGGCTGAATCTTGCCAATGCGTCGCGCGTGGCTGAGCTAGAGGAAGCGCTGGAGTGGTACGCAAGCACGGATCGCTACCACTACGGCATGGGGGATCTTGACCAGTCCGAGGCTGAGATGGACGAAGGTCAGCGTGCCCGCAAAGCCCTCGCCCAGCGCGGCGAAGGGGA
>CAYWNK010000221.1:5421-7524 GCA_964459495.1 uncultured Planctomycetaceae bacterium
CTCGCCCAGCGCGGCGAAGGGGAAGGGGGTCAGTCATGAGCGGTGGAAGTATGGACTACCTGTATTGCAAGCTAGACGCTGCGACCTTCGACGACTCCACACCGTTACGGCGAGCATTCCGCAAGCACCTGAAGCTGGTCGCCAAGGCCCTCCATGATATCGAGTGGGTCGAAAGCGGCGACTACTCCCCAGGCGATGAAGACGCCGCGATTCGCAAGGTCGTGAAGCCTGAAGCTGAGCTTGCCCAGTTGATCGAAGACGCTTGCGAGATCCGGAGACAGCTTGAGTCTGCCCTGGATCGAGTTGGTGAAGGCGAAGGGGGTGAATCTTGACTCTCCCCCGCACCCCGCCGCGCACTGCGATTCCCGCGCTGGCTGTTTCGTTGGTCTGTCTGCTGTTACTGATTCTGGAGAAGGTGGAGGTGATCTGTGGTTGAGGCGAAAGCGAAAGAGCGCCCTGTGCTGTTCAACGGCGAGATGGTGAGAGCGATTCTGGAGGGGCGGAAGACTCAGACGAGAAGGCCTGTTGTGGCTGGCGCGACCCAGACCTGGCTTACCCCGGACCTAATTAGGTCTGTGCCTCATGGGAAGATGTACGCCGATAGGGGGTTGTGGCATATGCACCATCCGGCAGCTGGTACACGGCACATGGGCGTTGACGTGGAACACGATAGCCCGCTTGGCTGCGTCAAGAGTCCCTTCGGCGTCCCCGGCGACCTCCTCTACGTGAGAGAAACCCACCACCTAGGCAGCAACGGCTCGGTCCGCTATCGCGCCGACTACGGCGAGTGGGACCCGTTCGACGCTGACCTATGCGGCGATGACTGCTCGATGGTGGGCGAGAAGTGGTTGCCGAGTATCCACATGAAGCGAGAGCACTCCCGCATCACCCTGCGAGTGCTCGACGTGAGGGTTGAGCGGGTGCAGGAGATCGACGCTGAGGGCGCTTGGGAGGAAGGCTTCCGCGAGCACGACGATGGTTCCCTGCTGGAAGAGGAATCAGTCGATGCGTTCCGCTGGACCTGGGACGCCATCTACGCCGCCAAGGGCCTCGGCTGGGACGCGAATCCCTGGGTATGGGTGTGCGAGTTTGAGAAGGTGGAGGTGATGCTGTGAAGGTGCTGTTCTTGGATATCGATGGTGTGCTGAACGGATGGCCATCGCAGCGGACGCAAGAGATCATGAGAGCTTGCAGCGAGGCTGTTCACAATCGGGTGATTTTTCCGGATGCGCTAGATCGACTCGTTCGAGTGGTGCGCGCAACTGGCTGCCGCATCGTCCTAAGCTCAACCTGGAGGCAAGCGGATTGGAGAGATCGACCCGGGGGGCACGAATGGTGCGTGCGCTACTTGCTCGCCCTTCACGGTATCGAGGTGCTTGCCCGCACTGGAGCACATCAATCCGGCCCACATGCACGAGGGCAGGAGATTGCCGACTGGCTGGATGCGTTCCCTGGGATTGATGGGTTCGCCATCGTGGACGACTGCCCCGAGATGCTGCCCGAGCAGCAGCCTTATCTGGTGTCCACGGCTTGCGCAATCGGGATGCTGGACGGGCACGCCGACAAGCTAATCGAGATCCTTGGAGCTACGGAACGCGTCCAGGGCGCGGGGGAGGAAGGCTGATGCTGACAGTCGACTTAGGCGATGGTGATCTCCCCGATGCTGGGAAAGGCATGTGCTGTATGGGCGCGGCAGCAAGGGGGCCCAAGCATTGCACTTGCTGGGTCGCCGAGTACGACCAGGAACAGCAGCCCATCAAGCGAGGGCCTATGGAGGTTCGCGGTTCGATGTGCGTTTCCTGCGCCTACAGGCCTGGTAGCCCAGAGCGGCGCGGCGTCGAAGGACAGGCGTATGCAAGCAGCGAGGAGCTTGAGGAGGTCGCCGCTAGTGGCGCTTTCTCGTGCCACCAAGGGGTACGAAGGATACTTCGTCGACGGCATCCCTCGGGCGCAGTGCATGAGGTCAAGGTTGAGGCGTACAAACCGCCACAGGAGGGCGGGTCGTGCTTCAAGGCGAACGGCGAGCCGGCGGATCTATGCGCAGGCTGGGCAGCTGAGAAGAAGCGCCAAGAGCGGGCGCAGGGGGGCGAGTAGATGGACGCT
>CAYWNK010000221.1:7624-10852 GCA_964459495.1 uncultured Planctomycetaceae bacterium
GGCAGCTGAGAAGAAGCGCCAAGAGCGGGCGCAGGGGGGCGAGTAGATGGACGCTGAAGCAGCAGTCGCATTCGCGGATCGGATGCTCGAACTCCTCTGGGCTGGAGAGTCCATCGATGGTTGCGACATCCAAGAGACCGCCGTGGAGTGCGGGTTGATCGCAGAGGTTCCCGGGGGATTTGACCCCTCGAAGCACTGCGACCCCAGCGGGGTTTGCAGGCCTGGTGATTCGTTCTTCCAGATCGTCAAAGCGAATAAGGGGGGCCGGGACGATGGCTGACACAGCCTGGCAGCAAGTCCTCGCGCGGATCAAGCGCAGCAACCCGGCGTTGAGGGACGCCGTTGCCGAGGTCGCCCGACTCGAACGCAAACGGGCACGAGAGAAGTCACCGCATGGCTACAAGCCGCACCGTCACATGGCACACCGAATCGACTGGCATTTCCTCCCGGATGGGAGCTGGCGATGCACTCGCTGCGCGCCCGAGCTCGACACGGCGCTCTACCTCCGCCAGGGCTACAGGCCCGCCTCGCGCGAGATGATCGCCTTCTTCGAGGAGCGGCCCCAGTGCGGGGCCTGCGCAGCCGAGGGGGCCGCCTGATGCCGAGGCTCTCTACTGCCTACCAGGCCGTCCTGCGATCGTCGATCCACTCAAAGAAGCTCAACGCGGTTTCGTGGGGCGCTGAGGCCCTCTACTTCCGCCTGCTCTGTGCGACCGACGGCGCCGGCAGGATGGCCGGGGATGCGTTCACGGTCTGCGCTCAGGTCTGCACGGAGCGTATGCGGGACGGCGGAGTAGACCCTGCACAGGTCGAGACTTTCCTCGAGGAACTGGAATCAGCGCAGCTCATTCAGCGCTGGCTGAGTAAGGGTGAACCCTATTTGGCACTGATTGGCTACTTCGATGCGGGCAACAAGCAGAAGGTGAGCACGCCGGAACCGCCCGATATGCCAACCCATCCCCTAGTAGGGGATGACTCGGAATCCATACAAACACACCCGGAACCCATCAAAACAACCCATCCCCCTGATCGGGGATCGGAGAGTGGTGATCGGGGATCGGGGATGCGCGAACCGGAGAGCGCGGCTGCGCCGCCGCCGGCTGCTCCGCAGGACAACCCCACGAGGGCGACGGATCCGCTGGCGGTGCCCGAGCCTCAGTCGGGTCGACCGCCCGACGTGCCGGAGCGGCTCTGGGCGTCTTGGCGCGAGAAGCTCCACGCCCGGGTCTTCGAGAAGCTCACGATCGTCGCAGGCCGACCGTGGCGGACGGTGATGCGCGGCGAGTGCAACGCGCTGGCTGGCTTTGGTCTGCCACCGGCAGACGGCGACCGCCGGACCAAGCGCGACCGCGAGCGCCTGATCGAGCGCGGATCGAACATCCCGGTCCAGCGCGCCTTCGAGTGGCTGGAGAAGCTTCAGGACCGCTGCGCGGACAAGCCCAAGGCGTACCTCGACAAGGCCCTCAACGGCGGCCCGACGCCCGAGGAGGCCCGGAGTGCCTAAGCCCAGCAACTTCGCTCGCCGGCTGGAGTCGGTGGAGCTGACGATGATCGCCTCGGCGGTGTGCCTGCCGGACGGCGAGGGCTTGCTCCCGCAGGTCGAGCCCGGTGAGTTCTCCGACCGGACCCGGGCCTCGGTCTGGTCCCGGCTCCGCGAGCTGCGCGTCGAGGGCGACCTGGACGTGCTTTCGGCTCAAACCGACCCCGAAGTCGATCAACAGACCCTCGCCGACGCCCTGGCGCTCGAGGAGAGCCTCACGGATGCCGCCCTGGCACGATCTAGGTTCGCTGCGGCTCAGAGGGCGCGCCAGGCCGTTGAGCGACTACGCGCCACCACAGAGCGGCTGGAGGCGACCCCGCTAAACGAGGATGCGGCGAGCGAAAGGCTCACCCGCTGCCAGCACTCGATCCAGGAGATCCAGGGCATGCTCGCGATCGACTCCGGCGAGGTGAACATGCGCCAGGACGCCGAGGACTTGCTGGCATCTTTGGCCGGCGATGAGGGCGAGGCCGTGGTGTCCTTCCGGCTGCCCTCACTGGATCGCGTCATGGGCGGCGGTCTCAAACGCGGGACGCTTTCGCTGGTGCTCGGGCACTCGGGCCACGGCAAGAGCTGCATGGGTCTCCAGGCGGCTGTCCGAGCTGCTGAATCGGAGCTCCGCGTGCTCTACGTGAGCACCGAAATGGGAGGCCGCGAGATGGTCGCCAGAGCAGCGTCTTGGCAGGCGGAATGGGAGTCGATGAGCTTCATGCGGACCCTCACCATCGGCACCGAGAAAGCCCGGAAGGCCCTCGGGCAAGCCGCCGAGCTGTCGATCGAAGTGAACGACAAAATCAGCACGATTGGGCTGGTCGAGGCTCGGGTAATGCGGGCCATCGGGGCGAAGCAGCCGTTCGGCCTGGTGGTGCTGGACTTCCTCCAGATGTTCCGGGGGCCAGGCGAGCAGGAGCACGAGAAGCTCGCGGGCATCGCCTACGACGCCAAGCACCTGGCTCGGCGGGCTGAGATTCCCGTCCTGGCCATGGTCCAGCCAAAGCGGGGCGAGAGCGCTCCGACTGGCCCGCCCTCTATGCACTCCATCCGTGGTAGCTCCACGATCCAGAACGCTGCGGACACGATCATCTCGGTCTACAGCGATCAGTCTGGAAACCCGGGCGATCCGTACGACTTCACGATCAACGTCGAGAAGGCGCGGAATGGTCAGCCTGGCGAGCTGCGTAGCAAGTTCCAGCTCGGCGCCGGGACCTACCGAATCACAGAGATCGTCGCGCAGGAGGAGACGCTGGCCTCATGAGGGAAGCAAGGCTAACGGCAGAGGACTACGCGAAGTCAGAGCAACTCGCACGAGACATGTACGGTTTGGATTTCCGCGATCTTGACCACCGGCAGCAGGAGCGCGTCATGGTTCAGATGGTCGGAACGGGTACGCGCCCATGGAAGGCAAGCGAGTTGCGTTCGCTGGATTACCGAACGGGATACCTACGATCGGGCTGGTGGAAGCTTCGCAGGAAGGTCGCGCTATTGCGTGCAGCCTGTCGCTGTCAACACTGCGAGAAGCGAGGCCGAGACGTGCACCACACCAGCTACGCGAATCTTGGCAATGAGTTCGATGGTGACTTGCTGGTGCTATGCCGCTCATGCCATGAGGCAGAGCACAAGCGAATGGAGCGTAGCCCCGCATGAGCCCCATCCGCCCCGAGATGAAGGCGCGCACGCGCATAGTTGTC
>CAYWNK010000222.1:0-10757 GCA_964459495.1 uncultured Planctomycetaceae bacterium
CGTAGCAGGGAGCCTTCACGGCTGGGGCCCAAGCACAGCTGAGATACAGGCAAGGCCGGCATCGCCCCAGAGGGTGATGCCGGCCTGATCGAATCCGACTGGAACGAACGATATCGCTGCCAGCGCCGCGCGGAAGCGCGGGCCTACACCGACTCGCGCAGACCTTTTCCGACGCGAAACCCGACCCTGCGTCCCGCCTCGATTGGCATCGGGGCACCGGTGCTGGGGTTGCGTCCCACACGGGCTTTGCGCTCCTTCACTTCGAAGGTGCCAAAGCCCGTGATGGTCACGGTGCCGTCGTCACGGAGCCCCTCCTGGATTTCGTCGAGGACGGAATCCACCAGCCTAGCGGCCTGAAGTTTCGAGGTGGAGAGCCGCTGGGCGACCCTCTCCACGAGTTGGCTCTTGTTCACGAACGCACCGTCAGGAAGTCGAAAAGCTCACCTAGCGGCGACGGGTCGCCTTCTTCTTGGCGCGCTTCTTCGTGGCCTTCTTCTTGGTTGCGCGCTTCTTGGTGGCCTTCTTCTTGGCCTTCTTGCGCGTGGCCTTCTTCTTGGTGGCCTTTTTCTTGGCCTTCTTGCGCGTGGCCTTCTTCTTGGTGGCCTTCTTCTTGGCCTTCTTGCGCGTGGCCTTCTTCTTGGTGGCCTTCTTCTTGGCCTTCTTGCGCGTAGCCTTCTTCTTGGTGGCTTTCTTCTTGGCCTTCTTGCGAGTGGCCTTCTTCTTAGCCTTCTTCTTAGTGGCCTTCTTCTTGGCCTTCTTCTTGGTGGCCTTTTTCTTGGTCGTGCGTTTTTTGGTGGCCTTCTTACGAGTGGCCGCCTTCTTGCGCGCTTTTTTCTTCGCCATGAGAGGTGTTCTCCGTGGTCCCGGTGGTCCGGGAAGGGGGGTTGGCCCTTTCGGGCTCAAGCAGAAAACCACGACATCAACAGGGCCATCGACAGGATCGTTCCGAGACTTGCCCCCCTTCCCCAAACTTTTTTCGAAGTGGATGTTCAGCGGGGGAGCTTCGTGGTGCCAAGGGCCCATCACATGCCTAAGGTGCCACCTCTGGGAACGCGTCGTGGGCGCCCCCAAGGGAACGCCCACGCGCAGCGATCAACTCGCCCTAAGCGCTTCTAAACGAAGCACTTAGCTATGTGCGCAGAGCGCTCTAGAACAGATCGTCGAGAGCGGCACTCGCCTGGGACGAGTAGTCGCCGGAGAGGTTCTCTCCCTCCTGGGCAGGACGGACGGCGATGTCCTCAAATACTTCGGCAAGACGGCGCGTGCTCTCCTGCGCGTAGAAGCGCACGAGCCCAAGGTTGGTGCGCTCATCCCACACGATCGCGAGCAGCGTGCGCTCACCAACCAGGCTGACTTGGATGGCTTGCCGTACGCCCTGGTGGGAAAGAGTGTTGAACTCCTCCTCCCCCAGCAGCTGAGCCATCTGCTTGGTCGCCGCGAAGGAGCCAGCCGTCAGGGCCGACAGCGAGTCGACCGAGCTGGCAGCCGCTTCACCACGTCGGGTAACCAGGTGACCTTCTTGATCGATCAGGATGGCGCAGCGGGCGCCGGACAGCTCCAGGAAGCTGTCGAGTTCCCCGTCCAGCCGCTCCACGTCCTGGGAGTAGAAGACCAGCCGGTCAGAGCGGAGCTTCTCGTCAGAAATGCGCATGGATGTGCGTCCTCCCTAGAACAGGTTGAAAGCCAGTCCGCCGATGACCACGCCCACAGCGAGCGCGACGACAACGAACAAAATGGTGGTCATGGGTCCCTTGCTCGACTTCGGGGTCGGTGCGGGGGCGGAGGTCCTGGGCTTCAGGCGGGTGGCCTGGGGCGCGGGACGGCTGGGCGCCGCGTGGGACATGGTGGGCGCGGGCGCGCCGGTCGGTGCGGCGGGCGCCGCAGCGATCGGAGCCGGGGGCACCGAGGGCAATCCCCCACCGAGGCCGCCAGCAGGGGGCGCGGCCATCCGCAGGGAGGGCGGCGCGTCAGCGGGAGGCTCAGCCATCGCGGGGGGTGCCTGCGGAACGGGCTGCTGCATCTGCGGTTGCGGCTGCTGACCACCCCAAGCGGGGGGCGCGGCCGGAGCACCGGGCTGGCTCGGCGGAGCCTGGGGCGCGGGGGCAGCCATGCCCGGCTGAGCCGCTTGCCCGAAGGCCTCGGGCGCCGCGCCGGGAGCTCTCAGGGGAGCGATCGGTGCGGAGTGGAAACCGGTTTGACCGAGCGGCGATGCCGCCGGAGCGCCGGGTGCCGCAGGCGGAGCCTGGAAACCGGCCTGACCGCCGGCGGGCGGTGCTTGCGGCTGTGCGGGAGGCGCCATCGGCACGGGGCTCGCGTGGAAGCCGGTCTGGGCCAGGCTCGGCGGGGTTCCATCCGGACTGGGCTGGTGGAAGCCGGTCTGCGAGAGGCTCGGCGGCGTCACCGGAGCCGGCGGAGCCGCCGGAGCGGGAGTGCCAAAGCCGGGCTGGGCCATGGACGGAGCCGGGGTCGGAGCCGGCCCGGCACCGGGGCTCGGAGCCGCAAAGCCCCCAGCGTTCGGCGCCTGGAATCCGCCCTGGTTCGGAGCGGGCTGACTGGCCTCGACAGGAGCGGGCGCGCTGAATGTCGGCGCGGCCGGGGCGGGCTGAGCACTCGGCACGGGCGCGCGGGGCGCCTCGGGTGCGGCCGGAGCCACGGGCGCAGCAGGAGCTGCCTGAGCAACGGGCGCCGGCGGCACCGGCGTCGCCGCGGGAAGACCGGTCGGCCCGCTGGTCGCCGGCTGGGAGGTTTGGGGCAGCGAGCGGCTGCCGGCCCCACCGGTCTGCTCGTGGATCGTGTCGAGCACGGTGGCCGCCAAACCCTTGAGGGTCGGGAAGACGCCCTGGCCTGAGCTGGCGATGCCCTCGAAGGACGGCCAGCCGTGGGGGTTGAGCTCGGCCTGCAGAACCTCCACCGGCAGCGCGTCCGGAAGGTCGCGCTTGTTGTACTGAATGACGATAGGAATCTCGTTCAGCCCCTTGCCATACTCCGCCAGGTTGTCCTGGAGGTTCCGCAGGGACTCCTTGTTCTCCTCCATCATGGAGGCGCTGGAGTCGGCGATGAAGATGACCCCGTCCACGCCCTGCAGCACAAGCTTGCGGGTGGAGTTGTAGTAGACCTGTCCGGGCACGGTGTAGATCTGGAACTGGGTCTTCATCCCTGCGACTGTGCCGAGGTCGAGCGGCATGAAGTCGAAGAAGAGGGTCCGATCCCCATCCGTAGAGATGCTCGTGAGGTCCCCCCGGCTTTCGTCGGGGGCCTTCTGGTGCACCACCTCGAGGTTCGTGGTCTTCCCCGACATTCCGGGGCCGTAGTACACGATCTTCACCGTGACGCTCTTCTGAGCAAAGTTGATCTGAACCATGGTCTCGTGGGTATCTACGCCCTACTGGGGGTTCTGGCCCGGGTTGGACAAGGGGCTGGGCTGAACGGCTGACGGCTCGCTCGAAAGGGTGGAATCGGACGGAAGGGCTCCGGGAGGAACAGAGTCCCCCCCCGTTGAATGGGGCGCGGTACCGACCGATCGCAGCAGGCGCTGCATCCGGGCGACGGCACCGTCCATGGGAACGCGCAGCTCGTCGGCGCCGATGTTGCTGTCGAGCCATACGAGCAAGAGCGCATTGGGTCCGCGCTGCAGCACGATGGCCCCCTGGCTGGCGCGTAGCACCATGCGCTCGGGCGGGTTCCAGGCCAGCTGGCCCACGGCACGGTCGATCTCTCCGACCCAGCCAGCGACCTGGGCGGCCAGGCTGCCCAGATCGGTGTCCGCGTCAAGGGCGGCGGTGGTCGAACCACCGGTGCCGCGCTCGCTGAGGCCGTTGAGGGTCGCGATCGGCACGCCATCCGACGACACCATGGCCGTCAGGTGAACGCCGGGGATCAGCGCCAAGGGCTCTAGAACTTCTCTCACGCCAAGCCTCCTGCGGCGGCACCAGCCGCTCCAGAGATGCCCTGCAGGGCGGCCATGTGTTGACGGGTCGCACGACCGCGGCTCCACACCGCTGCGGCTCCAAGCTCGCCGGGCGAAAGCAGCAGCGTGCCAAAGTCGCCCTCCAGGCAAATCTCGAGCGGGCGCCCGAGAGCCATGCGGCGAGCGCTCGCCCGACTGCATTGAACGACTTCACGGACCGAGCGCGCCGTGCGGTCGGCGGTGGCCCCGTGGAGCCCCTGCACCAGGGCGGTTCCGCCCCGCTGGAAGATGGCGGCACGCACTTCGGGGTCCCGACCTAGCGACTGGAGCAAAGGGCGCACGGCCACGTTGGCTTGGGCGCTGGCCTCCTCCGGCCGGTCGTCGACGAAACGTCCCGTCTGCTCCACCTCAGCGAGGGCACGCACGATCGAGCGTGATCCGTGGGCCCGCGCGGCAGCATTGCGGAATCGCACCTCGAGCTCAGGGTTGCCCGGAGACAGCTCCAGCAGCTTGGCGACGGCCGTGCGGGCTTCGCCCCAGGCTCCGCAGGACCGGGCGAGCTCGTACTGCAGCTCGAGCGGACGCGTGTCACCGGGCATGTCCTGGACAGCGCTCTTGGAATACTCCCAGGCCTTGCGACCGTCGCCTGCACGCCGGCTGTCGAAAAACAGCTCCGCGCGGCAGCGAGCCAGATAGTAGACCGCTTCGGTGTCTGTGCTCGCGTCGTGCCAGTCCTGGGCGGCCTCTTCGGCCCGCTGCAGCTTGCCGCACTCAAGAAGGACGTCGCAAAGCTCGCGCCAGAGCGCCGGGCGCGGGGCCAGGGCGAGCTCGTCACCGAGCGACTGCACGCGGCTGTCCAGCTGCAGGGAACGCGCTCGATCGGCGACACGGGTCAGCTCCGCGTGACCGGGATGCAGCTCAAGGCCCTCACTACAAACCCGTAGAACCTCCATGAGGTCCCCGGCGACGACATGCTCCCTCGCGAGGGTCACGTAGTTCTCCGGCGAGGGATCGGCGCCTAGGCGCTTGGCAGCGGCGCGGGCCCGCTTGCGAGCACTCCATTTGGGCAGAAACTTCACTGGTTCGCCGCCTTCCAGAGGTTCAGAGCATCGGCGTCCCTTTGGACGGACGAACGGTGCTGCCAGTCCTTGGGAGCAAGCTCCAGGGCCTCCTTGAAGCTGCTGAGAGCACCTTCAAAGTCGGACTTCTCCGACAGCATCAGACCATGCAGTCGAGCGGTGTTCGCTTGGTCGACCAGCCCTGCGTGCTGCTCGGCGGCCCGGTCGGCCTGCACCTCCCAGCCCTTCTCGATAAGGGCGATCTGCTCCTCGATGTGGGTGACCTCTTCCCGCACAGCTACAACACCGGTCCACACCCGGTGACTGTCGAGCAGCGACTGAAGGGAGGCCCTCCGGGCCTGAAGGCCCGCATGATCATGAGAGTCGGCACTTGCGATTTGCTTGAACTCCTTAGAGATCGAAAGTTCGCGACCGACCGCAATCGTCACGACCGCGGTGATGCTGGCAAGCACAACGAGCAGCTTGTTGCGCTTGCGGCGGGAGGTGGTGCGGTCGGCCTCGTGGTAGCGCAGGTCACGAATCATGCGCGCCACGTCGCGGCGGGTGCGGTCCAGCAGCAGCACCTCTTGAAGCCACGGAATGGCCTCCGAAGTCTTCCCCTGGGCAATGGCCTGCTCGGCCCTGCGCATGTAGCGGTCGACGAGCTGATCGGTGTTGCCCGAGCGCCGCATCATGCCGGCCAGCTCGTGGTCGATCGTGCGCTCTTCGGGCATCCGGTTCGCCAGCAGCTCCAGCACTCCGCGCGCCCGGTCCATCTGCCCCGAGCGCTCCAACAGGACCGCCAAACGGCGTCCCTCGACGGCCAGCGAAATGCGATTTTGTCCCAGGACGTCCGGATGGGCGAGCCCCAGGATAATCAGTGCCTCGAGCTGACGAAGGTTGCCCGGATCCTCGCACAGACTATCGAGCAGAGCACGCCCAAAGGCCGTGGCCGTCCGCCGATCAAACTCCGCGGCGGCGCGCTCCATCTGGGACGTAAGGTCCCTCTGGGCTGTCGGATCATCGTCCATCACGCCCGTAAGCGCGCTGACAACGTCCTCAACGATGATGGTGCTTTCTTGCAAAACTCGATCTGGCAGTGGATTTGGGGGTCCCGACACGGGGAGACGCAGGTTGGTATCGGTGCGAATCCGGGACTGCCTGAAGTTCGCATTGGGGAAAGATGCTGGTTGGCCCCTCGGGGTGCCGGGGGTGGGGTGGCTTGGGGGCCATTGGCGACTCGCTGGTTCGTGACGCGGGCCGGGAGCCTTGGATCGGGAATCAGAGCAAGCGGGCCCGCAGCCGCCCATCGGTCACGTTGAGCCCCACCGCGCAAGGGAGCGAAGCGCCTAGGACACCTCTTGCGCGGGGGGGGCCGACGTAACGGATGGGCGGCTGCGGGCCCGCTTGCTCTGACTCCCGATCCGGGGTCTCCAAGACGCGCCGAGCAGCGCCCGAACATCCACTCACTCAGCGAACCGGTCACTCAAGCACAAACGCCCGCGCGACCCCACTCCCCAGCACCGTGCCCCCCTGCGTCCGATACGCCGCCTGCACCGCAAAACTCGCCCCCAACCAGGCGCTCCCTCCAGGAATCGCAACCGCAGCATCCGCGCGCCCGGTGGCATCGGCGCCGACCGGTACCACCGTCAAACTCGCTCGGTCCAACAGCAAGCTCCCGGGCACGCCCGGCACCACAGCCGGCGGCGCCAAAGCCCCGACCAAGAAGAGCACAAGCGAAGCCTGGTCGTTCTTCGCAGCCAGGGGCAGCACCCCACCAAGCACCGCCCCGCCAAGCTGCTGAATGTCGCGCTCGCCGGTGTCGTACAAGCGCACCGCCCCTGTCGATGTAAACGTATTCGCGTGCGCGTCTCCATGGCCCACGAGCACACGAGTCCCCGTCCCGTCGAGAGCGACACTGCGTACACTCCCCGGCAAGTCCCAGGCTTGATCCTTCTGCGGGTCGTCGCGATCCAGTAGCCAGAGCTCAGGATCCACCCCGTTGCCCCACACCCCAAAAGCAGCACGCGAACCGCTGCGGGTGATCGCGGCGCCAACGGGCAAGTTCTGCAGGCTTCCCGCCCCTTCCGGGAGCGCAAGCCGCCGCTCGCGCACGGGACCCGACCAGATTTCGAAGGCCGCCTCGAGTCCACTCGCGCTCTTCCACCAGGCCACGGCGAGCGCCTCCCCGTCCAAGCCCAACGCGACCTGCGTCGGAACCCAGCCGCCAGCCTCAGCGGGATCGGGATGGGCGGGATGCAGCGTCTCCAGCGACCACCCCACAGCTCCTTCCGCGTAGACCTCGAGCTGCCCGAAAGCACCGACCGCCAGGTGCTCGCCCTGTGGCGACAGGGCGATCGCCTTCGTCGTGACCGGCCGCACCAGGTGCAGCAGTGTCTGGCAGTCGCGATCGAGCACGTAGTGATCGAGACCCGCGGCGACAGCGATGCGTCGACCATCGGCCGAGACCACGAGCCCGTCGAGGCCCGCAGCGGGCAGGGCCGCGCTGGCGTAGACCGCGCCGGTCGCGCCGACGAGCACGTCCACGGCGACGGCCGCCGATGCTGGCAAGTACTGGGCGGCGACGACCAGGTAGCCGCCATCGTCACAGGCCAATTCTGGAGCGCTGCCGCCTGCGCCCATGCTGTGCGTCCAAGCGGGGCCGGACGCGCCGCCGGGTGCCACGGGATCGAAGCCCGACACCTCCGTCCAGGTTCCCGCCGGCCCGATTCCGTGGGACAGGGCAAAGAGCTGGCCAGAGCTCCCGCTGGCGGAGCGGGTCAGGATCAGGCCGGGATCGATAGGGAGCTCGACGAGGGCAGGAGCCGCCGCCTGCTCGTGGGCGTCCACCAGGAAAAGGTGACGCTGGCCGCCGCCAGCGATGCCCCAAACCAAGGCATCCCTCCCGGCGAATCCAGCCTCCTGCGGCACCCAAGGCTGCAGGGGCGACGACCCTCGGATCCAGCGCAATCCAGGCTGGAATGGGTCTTGGGCGAAGAGCGGGCCTGCGGCGAGGCAAAGAAGCGGTAGCGTGCGTTTCCACATAGGAGCATGGCGCCCCCTGCGCCTGGTCTGCCTGCTGCAAAGCTACCCCGCTGGAGCGGCCCAGGCCCCGAGGAGCCCCTTTGCCCATGACTCCAGGGCGTTCCCGCCCTATGATCTCGGCCACTCGACCACCAGACCCGGGGAGAGATTCGGGGGCCCAGGCCCTCGAACGCCGAAGGGGCAAGCGCCATTGCGGCGCGAAACTCTCAGGCACCAAGGACCCGGGCCCCCTGGGCTCACCTGGACCTGCGGTTGCGCAGCGGACAGGGGCATCCTCTCGTTCCAGCGGCCTTCGCCGGCCCTTGCCCCACCGAACCGTGTCCAGCACCTCTCTGCGCGAAACCACCCTGCATGCCGTCCACGCCGCCGCCGGCGCCAAGCTCGTGGAATTCGGCGGCTGGCACATGCCCGTCCAGTACGGCCCGATCCTGGACGAGGTCCGTCAGGTCCGCGAGCGCTGCGGTCTCTTCGACCTGGGCCACATGGGGCGCGTGCGCTTCACGGGCCCGGATGCGGTCGCTCTCATCGACAAGGTCGCGACCTGCTTCTGCGCCAAGATTCCAATCGACTCGATCCGCTATGGCCTGCTTTGCAAGCCGGACGGCAACCCGCTCGACGACGTGCTCGTGTACCGCGGCCAGGAAGATGTCTTCATGGTCGTCAACGCCGGTAACGCCGATCGGGACATCGCCTGGCTGCGCGAGCACGCCGCCGGGATGAACGTTGAGATCGAGGTCCAGACCGAAGAGCTCGCGATGATCGCGCTCCAGGGTCAGGACTCCGTCGCCGTCCTCCAACGCGTCGTCACCGATCTCGACGTCTCCACCGTCGGGTACTACAAGTCCGGCTTTGGCACCCTGCTCGACATGCCCAACGTACGCATCTCGCGCACGGGCTACACCGGCGAGGATGGCTTCGAAATCTACTTCGACGCCACCCGCGCCACCGAGGTCTGGAATGCGCTCCTGGAAAAAGCCGAGCCCGGGCAGCTGACCCCGATCGGCCTCGGCGCGCGGGATACGCTGCGCTTGGAGGCCGGAATGCCCCTATACGGTCACGAGATCGACGAGGAGCACAATCCCATCGAAGCCGGGCTCAACTTCGGCATCTCCTTCAAGGACGAGAAGGGCGACTGGATCGGCCGAGCGGCCCTGCAGGCCGTGAAGGAAAACCCGTCGCGCAAGCTCGTCGGCATCCAAACCGGAGGCAAGCGCGTCCCCCGACAGGGCTACGCGCTGTTCGACGGCGATAAGCAGGTGGGCGAGGTGTGCTCCGGCGCGGTCTCCCCCACCGTGGGCACCAACATCGGCTCTGCCTACCTTCCCATCGAGCTGGCGGAAGCCGGCCGAACGATCGAAATGGACATCCGCGGCAAGCGCCAAGAGTGCACCGTGGCCGAACTTCCCTTCTACTCCCGTACCCGCAAGTAATCCAATGCGCCCCGACGACCGCAAGTATCTCGACACCCACGAGTGGGCCAAGCTGGACGGGGACACCGTCCTGGTGGGCATCACCGATTTCGCCGTGGAAGAACTCTCCAACGGCAACGAGGGCGACCTCGTGTACTGCGACCTCCCTGAGGTCGGACTCCAGATTGAGCAGGGCCAGACCTTCGGCGAGATCGAGTCCGTGAAGGCGGTCTCCGACCTCAACGCCCCGGTGGGCGGTGAGATCGTCGAGATCAACAAGGAGATGGAGGAACACCTCGAGATCCTCGGGCAGGACCCCTGGAAGAAGGGTTGGCTCGTGCGCATCAAGCCCACCTCCAAGGACCTCGAACACCTGATGGACGCCGAGGCCTACGAGAAGCACATCTCGGCCCCCCACTAGACCGAACCTTGACTGCGAACGACGGGCGGCGCTGGCGGGTGATCACCACCTGGGGCGCCGCCCCCGGCTTGAATATGGGTCTCGACGAGGCCCTGCTGGACGCGGGCGCTGCGCCAACGCTGCGCTTCTACACCTGGTCGCCGGACACCCTGAGCCTGGGCTACTTCCAGCGCTGGGACGATGTGCCGGGGACGGACTCCGCGGGCGCCGTCGTCCGTCGCATCACGGGCGGTGGAGCCATCCACCACCGCTCCGAGCTGACCTACTCCATGGCAGCGGAAGCGGACCACCCCCTCTTCCAGGGCCCCGTCAGCGCGAGCTACGAGCGCATTCACGCCGCCCTCGTCGGCGCCCTGGCCGTGCTCGGAGTGCGGGCGGGCATGCGTCGCGACCGCGCGGTCACCTCCGATGCGGACGGCACCGGTATGTGCTTTCACAAGTCCACTCCGCTGGACATCGTGTGGGACGGTGCCAAGGGCGTGGGCTCCGCCCAACGGCGCACAAACGGCCGCGTGCTCCACCACGGCTCCATCAAGCTGGACACAACGCCCCTCGAGGGCCCCGTGGCCACCCTGCGCCAATCCGGCATCGAGGCGGACGTCCCCGATGTGGCGCGTGTCGTGCGCGAAGCCTTCGAGCGCAGCCTCCGGCTCCGCTTCGAAACCTCGGTCCCCACCCAAGCGGAAGTCGCGCGCGCCCGGGAACTCGGGGGGCGCTATCTGTCCCCGGATTTTCTGCGCCGGCGCTAGCGCCTCGATCGGGCTGGAGCCGGGAATCCACCCCGAAGCCGGTACTCAACTCCGCTCGGCCATGATGCTAGCGTCATGGCAGAGTGCGGCCCCCCCCCGCGCCTGCCCCTCGAATGCAGCAGCCCCCGGACAAGGTCCAGTTCGCCCCACTCCGGTTCGGCCAAGTTC
>CAYWNK010000223.1:0-10566 GCA_964459495.1 uncultured Planctomycetaceae bacterium
CGCCAAGGTGGCCCACCCCTTGCTAGCCACCTCCGGAGAGGCCGGGTCGCATGGGATGGTGTGTCACCCTGTGTGCTTCGAAGACCGGAACGCAGACGCAAGACCCATTTTGTCGCCCCACCGACGCTTGTCCAGCGCCTGGGCCACAGGGAATGGTGGCGGGAGCAGGATTCGAACCTGCGAAGGCATGAGCCATCAGATTTACAGTCTGACCCGTTTGGCCGCTCCGGAATCCCGCCCGGTATTCCTCTTCTCCCCATCGCTGAGCAGCCGAACCCGCTAGCCGCAAAAGCGGTCCTTGGGACTGGCTTCTCAGCCGCCCCCCTTGCGAGGCTGCGTAGAAGACGAGGTTGTCTTGCGTCTCGGGCGACCGGTGCAAGCGCACGCTGCGTCCACGTATTCCGGACGAGCGTCCGGAGCGCGGACTACGCGCTCCCGCGTCGTCCTCGAGATCGGTTCGGGTTTCCAGTGAGCTTAGGCAGCCGCAGGGGGCGCCTCCACTTGCTAGGGCCAGGCTCGCACCGGCCCTGGGGCCAGCGGCGGGACTCGAACCCGCAACCTGCTGATTACAAATCAGCTGCTCTACCAATTGAGCCACGCTGGCGAACCGGCGTTGCTCACCTGCGCCGCTGCTGGAAGGCCTCGGCGGCAAGTGGAGCGAGAAGAGTAATGAGGGCGACGGCCCCGTCAAGGCTAGGGACCGAAATTCCCCGGGTCTTTCCGCAGAGCCCTCAAACGTCCCTGAGCTGCTGCCGGTGAAAGTCCAGCGCTGCGGCGACCTGATCCATGGAATCCCCCCCGTACTTGGCCAGGAAGGCTTCGACGAGGGCCATGCAGACCATCGCCTCCCCCACCACGCTTGCCGCCGGCACGGAGGTCACGTCGGAGCGCTGATAGCTCGCCCGCACAGCCTCCCCCGAGGCGAAGTCGACGCTGGGCAAGCCCTGACGGATCGAGGGAATGGGCTTCATGGCGGCCCGCAGCCAGACCGGCTCGCCCGTGGTCAAGCCTCCCTCGAGCCCCCCGGCCCGGTTGGTCTGGCGGGCATAGCGAGTCGCTGCGCCCTCCGGGGCGGGCACAATGCCGTCGTGCACCTGGGAGCCCCGGCGCCGGGCGGCCTCGAAGCCGATCCCAAACTCGACGCCCTTGATGGCCGGGATCGAAAACACCGCAGCCCCAAGCAGGGCCGTCAGGCGCTCGGGTCCGCTCGCGTAGCTCCCAAGCCCGGGCGGCAGGCCCATCGCGCGCACCTCAAAGATGCCACCGAGGCTGTCCTGATCGGCCCGGGCGGCGTCGACGGCATCCCGCATGGGCCCATCGGCCTGGGGGTCCAGCGACAGGAAATCCGAGGACAGCCGCCGCGCTTCGCGCTCAGAGGGGCCAGAGCCACCCGCCTCCCAGGATCCGGGATCTGCCGGCACCCTGCCGAGCTCGACCACATGGGCAAATACCTCGATCCCAAAGGCCTCCAGCACCTGGCGCGCGATCCCAGCGCCCGCCACGCGGGTGGCCGTCTCCCGCGCCGAGGCCCGCTCCAGCACGGCTCGCGCGTCCTGATGCCCGTACTTCATGCAGCCTGCGAGGTCGGCGTGGCCGGGGCGCGGGTTCGGTGGCAGCGGCAGCTTTTCGATGACCGCGTCCTTGTTCGACACCTGAAATGCCACCGGCGAGCCGAGCGTGACCCCGCCCTTGACGCCGGAAAGGACCGTCACCCGGTCGGTCTCGATCTTCATCCGCCCGCCGCGCCCGTAGCCGAGCTGGCGCCTCGCCAGGTCACGATTGACGCGCTCCTCGTCCAGGTTGAGCCCCGCGGGGAGCCCCTCCACGATGCCGATGAGGGCCTGACCGTGGGATTCCCCAGCGGTGCTCCATCTGAAGGGTGCCATGGCGGCAGGATAGCGCGTGCATCCTCCGGATGAGCGCGGCATCGGGCGCAGCGTGCGGGGCGGGCCCGGATGTGGCTCTGGCCCAGCCCCCACCAGCTGCGGCCTACCGGCGGATCAACTGCCCGCGGGCAGAATCTCGACCCACTCGGCTTCGCCGCCTGAAGCGGCTACCTGCAGCTGCGCGGCTGGCACCCCCACCGGGGGAGCCGCCTGGGGAGCTAGCGCATGCCCTTCGGCCGAACGGCCGAGCCCGCGCAGACAGGTTTCGATGCGCTCCTCCAGCTGCGGAAAATCGAAGGGCTTGGCCAGCGTCCCAAGCACCGGACCGAGCCGCTCGAGGGATCCCGCGGTCGCCGGATCGAGATAGCCCGAGACCACCAAGGTCGGCGGCAGGAGACCGTCCTGATCCAGGCGCGGAAGCTCCTCTAGGGCCGACTCCGAGCCCAAGTCCACGTCTGACAGCATCAGATCGGGACGGCCTTCCGCCAAGCGCTCTCGCGTCTCAGCGAAGGACCCCGCGCTGCTCACCACGAAGCCCTTCTTCGAGAGGAACCATGAGACCAGCTCCACGATTCGGGCGTCGTTGTCGACGATCAGGATGCGGGGGGCGTGGTCCTTGCCAGCTTGGCTGGCTTCGTCAACAGATGTGCGGTTCATGCGGCGGCTCCTTGAGCGGAGCTTATCGAATGCCCTCGGCCCAACCCAGGATCCATCCCCATGAATCATCGGGGTCAAAGCCGTTGGAGTGGACCGCGACCATCCCCAAGCGCCGCCCCCCGTAGCCCCACCGCGTGCAGCATCGCCAGGTGCATGTCATTGAGCGGCGTATGGTCTTCCCACGCCCGGTTCACGCCCTGGGTAACCGCCCCGCCACCCTCACCGCAGAGCAGGATCGGCAGGTCGTTGTGGTTGTGACGGTTGCCGTCCGCAATCCCCGAGCCATAGAGCAGCAGAGTGGAGCGCAAGAGGTCGCCGTCCCCTTCCGTATAGCTCGAAAGCCGCTCGACCAGGTGATGCAGGATGCCCCCGTGGAAGCGATCGATCGCCTGGATCTGCTCGAGCTTGGCCGGATCTTTCTGATGGTGGGACAAGGAGTGGTGCCCCTCGCGGGCACCGATTTCGCGGTAGGCGCGGTTGGAACCTTCGTTCGCCACCAAAAAGGTCGCCACACGCGTCACGTCCGTGCGCAGCGCGAGAAAAATCAGATCGGCAAGCTGCTTAGCGTGCTCCCCAAAGCGCGCCGGCACCCCCTCTGAGCGCCACTCCCCTTCGACGTCGGGACGCGTCAAGCGGGCCGCGGACGCAATGCGCTGCTCAAGCTCGCGCACGGAGGTGAGGTAGCGCTCCAGGCGCTGGCGATCCTGGCTGCCCAAGCGACCTTGGAGACCGCGCGCCTCCGATCGCACCAGATCCAACACGCTCCGCCGGCGAAGTCGCTGGCCGCTGGCCTGGGCCTCCGTTCCCGGCGCGGCGCCCGCCCGGAAGAGCATGTCGAAAATCCGGTCGGGCAAGGTGTGCTTCGCCGCAGGCGTCGCCTCGTCGATCCACGACAGATGCCCGGAGTAGGCGCAGGCGTAGCCGGAGTCGCACTGGCCCGAGAGTCGCGAGCCCTGGCAGCCGACGACCAACGAAGGCAAGGGCGTGACTTCGCCCATGGCGCGCGCCGCGAGCTGGTCGGCGCTGACGCCGAGCCGTACCTGGCCGTCGTCCTTGAGGGGCTGCACCCCGGTCATCCAGGCCGCCGCTGCACGGGCATGATCACCCGGACCGTCCCCATTGGCTCGGGCGTGATGCTGGGAGAGACCGCGCAGAACCGACACGCGCGAGCGCCAGGGCTGCAACGAGTCGAGCGTCGCCGGCAGGCCCTCGCCCGCCGCGCGCCAGCTTTCCATGTGCATGCCGTTGGGCACGTACATCCAAACCAGCCGCACCGGCGGCTTCGGCGCTGTCGCCAGCGCCGGCAGCATCGCTTCCATCCAGGGGAGCGCGAGCGCGGCGCCGGCGCCGCGCAAAAGGGTTCGTCGGTCTAGGGGCTGGGTCATGGCGCTGTGGGAGGAAAGTGTGTGAAGGGCCTGGAGCCCACCAGCTCGAGAAGCAGACTGCGCAGCCCTACCGGGGGGGCCGGCTCGCCGGCTCGGTCCAAGGGAAAGTGCTCGTCGAGGGCCCGGCGGTCGGCGCCCGCCAGGGAACGCCCAAGCCCATAGACCAGGAGCTCCTGCGCCAGATGACGCGCCAATCCCGGCCTGGCCTCGAGCACGCGCACCAGCTCCACAGGGCCCTCGAAACGGCTCCCATCGGGCAGCTCGCCCTGGACGTCCAAGGGGTAGTCCGGATGCACTTTGCGCTCCGCCCCAACCCCGTCGAAGGTCTCGAGACCGAACCCGAGGGGATCCATGCCCGCATGGCAAACGGCGCAAGATGGATCAGCCCGATGGGCCTCCAGGCGCTCGCGCAAGCTGCCCCTGGACTTCGGCCCCTCTTCAGGCAAGCTCCCCACCCCGGGCGGCGGTGGCGGCGGCGGGGTCCCAAGCAGGTTCTCGAGGATCCACTTGCCCCGCAACACCGGGCTCGTGCGCCCGGGGTCGGAGGTCATGGTCAGTACGCTGGCGTGGCCCAGCAAACCACGCCGCGGGGTGTCGCCGAGGTCCACCCGGGCAAAGCCCTCCGCATCCGAATCCACCAGCTCCTGCTCGATGCCATAGTGGTCGGCCAGGCGCCCATCGACGAAGCTCCAGTCGGCGCTGATGAAGGCACGCACGTCGACGTCCCGCCGCAGAAAGTCTGCGAAGAAACGCTGGGTCTCCCCCAGCATCGAGCGCGCCAAGGGCCGGTTGTAGTCGGGAAAGCGGCCGCGGTCTGGCCGGTGCACGGGCAGGCCCACCAGCCCTAGCCACTGCATCGCGAATCCCGTCGCCAAGGCCGAAGAGCGCTCATCGTCGAGCAGGCGCTCCGCCTCGGCGCGCAGAACCTCGGGATCCGTAAGAGCCCCCGACGCCCCGAGCCTCAGCAGACGATCGTCGGGCACCGAACTCCACAGCAAGAGCGAGAGTCGGGTCGCGAGCGCTAGTCCCCCCACCGGGGCCCAGGCCGCGGGATCCGCTCCTGCGGGGCGCTCCTCGGGCACGAACACAAAATGGGGCGAGGCCAGGAGCGCCGTCAGCCCGAGCTGCAACACCTCGGCCAGGTCGCCGCCGTCCGTGAGTTCGGCATAGGGCAGCAGCTCATTTCGCGAGGCCGGGCGGCGCCAGGCCCGGGACGCGAGCTCTGCCAGCATCGCGGCCGCATCGCCGCCGTGGCGCGCTTCGAGCTCGCGCTGCAGCTTGCTGGGCTCCGGTGGCCCCACCGGCCCCACGACCTCCAGCCACTGCACGACCAGGTTGCGGTCGTTGGGCTCGACGCCCTCGAGCTCAGCCCGGTACCAGTCGTTGAGAAACCGCACACCGATGCGCTGGCGGCCAACGTCCAGCCGCGCCTCGAACTCAAGCGTGCCCGGGGCTCCGAACTCCGCCGCAAGCGGCAGCACAGCCGACACGTGATCCCCTGCAAAGAGCTCGACGTTCACGGGGTCAGGGCCAGCCTGCTCACCATAGCCCCCCATGCGGATCCTCCAAATCCCGGCCACCGGTAGGTCGACGCGCAGCTTGCACTCGCCCTCCGTGATCAGACGCCGCGTCCCGTCCTTGCCAGCGCGGATGGCCTCGCCGGCGAAGCGCCCCAGCGTCTCTTCTCCACGATCCGCTGGAAACACGCGCAACGCCACGTATTCAGCAGCGGCTAGATAGCTCTCCATGACCTCGGAGTTCCAGCTCTGAACCCCAGCCGCTGTGTCGTAGCCGTGGCCGACTGGATCGTCGGCGAAAAGCTCGGTTACCGGCGGCTCGACCCCGAACAGATCGCGCGTTGAAGCGCCGAATTCCCGGCGGTTGAGCCGCCGCAGGGTGGCCGGCTGGGGCGCGGGGGCCGCTGCCCGAGCCACCTCCCGCAGCCAGGGGGTGGCCGCCGCCAAATGACCCGGACTCGGACGCGCGTGACCGGGGGGAGGCATCTCCTCCAGCTCAAGCAGCTCCAGCACCAGCGCCCACAGATCCGGCTGGGTGCGGGCTTCGTCCGCGCCGGCGAAGGCAGTGAAGTCCACGCCCCCCCGGGCGCGCTCACCGGATGCGTCCGGACCACCGTGGCACTCCACGCAGGAGGCCTCGAGCAGCGGCAGAACCTCTCGAATGTAGACATCTTCGCCGCCGACGATGGCGGCGGTCGCAGCGGCCGCGATAGGGAGCCAGACCATGAACGCCAGGCTAGCACGCCCGAGCCTGAACGCCGCCGTTCCTCAAAGGCTCTCGTACGGGGTCACCTCATCGAAGGTCACCTTGACCTTCATCGAGCCCAGCTTGCAGGTCACCTCGCGCTTGGCGTGGTCCAAGCGGTGCACGAGGACGCGCTGACGGTAGCGCGGCAGGTAGACCAAGCTGCCCTTCTTCAGACTGTCAAGGAAAGCCTGTCGCCGGTCCGTCAGGCTGACGCCGCTCACCTCGGCGGAGAGTTTGTCCAGCACCTCCCCCATCGCCGCGGCCGCTTCCTTCGGCAGTTGGGGAAGAATGGCCCGCGCTCGCTCCACCTGACGTGCGGCCTCGCGGACACGTTCCTCAAGTCCTTTTTGCGCCTCGGCCTCAAGCTGCTCGGAGCGCCGCGCGATGGCCTCCTCTTCCTCCGCAAGCCGCCGCCGCACCGCATTCGCGTCCTCGAGGCGCTGCTCCGCGTCCGCGCGCACCTTCTCGGTCTCCAGGCGAGCGTCGCGGACGTCGTTCAGGATCTCCGCCAGCTCCCCGCCGCGGCGCTCGGTGCGCTGCTCGGCGCGGGCGACCACCGACTCCGGCAGACCAAAGCGGCGTGCGATCACCAGCGCCCCGCTGTCCCCGGGCATGCCGACCTGCAGCCGATAGCGCGGCTCCAAGGTCTCAAGGTCGAACTCCGTGCAGGCATTCTCGGCTCCCTTATGGCGGAAGGCGAACTCTTTCAGCTTGCTGATATGGGTCGAAACAAGCACGTGGGTGCCGCGTTGGAGGAAACTCTCCAGCACCGCTTCTCCCAGGGCCGCTCCCTCGTCGGGGTCGGTCCCCCCACCAAGCTCGTCGAGCAACACCAGGCTCTCCGGCCCTGCTTCCTCCAAACCGGCCCGAATGCGCACGAGGTGCGACGCAAACGTCGACAGGTTCTGGCTGATCTCCTGCTCGTCGCCAATGTCGGCAGCGATGCGGTCGTACAGCGGTACGGTCGTGCCCTCGGCGGCCGGAACCGGAAGCCCCAGACTCGTCAGAAGCGCGAAGAGGCCCACGGTCTTGATCGCGAGCGTCTTCCCGCCGGTGTTGGGCCCGGTGATGATCAACATGTCGAAGCCGTCCCCCAGGCGCATGTCGATCGGCACGACGCCGTCGAGGGCGCCCGCCTGCTGCTGGGCGAGAAGCAGCGGATGGCGTGCGCTGCGCAGCAGGAGGCCGCCCGCGGCGCCTTCCTGGCCAGGGAGTAGGGCGGGCCGCGCATCGTAGCGCTCCGCGAAGCGCGCCCCGATTACCGCCAGCTCGACCTCGGCCATGGCGTCCGCCGCTGCGCGGATGCGCCCCGACTGCTCCAGGACGATGCGCGTCAGATCGAGCAGCACGCGCTCGACCTCGCGGCGCTCGTCGACCTGCAGGGTGGCGAGCCGATTTCCCGGCTCGACTACCTCGCGCGGCTCGATGAAGGCGCTCTCACCAGACTGCGAGCGGTCGTGCACCAGGCCCTTCACACGGCCCGACATGCGCGCTTTGACCGCCAACACCGGTCGTCCCCCGCGGCGGTGCACCGAGCCGTCGGAGAGCACCGCACGCACCTCGCCCCGGCGCAGGATCTGGCGCATCGACTCGTCGATGTCGCTGCCGAGCTTGGAAATCATCCGGCGCAGACGACTGAGCAGGTCCGAAGCGTTCGAGCGCACCTTTCCCCGCTCGTCCACCACCGCATCGATCCGCTGAGCGAGATCGTCGAGCCCCGGAATCACCGCCGCCACCGCGCACAGCTCGGGGGCCTGATCGGCCCGGTGCTCGGTCCACTCCACCAGCCGCGCCGCCGCCCCGAGCAGCTCCCGTAGGCGCACGAAGTCGGCCTCCTCCAGGACCCGCGCCCCCTGGGTTCCTGGCGGGAAGGGGTCGGCGAACCCGGCCAGGTTGGGGGCTTCCCCCTTCTTGCTCAGGGCCATGGCCTCCGCCGTGCGCGCCAGGGCCGCGCGGGCGCCCTCCCGATCCCGGGGATCGAGCTCGGCGAGGGCCCGTCGCCCCAGGCTGCTCGAGGCCAGCTCGGCGTACAGCTCCAGGACCCCGCTCAGCTCCAGGACCCCCGCCGCGAAGCGCTCGCGCTCGGGACGCGGCCCGCCAGGACTCGTCTCGGGAACAGCATTCGAAGGCACCATGGCATGAGCCTACCCCCGAGGGCCCCGCGCTCCCTACACTGCGTGGTCCGATTCCGACCTTCCTTGTAGCGCCCCATGAGTTCCTCCGACCCGACCCGTTTCGAGACCCGTGCCATCCACGCGGGCCAGGCCAATGACCCCCAGACCGGTGCCGTAATGACGCCGGTCTACATGACCAGCACCTACGCGCAGACCGAGCCCGGCAAGCCGGTCGGCGGGTACGAGTACAGCCGGACCCACAACCCCACGCGTACGGCCCTGGAGCAGAACCTGGCCGCCCTCGAAAGCGCGGATTGGGGCCTAGCCTTCTCGAGCGGCCTCGCCGCGACGAACTGCTTGATGGATCGCCTGGTTCCCGGTGACCACGTCGTCGCGGGCAACGATCTCTACGGCGGCACCTATCGCATCTTCACGAACGTATTCGAGCGCTACGGGATCACCTTCAGCTTCGTCGACACGACGAAGCCGGAAGAGGTGCGCGCCGCCATGGGCCCGAAGACGCGCTACGTCTACGTCGAAAGCCCGTCCAACCCGCTGCTGCGCGTCAGCGACATCTCCGCCTGCGCCGAGATCGCCCACGGCGGCGGCGCGCTCCTCGTCGTCGACAACACCTTTGCCACGCCGTACCTGCAGACGCCGGTCACGCTCGGCGCTGACATCGTCCTGCACTCGCTCACCAAGTACCTCGGTGGTCACTCCGATGTCGTCGGTGGATGCCTCATCGGCAAAGACGCGAAGCTGCAGGAAGAGCTCGCCTACTACCAGAACTCGGTCGGCGGTACGCCCGGCCCCATGGACTGCTTCCTGGTGATGCGCGGCACCAAGACTCTAGCCCTGCGCATGGAGCGCCACTGCGACAACGCCGAGGCGCTCGTCGAGCACCTCGCGGCGCACCCCCTGATCGAGGCCGTGCACTATCCTGGTCACAAGACCCACCCCCAGCACGCGGTCGCGGCCAAGCAGATGCGGCGCTTCGGGGGCATGGTGTCGTTCGAGCTGAAAGGAGGCGTGGCCGCCGGCAACGCCTTCGCAAGCTCGACGCGCATCTTCACCCTGGCCGAGTCCCTGGGCGGCGTCGAGTCCCTGGTCGAAACGCCCCCGAGCATGACCCACGCGTCGATTCCGCCCGAGGTGCGTCACGCCGCCGGCCTGAACGACGGCCTCGTGCGCCTGTCGGTGGGCATCGAGCACATCGACGACCTGCGGGCCGACGTGGATCAGGCCCTGACCGAAGCCGCCAAGGCGGCCAAAGTTTCGGTCTGATCCCGCGGACCGGCTGGAAGCGCAGGGCTGCGGACCGTCCTGGCCCTTCGAAAGAACGGCCCGGCCTGCGGCCCGTACCGCGTACTCGAAACTCCCCAGAGACCCCGTGGAGGCTTCCGGGTCGAAGAGGACAGCTTTGGAGCGAAAGCGCCGCCAGGAACCGAAAGGGCGGCGCAGCCGCCCATTTGCGCCAGATCCGCGCGGTCCTGGTGGCGAGTTCAGGCTAACGGGGCGAACTCCAGTTCAGCTCCGCTCGCCGCTGCCCGAAGGTCAATCCGTGGAGATCCCAGCGGTCGCCGCTCAGGCGCACGCGATCCTCCAACACCGTCCACTGGAACGGTCTCCCCGTCAGCGGGTCGAGGGCCACGGGGCCGGAGTTTGGGCCCGGCCAAACGCCGGCCTGGCTCGCTTGCTCACAGACCTGCATGGCAGCGTGCAGGAAGGTGTAGCGACGCTGAGTACAGAGACCGGCGGCGTAGGACGCGACGAGACCCATCACCTCGTCGAGCCCGTGGAAGCCGAGCCCCTCCAGATAGGGCACCATATCGGTTGCGTCAGCTGCGCTGCTGCGGATCAGGATTTCTGCCCCCAACCCGATGCCCTTCGTGTTCGCCTTGAAATGGCTCCGCCAGCCCACGCTGTTGCGATCTTCGCCGAAGCCTCCGTTGAAGACGCGCTTGGGGCCCCACTGGGTTCGATCTTCGTTGAGGCCTGCGTCGAAGACGCGCACAAGGCGCTGCTGGTAAGGAGCCCACGCGAGACCGTTGCCGATCAGAGGGCCTAGCTGCCCGCGAACCGAGGCAAGCCAGTCCGCGCGATCGAATTCGCCTTCGGCAGCGGGCTCCAGCAGGTGGAGGGCCGCCGCCAGCACGCTCTCCTCGGTGATCGCAATCGTCTCGTTCTGCGAGTAGTCGTAGCCGCCAAGCCCCTGGAGGAGGACGAGCAAGTCCCTCACGACCGCCAGCGCAGCTGCCC
>CAYWNK010000224.1:0-10522 GCA_964459495.1 uncultured Planctomycetaceae bacterium
CACCTATCGTGTCCTGGCGGGCATGCTCTTGGGGCTGCTGTTTCGCTGGCGGGGGCCGGGAACCGCGGCATGGACCCACGGCCTCTTCAACCTCGCGCTGCTCCTTGGCGCCGGACCGGACGTATTTCGATGAAGCGCATCTTCGTGGGCATCACTGGCGCCAGCGGCCACCGCTACGCCGAGGGTCTGATCCGCAGCCTGGTGGCGGCTGGCTATGGCGTCGATCTGTCGATCACGACGGCTGGCTGTCAGGTGATCCGCCATGAGCTGGGCATCGAGGCCGGTGAGGCGGGGGAGCAGCTCGAGGCTTCCTTGCCAGGTTGGCTCGGGGAGACCGCCGAGCACGTGCGCGTGTTCCTGCCCGCCCAGGTGGGCGCCCCCGCGGCCTCGGGCACTGCAGGCACGCAGGCGGTGATCATCGCGCCGTGCAGCATGGGGACGCTTGGGCGCGTAGCCGCGGGCTTTAGCTCGAACCTGGTGGAGCGTGCGGCGGACGTCGCGATCAAGGAGGGGCGCCGCCTGGTGATGATGCCCCGTGAAACTCCCCTCTCAGCGATTCACCTGGAGAACATGCTGCGGTTGGCCAAGCTGGGTGCAGTGCTCGTGCCCTGCATGCCAGGTTTCTACCACCACCCCAAGACCATCGACGACCTTGTGGAGCACGTCGTCGGCAAAGTGCTGGACCGACTCGAGATCGAGCGACCCGGCGCGATTCGCTGGGCTGGCCTCGACGAGCCGCCGGTGGAGCCCGGAACCGAGCAGCCCAGCGCAAAGTCTCCCGGGGCTGGATCCGATGTTGCCGGGCCCAATGGGACCAGGCACCGGACCGAGGGCGGTGCATGACCGGCATCCGGGACTGGCTCAGCCTCGTCAAATTCAGCCACTCGGTTTTCGCCCTACCCTTCGCCCTGCAGGGGGCCTGGCTGGCCGCCGGCGGCATGCCGGTGATCGAGACGCTGCTTTGGATCGTCGCGGCGGCGGTGGCTGCGCGCACGGCGGCGATGGCCTTCAATCGTTTGGTCGACCGATCCATCGACGCGGCCAACCCCCGCACGGCTGGGCGGGAGATCCCCGCCGGTAAGGTGAAGCCCCTCGCCGCCGGGATCCTGGTGCTGGTCGCGGCGGCGGTCTTCGTCCTCAGCGCGTTTGCGCTCAATCCCCTGGCGGGCAAGCTCTCGCCCGTGGTGCTCGCCGTCCTGCTGGGGTACAGCCTGGTGAAGCGGGTCTCCTGGGCGGCTCACTTAGCCCTGGGCTTGGCCCTGGGGCTCGCCCCACTGGGCGCATGGATCGCGGTGCGCGGCAGCTTCGCGGGGGACCTTGTCCCGATCCTCTGCCTCGCTGGTGCCGTGCTGGCCTGGGTGGCTGGGTTCGATCTGATCTATGCCTGCCAGGACGCGGAATTCGACGCCGAAGTTGGCCTGCATTCCATCCCCGCGCGCTTCGGCATCGCCCGGGCGCTGGTGGTCAGCCGCTGCCTTCACGTGGTCACGATCGGGTTGCTGCTGATGGTCCACAGCCGGGCAAACCTGGGCTGGATCTACCTGGTCTCGATCGGGGTGGCCGCTGCGCTCCTGGCCTGGGAGCAGAGCCTGGTGCGCGCCGACGACCTCTCCCGCGTCGACATGGCGTTCTTTACCCTGAACGGCTACCTGGGCATCGCGCTCTTCGTTGGGCTCGCGCTCGACATGGGGCTGCTGCACACCGGAGGACTGGTCTGATGGCAAAGACAAAACGCAAGGCGAAGGATCCCCATCCTGAGGAGGAGTTGCGCCGGCTGGCGGATGCCCTGAGCGGCGGGCTTCCGCGGGCGGTCGTGCTCAAGGGCGACGAGCGTTACTTCATCGATCGTGCGGTGGCCGGACTGGTGGCGGCGGCGAAGGATGCGGGCCAGGAGCTCTGCCGGCACGACGGCCAGGATCCCGACTTTCAGCTCGCCCGCTTGCTCGATGATGTGGCCGGCGGCGCGCTCTTTGCCAGCTCGCGCGCAGTCGTGGTGTTGAACGCGGCGGACCTGCTCAAGAAGACGGGCAAGGGCTCATCGCCCGCCTTTCTGAAGGCCGCAGTGGCGCGCATGGGGGATGGGGGCAGCGACCTGCTCGTGCTGCACGCTCCCGGGGCCCGGGCGGACAACGTGCTGGTGAAGGCGGCGCTGGCTGCGGGTGGGCTCTTCCTGTCCTGTCGCCGGCTGTATGACTCTCCACCCCATTGGGACCCGGATCCGCGCAAGGCCGAGCTGGTGCAGTGGCTGGTGGCACGCGCGCGTTCGCGCAAGATCCAGCTGAGCCCCGATGATGCTGCATACGTGGCTGCTGCAACGGGCAACGATCTCACCGGGCTCGACGAGCAGCTCAGTCGGATCCAAGCGGGCGGCGGCAGTCTGCGCGAGCTGGTCGGCTGGGATGCGGGTGGCTCGCCCTATCCCATTGCGGAGCACCTGGCGATGGGCGATGCCCCACGTGCTGTGTCTGGAATCGAGAGTCTGTTCGCCGGCGGATTTGTGGCCAAGGGCGGGGCCCGGACCCTGGACAGAAACGCCCTGGTCACGATGCTCTGCAACGCGCTGTCGTCCAAGGTGCGCGAGTCCCTGGCCGGTGCGGAGGCGCTCGCGAGTGGGGCGGAGGGGCGCCAGGCTGTCCAAATGGCGGGCGTAGGGGGGCCCCCTGCGGCCCACCAGGCCTTTCTGGCGAGGGCCCAGCGCCGTACGCCCGCCCAGTGGCGCGCCTGCCTGGAGCAGCTGGCGGCCCTGGAGCGCAGGACGCGCTCAGGGGCGGTCGTGGATGCAGCCGACTTCTGCGGATTGGCCCTCGCCTGGCGGCTGAAGGGTCGATAGCAGCATCTAAGGCGCGTCCGGGTTCGAACAGGACTCCAACCGGGGGGGGACCGCTGGGGGACCTACAGTAGGGGAGCGCGAGCGACTATCTATGCACAGCGACAAAGACGACAGCCAAGCCGCCCACTGGGACGCCATCGTGCTGGGGGCAGGCCCCGCCGGCTGCGCCGCCTCGACAGCCCTCGCCCAGGCGGGCCGCCGCGTGGTGATGGTCGACAAGAACCCGCGACGCCGCTACAGCGTGGGCGAGTCGCTGATCCCATTTTGCTACGACTCCCTCGAGCGCCTCGGGCTCGTGGAGCAGATGGACTCCGCTGGCTTCGCCTTTCCCAAGCACAGCGTGCAGTTCGCGAGCGACGGGGGGCGGGTTAGCAAGCCCTACTACTTCTTTGATCACACCGAGCACGCGCGGGCGAAGACCTGGCAGGTTGTGCGCTCGGAGTTTGACAAGCTGCTGCGGGACAACGCCGAGTCTGCGGGGGTGACCATCCTGGAGCAGACGCGCGCGCGCGAGCTCGTCATGGACGGGGAACGAGTCTGCGGCGTGGTCGCCAATGACGCGGCGGGCTACAGCACCGAGCTGCGCGCCCCCGTGACCATCGACGCGACGGGTCGGGATACCTTTGCCCAGGCGCGGCTGGGCTGGCGCGTGCCGGATGAGCACCTCAAGAAGATGGCGATTTGGACCTACTACGAGGGCTCCAAACGCGATGAAGGCCACGACGAAGGAACCACCACGATCGCCTACCTGCCGAGCAAGGGTTGGTTCTGGTACATCCCCCTGGCCGACAACCGGGCCAGCATCGGCCTGGTGGCCGACAAGGACTACCTGTTCGAGGGCACGAAGGATCTCGCTGAGATCTTCGAACGCGAGGTGCTGAACCAGGCCTGGATCAAGGACCGGCTCAGCGAGGGGCGGCGCAGCGACGACTACCGCGTGACCTCGGAGTTCTCCTACCGTTCGCGGCACTGCGCTACCGACGGACTGGTCCTGGTGGGGGACGCGTTCTCGTTCCTCGACCCCGTTTTTTCTTCGGGGGTCTATTTCGCCCTCACCAGCGGCATTTTGGCGGGGGACGCAGTGCACGCAGCGCTCGAGGCCGGCGACACGAGCGCCGCTCGCTTTGCGGCCTACGGGGCGGAATTCGCCAAACAGATGGAGCCCATGCGCAAGCTGGTCTACGCCTTCTACGACGATGGGTTTAGCTTCGGCAAGTTCCTGAAAGCCCATCCGGACCAGCGGGACGCGCTCACGGACTGCCTGATCGGGGATCTTCAGCGCGACTACAGCGGGTTCTTCGGGGCGATGGAGGGCTTTGCGGACCTACCGGAGCCCCTGCCCCATGGGGCTCCCCTCATCGGGCGGAAAGCCCTGCGTGAAGGGGCCTAGCCCCCCGGTGAAGGCGTAGAGTGTGCGCCCATGTCCACCGGCGCCTTTCTGCCCTTCGAGCGGGCGAAGTTCCGCACGCGTCTGCCGCGGGGTCACGTCTACACAGCTGGGCACATGTGGCTCCAGGAGACCGAACCTGAACGTTGGCAGGTGGGCTTGACCCGCTTCGCTTTGCGTATGCTGGGGGAGCCCGTCGACCTCGACTTCGAGGCGCAGGCTGGCAGCGACGTGGCAAAGGGCCAGGTGGTTGGCTGGCTCGAGGGCTTCAAAGCAGTGACCGATCTCTACTCCCCAATGAACGGCCGTTTCCTGGGGGCCAACCCCGGCCTGGACAAGGGGCTGGGCGCGCTTCAACGCTCGGGCTACCAGGACGGCTGGCTGTTCGCCCTGGGCGGGCCGCTCGATCCTGACTGCCTGGATGTGGATGCCTATGCGGGGCTGCTCACCGAAACCATCGATCGCATGGTCGGGGAGAATCCTGAGCTGACCGAATCGGCCCAGGGGGAGTCCCAGCCATGAGCGTCGCACGTGCCCAGTACATCATGATTGGCGGCTTCCTCGGGGCCGGCAAGACGACCGCCGTGGGCCGGCTCGCCGAACACCTGACCGAGCGCGGCCTGCGCGTCGGTCTGATCACCAACGACCAGAGCAGCGGCCTGGTCGACACCGCCCTCCTGCGGGGCTCGGGCTTCGCGGTCGAAGAGATCACTGGCGGCTGCTTTTGCTGCCGCTTCGGAACGCTTGCAGAGGCGGCCGAGAAGCTCGAGGCGGACGGCCGCCCCGACGTGATCCTGGCTGAGCCCGTCGGCAGCTGCACCGACCTGGTGGCGACGGTCTCGTATCCGCTTCGGCGGATGTACGGCGAGCGCTATCGGATCGCTCCGCTCTCGGTGCTCGTGGATCCGGAGCGCGCGCGCCGCGTGCTCGGGCTCGTGGGCGGGCGCGCCTTTTCGGACAAGGTGCTCTACGTGTTTCGCAAGCAGCTCGAGGAGGCCAGCCTCATCGTCGTGAACAAGGCGGACACTCTGGCTGCAGAGGATCGCGCCGAGCTCGTCGCCGCGCTCGAAGCCCGCTACCCGGCAACGCCCGTGATGGCGGTTTCGGCGAAAACCGGCGAAGGCACCGAGGCCTGGTTCGGGGCGCTGATGGAGGGCGAGGCGATCGCGGCTGCGACCATGGACGTGGACTACGAGCTGTACGCCGAGGGGGAGGCCCTGCTGGGCTGGTACAACGCCACGGTACGGCTTGCCATGGGCAAGCCGGGGTCGGACGGGACCTTCGACGCCAACCAGCTTCTGCTGGACTGGGCCGGTTCCGTGCAGGCCGAGCTGCGTTCGCGGAACATTGAAATTGCGCACTGCAAGGCGACGCTCGACGCAGGCGGCAGCCTGGCAGCTCTTTCTCTGGTTTCCACCGACGGCACCCCCGACCTGCGCGAGGCTCTGGTCGATGGGGTCGCGGGCGGAGAACTCGTGCTGAACCTGCGGGCCGAAGGGAGCCCGGATGAGCTGGAAGCAGCTGCGTTGGGGGGGCTCGATGCTTGCCGCGCCGCTCTCCCCGGCCTGACCGCCCACGTGGAGCACCAGGACTTCTTTCGGCCTTCGCCTCCCGTCCCGACCCACCGCGATGCGGTGCAGAGCTAAGCATGGCTGCGAAGCGCCTCGTCCACTGTCACTGCGTGTACGCCAAGGTTGTGCCTGCGGCCACCAAGGCCGCTGTCCTCGAGCGTCTCAGCGCTTCCGACGAGCCCTTTGAAGCCGTACCCGACCTGTGCGAAATGGCCGCCCGCAAGGATCCGGCCCTGGCGCGCTACGCAGACGACCCCAACCTGGAGATTGTGGCGTGCTTCCCTCGGGCAGTGCGCTGGCTGTTTCACGCGGCGGGCACGGATCTGCACGCGGACACGAGAATTCACAACATGCGCGAGGACAGCGCGGAGGCGATCGCCGCCGAGCTGGGCCTTGCTGCTGAGGAGAGCGAGGCATGACGGCAAACGCTAAGCCGGGCCCCGGGGCCCCGTTCGATGAGCTGCGCGTGGACTGGCAGGCGGAGGTCCCTGTGGACTTCGCCTCCCTGGAGGCCCTGCTGCAGGCTGGCCACCCGGTGACCCGCGGCGGCGCTGCAGAGGAGGCGACGCCCGGCGAGTCCAAGGCTCTCGCTGTGGTGGGGGATGCACTTGTGCCCAACCCCGCCGATCCCCAGGCGCTGGTCACCGCCGTGCAGGGCCTGCGCGAGGCGGCGGATCAGCCGGCCCCCGGAGCCTGGACCCCCTGGTTCCCCGTGATCGATTTCTCGCGCTGCACCAACTGCATGCAGTGCCTGTCGTTCTGCCTGTTCGATGTCTACGGCGTCGACGAGGCGGGCCAGATCACGGTGCGCAACGAGGAAAAGTGCAAGACCAGCTGCCCCGCCTGCAGCCGTGTCTGCCCCGAGGTCGCGATCCTGTTCCCCAAGTACGCCAAGGGCCCGATCAATGGGGCCGAGGTCAAAGCCGAGGACGTGACTGCGGAATCCATGAAGGTGGACATCTCGGCGCTGCTTGGCGGCGACATCTACGCGGCGCTGAAGGACCGCAGCCAGACGGCTAAGAAGCGCTTCTCCACCGAGCGCGACGAGTCCAAGGCGTTGCTCGAGCGCAAGCGCTGCCTGAAGGAGCTGAAGGACAGTCTCGACATTCCCGACGAGGTGCTGATGACCCTGCCGAGCGCAGGCGACATCGAGGACCGAGCGCGACGGGCCAAGGACAAAATGACCAAGCGCATGGCGCGCTCCCAGAGCGAGAAGGATCGTCAGGCCGACAAGCCCGCGCCGAGCCGCGAGGAGTGGGGCCTGTGAGCGCCAAACTCGCCTGGCGCGTCATGCGCAGCACCACCCCGAAGGTGCAGCTCAAGTTCGCCTACAACTTCGGCTGGAAGGGCATGCGTAGCGTGCAGCGCTTCAAGAAAGGTCTGAAGCAGGGCAAGGTGTTCCCGCCGTTCCTGTACGTGTCCATCATCAACTCGTGCAACCTGCGCTGCACGGGCTGTTGGGTGGACGTGGCCGCGCCGCAAAAGCGCATCTCGCTAGAGGAGATGAATCGCCTGGTGTCGAGCGCCAAAGCCCACGGCAATCGCTTCTTCGGCATCCTGGGCGGCGAGCCGTTCCTGCATCCCGAACTGATGGACATGCTGGCGGCCCACCCGGACTGCTACTTCCAGATCTTCACCAACGGTCAGCCGATCACCGACGAGGTGGCGGCGGAGCTCGCACGGCTCGGCAACGCCACGGTGTTGATCAGCGTCGAGGGCGACACGATCGAGAGCGACCGGCGACGTGGACGTGAGGACGTGCTGGACAAGACCCTGGAGGGCCTTCAGGCCGCCCTGCGCCACAAGCTTCTGGTGGGGGTGGCGAGCAGCGTCTGTGCGACCAACTTCGACCAGCTCGTGCGCGAGGAATGGGTCGACAAGCTGATCGACCTGGGAGTGCACTACGCCTGGTTCCACACTTACCGGGCGGTCGGCCCCGATGCTGCGCCTGAGCTGGCGCTGACGCCGGAGCAGATCCGCACGGTGCGCCGCTTTGCGGTCGAGATGCGCAACGAGAAGGCGATCGGCTTCGTCGACGCCTACTGGGACGACAAGGGCCAGGCCCTGTGCCCCGCGGCGACCGGCATCAGCCACCACATCTCGCCCTACGGCGACGTGGAGCCCTGCCCGATCATTCAGTTCGCCAACGAGTCGATCCGCGACAACGACGGCGACATCTACAAGACCATCACCGAATCGGCGATGCTGGCGGACTTCCGCAAGACCGCGGCCGACGCGACCCGGGGTTGTGTCGTTCTGGAGCGTCCCGATTTGCTGGCCAAGGTCGCCGAACGCCACGACTCCCGGGACACGACCGCGCGCGGGGCTGCGTTCACCGAGCTGGCGGCCATGGAGGCCAAGCCCAGCCAACACGATCCGGGCAATGAGATCCCCGAGAAGCACTGGATGTATCGCTTCGCTAAGAAGCACTGGTTCTTTGGGTTTGGCGCCTACACTTGATCCCGCCTCGAGTCCTGTATCCTCGAGCCACCGTTTTCCATGAGCCAAGCCCCTGACCCGAGTACCGCTTCCCCCGTTGGGCCCCCTGATCGGTCGACCTCAGCGGAGGCTCCCGATCCCGCGGGCGGCGGTGTCCCCACGCGTTTGCGCAGCACCCTGTCGGGTGACGCGGAGCCGGTGCGGCTGCCCCGGCGGCTGCCGATCGTGCGCGAGCGCCGGACCCAGTCCAACATCCCGAACAAGCGGGCCAACCGTGACAAGCTGAAGTGGATCGCGGCTGCACTCGTCGAGGAGCGTGGGCTCGTCCCCCCGATCTCGATCCTCCAGCTGCGCGAGCACTCGCTCGAGGTCATTCGCCGGGCGGAGCTGAACGAGAAGTACACGGACTTTGCCGCGGTGCTGCTGAACAACGAGGTCTGGCGGGACGAGCTGGCCCACGTGCCCTACGAGCGGCGTCTGCTGCTGCTGCCCAAGTGCCTGCGCGTGGAAGAGCACTGCCCCGCCCCCTTCGATCAGTTCGGCATGCTCTGCAAGGAGTGCGGCCTGTGCTCGATCGAGGACCTGACGCGGGAGGCCGAGGCGCTCGGCTATGCGGTGCTGATCGCCGAGGGCTCAGCGATCGTCACCGCCATGGTCGAGACCGGCAAGATCGATGCGATCGTTGGGGTGAGCTGCCTCAACGTGCTCGAAAAGTGCTTTCCGCACATGGAGCGCGTTGCGATCGCGGGAATGTCGATTCCGCTGCTGCAGGACGACTGCATCGACACCAACGTGGACCTGGACCAGGTGCGCGATCTGATCCACCTGACCGCCGAGGACAGCACCTACCGGCTCGACCTCGAGGCCCTGAAGGGCGAGGTTCGCGGCTGGTTCACGCGCGAGTCCATCGACGCTCTCATGGGGCCGGTTCAGGGGGTCGATCCCGCCACCGACGGCATCGCCCGGGACTGGCTGGCCGCCGACGGCAAACGCTGGCGGCCCTTTCTGGCCGTCGCTCTGTGGGTGGCCCTGCAGAGCGAGGGCAAGGAGGAGGCGGCACCGCGCACCGAGGACCTGCGCAAGGTCGCGCTGGCGGTGGAGTGCTTCCACAAGGCTTCGCTGGCCCACGACGACATCGAGGACGGGGATGCGCTGCGCTACGGCGAGCCGACCCTGCACGAGTCCCATGGACTCGGGGTGGCATTGAACGTAGGGGACCTGCTGCTCGGCGAGGGCTACCGCCTGCTCGCTGAGATCGATGCCCCTGGCGACGTGCGCGCCAAGCTCATGCAGGTGGCAGCCCAGGGCCACGTCACCCTATCGCGTGGTCAGGGGGCCGAACTCAACTGGGCGCGCGCGCCGCGTGCGCTTGACTCCCTGGAGGTGCTCGGGATCTTCCGCGAAAAGACCGCCCCGGCATTTGAGGTCGCCCTGCGCGTCGGCGCGATCCTGGGGGGGGCCGACGACAGCGTGCTCGGGGTTCTCGGGCCCTACTCCGAGGCGCTCGGCATCGCCTACCAGATCCAGGACGACCTCGACGACTTCACCGGTGCCGGGGACTCGGACGACCTCGCGGACCTGCGTCCTTCGCTGATCCTGGCCATCGCGCACAAGCGCTCCATGGGGGGCGAGCACGAGGACCGGCTCGAAGACACCTGGTGCAAGCGGCGCCAGGTAGGCGCGCCTGGCACCAGCGATCGCCTTGAGCTCGAGGCCCTGCTCGGGGAGTGGGGCGTGACCCAGAAGGCACGGGATCTTGCGGATGCCTACGAGCAGGCGGCGGTCGAGTCGCTCGCGCCCCTGACCCAACCCTCCGTGAAGGGACTGCTCCGCCGTGTGGTGGGCAAGATCTTCGCCGGCAACCTGATCGAGGGCTATTGCAGTGAGTTTGAGGCTCGAAATGCTGCAGGTCGCGAGGCTGGCGCCGAAAGCGCTAGCTGAAGCGGCTCCGCGGGTCGAAGACTACTTGCGCTCCCAGCTGAGCCCCGAGGGGGCTGGGATGGACCGTGCGGGGCAGAGCGATCTGTACTACACGGCGTTTCTACTCGATGGGCTCGTGGCTCTCTCGGCCGAGCTGCCCGTGGACAAGGTGCGCCCTTATCTCGAGCGCTTTGGCGAAGGCGAGGACCTGGACCTGGTGCACCGCGCGTGCCTGGTGCGCTGCTGGGCCGCGCTTGGTCAGGGCTGGCCCAGCCGAACCTTTGGAGCCTCGATCACCGAACACCTGGCGGCCTGTCGCAGCGCCGACGGCGGCTTTGCCATGGAGCCCGGCCGGGAGGCGGGCACGCTCTACGA
>CAYWNK010000225.1:0-10495 GCA_964459495.1 uncultured Planctomycetaceae bacterium
CCCCTGCGTTGCGGCCGGGCTCGAGCCCGGCCGCAACGCAGGGGTGGTCGCACTCGGCGCCACGCCGGCCGAGTCCGGGGATCCGGCGGCGGTTGACGTGTTGGTGGCCACGCGCGGCACCGGCATTGCGCCGGTGGTCGAGTTGGAAGGCGAGGCCCTCCGCGTGGCCGCGCAAACCGAAGCCGGGGGCCGGAAACTGTACCTGTTCACCGATGTGCCCGCGGCGGGGGGCACCGTGCGTGCGAGCCTCGCCGGAGCCGCGGACTCGATCGCTCTCGACGATTCGGCTTCGCGCGTGCTGCCCATTCGACGCGCGCTGCGGGTCGCGGTCGATCCCGCCCTCGATGCGACCCTGCGTGGGGCCCTCGACGCGGTGCTCGCTGCGGACCGCGGCGTCCTGGTAACGGAGGCAAATCCCGATGTTGTGCTGCGGTCCAGCCCGGCCTTTGCGAGCGGCCTGCCCGCGCTTGAGCTGGTCGCCAGCGAGTCCCAGGTCGAGCCGATCTTGATTGGACACGCGGCGGGTTTGGACTCCGCGGCGGTGGCTGCAGAGCTCGTACCCGCGCTTGGTCTCGACCGGTTCGACGCGCAGGCGCTAGCTACCGCGCTGGGTGCTCCGCTCGCCGTCGGTGCGCGACCGGCGGACCAGCGCACGCTGCAGCTGTGGTCGGACCTGCTGGATCCTGCGGGCGCCGACCTGGCGAGCAGTCGTGCGTTTCCAGCCCTGGTCGCTCGAGGCCTGCGCTGGCTCAGCGATCGCCAGGCATTCCCCGTGGAGCTGGCGGCAGGTCGTCCCCTGTCCGCGGCCTGGGAACTGAGCTCCGCCGATGGCGAGGCGCTGCTCGCCTTCGGAGCCGCTCCGGTCCCTCCGGTGGCCGCATCCTGGATCGGCGCGAACGGCGGAGCCCAGCCGGTGGCGCTGCTGGCGGATCTCGCTGTCGAGCGCGCCGCCGAAGAGCCTGATGTGGAGCTGGCATCCGCGTCCTCCACTCCCCTGTCCCTGTTGATCCTTGCCCTGCTCGCGCTGCTGGGTCTCGAATGGGCGCTTGTGCGCACCGGGCGAATGCCCTGATCCATGGACTTCACCTTGCTTCAACCCGGCTGGCTCGGGCTCCTTGTCTTGGTTCCGCTCTTCGGCCTGTTTCCGAGGCCGGGCGGTTTCGGACGCGCCTTTTGGCTGCGGGCCGCGTGCGCCGTCTGCCTGATCGTCGCGTTGGCGCGACCGGTCGTCACGAATACGCTGGACGTGCCCCATCACGTGCTGGTGATGGACCGATCCGGGCTCCGTGGGGAAGCCGCCCAGGGGGCTGCCGATGCATTCGCCAAGGAATGGGCGGAGGCCCTACCGCGAGGTGCTCGGGCCAGCTGGATCGAGCGCGGAGCCGGCGCGGTCAGCAGTCCGGAGCGCAGCGACCTGGAGCTGGTCACGCTGGTCGCCGGCGCCACCCTGGACGAAGCGTTGGGCGCTGCGACCGCACGCGTGCCTGCGGCTGCGGCCGGTGGGGTGACGCTCATCACCTCTGGCCTGGGTGCTGGATCCGAGGCCAGCCGAATCGCCGCGGACCTGGCGCGCCGGCAGGTTCCCGTGAACAGCCTGGGTCCCTTCCCCGACGACGTTCCTCGGGTGGTGGGGATCAAGTCGCTCGCGCCGGTGCGTTTGGGCGGCAACGCGCGCATCGAAGTCACCCTGGCGGGGCGCGGCAGCGGCTTGGCCTTTGGCCTTTTCGTCGATGGCTCCGAGTTGGCGCAGCAGGCGGGGGTGGACGTGGACGGCCGCGCGAGCTGGACCTTTGAGTTTGAACCTGAGCGTTCTGGGTTCCTCGAGTTGCGCGTCGAGCTCTCGGGTCCCGGTGTGGAGCCGGAGCGCAGCGCGCTGTCCGGGACCTTGCCGGTGGACGATCCCCTGCGGGCGATGTACCTGGGGCCAGATCCGGCGAACGGTGCGGCCCTCGCGGCGCTGGTCGGGCCTGGAATCGTCTTCGATGCGCCGGCGGGAGACGACTTGGGCGGCTTTGATTTGGCCGTGGTCGACGATCTCGACGCCAGTGCGTTTCCGGCGGGCCTCGATCGGGCTCTGGCCCAGGCCGTCACTCAGGACGGGCTCGGCCTGTTCGCCTGCGGCGCCCGATCCGCCTTCGGTGCGGGGGGCTGGCAGGACACCGCCCTCGAAGACGTGCTGCCCGTCGAAGCGCTGCAGAAAGAAGAGAAGCGCGACCCTTCGGTGGCCGTGGCGATCGTGATCGACACGTCCGGTTCGATGGGCGGCAATCGCGTCCAGCTCGCCAAAGAGGTCGCGCGCTTGTCGATGCGTCGCCTCCTGCCCCACGACAAGGTCGGGATCGTGGAGTTCTACGGGGCCAAGCGCTGGGCGGCGCCGCTTCAGCCGGCTTCCAACAACATCGAGCTCGAGCGGGCACTGAACCGGCTCGCTGCGGGCGGCGGCACGGTGATTCTGCCGGCGATCGAGGAGGCGTTCTACGGGCTGCTCAACGTGGACGCGCGCTTCAAGCACATCCTGGTCCTGACCGACGGCGGCGTCGAGAGCGGCGCGTTCGAGCCGCTGCTGCGGCGCATGGCGACGCGCGGAATCACCACGTCGACGGTGCTGATCGGGGGCGACGCGCACTCGGAGTTCCTGGTCACTTTGGCGAACTGGGGCAAGGGCAGGTTCTACGCGGTGCCCAACCGCTTCAACCTGCCGGAGATCCTGCTCAAGCAGCCGACCAGCGCGAAGCTGTCCGCCTGGCAGCCGGGCGCAGCGGGCATCGTGGCCGGCGGCGGTCCGGCCTGGTGGGGGGATCTCGATCCCAGCGCCGTGCCTCCCGTCGAAGGGTTGGTGGAAACGCGGCTGCGGGAGGGTGCGACCAGCGTGCTCGAGACGGCCGAGGGTACCCGGCCCGTGCTGGCCTCCTGGCGCCACGGACTCGGCCGCGTCACCGCGATGCCGATCGAACCCACGGGGCCGGGGAGCGCGGGCTGGAAGGACTGGCCGGACTACGGACGGTTCCTGGCGCGTACCCTGGAGCGCACCGCGCGGGACCTGGTGCCGTTCGCGTTCGAGCTGGACCGCCACGGGAACCAGGCCCGTCTCGTCGCGACGCGGCGCACCGAGCGCACCGAGCTTGCCGGAGGTGCTGGGGGCTCGCCGCAGCCCTTCGCCCGCAGCACCGATGGGCTGGAGTTCGTTATGCAAGAGCGCGCGCCCGGACGCTTCGAAGCTCATTGGACGATCGACGCCAACGCAGCGCTGCAGCTCGAAGCGGGCGCAAGGGGATCGACGAGCTTCACCCGGCTGGCCGCCGACGCCGTGCTTCCCGGGCACGAGGACCCTGCACAAGCCCTCGACCTGGCCGCGATCGCCCAAGCCACGGGCGGCGCACAGCTTGCCCCGGGCGACGCGCCGGACTTGCGCACCTCCACCTCTACCACGATGGGCCTGCGCGAGCTGAGCCCCTGGCTGCTTGGCCTGGCCCTCGCCCTGTACCTGTTCGACCTGTTCGATCGCCGACGCGATCGGAAACCCGCTGGCGCACGATGATTCGACTGCTCTTCGCCGCACTGGTCCTCTCCGTTCCGGCCCTGGCCCAGGACGGAGACACGCCGCCCAATGGCCAGCACGCGGACGCTGCGCCCTCGCCCGAGGGGGTCCTCGACGCGGCGCTCGCTGCACCTGGCAGCGGTCCGCCCGACGAGCTGCACGCGGCGTTCGCCGGCCGCGACGGAGACCTGGCGCAGGCCTATGCTCTCCTGGATCCCAAGGTGGAGGAGGGCGTGGTGGAGGCCCAGCGGCTGCGGGCCTGGTTGCGCTGGCGCGATGGGGACTTGGACGGGGCGCTCAAGGACTTCGAGGCCCTCGCCGGCAGCGCCACCAGCGGCGAAGCGGCGCTCTCGGTGGCGCGGCTACTCGATGCGACCGGCAAGGCTGAGAAGGCCCTGGAGGCGTACCGCGCCCTGGCGGACGCGAGCGCCGGCGGTGAGGACGAGCAGTGGCTGCGGCTGCGCATGGCCCTGATGGAGATGGAGCTGGGCAGCGACGAGGCCCAGGGGGCGCTGGCGGAGTTTGCGGCGCGCGCGGGCTCGGACCCGGAGCTGCGCAACCGCGCGGCGATCGTGCTGGCCTTGCTCGGGCGGCCGGCGGATGCGATCGAGCTGTACGCGGTGCCGGACGACCCCAAGGGTGCGTTCCGGGGCGAGCTGCGCGTGTCCGAGTGGGCGCTGCGGGCGCAGCAGTACGAGGTCGCTCAGGCCTCGGCCTGGCGCGCCGTACAGACGGCTACGCTGGGGCGAGATCGACGCTACGCCCTGGCGGTGCTGCTGGAAGCGCACCGGGCGGATGAGAGCGAGGCGCTGCTGATCGAACGCTTTGCGCAGGCCGATTCTCTGACCGATGACGAGCGCAACACCTGGATCGCACTCCTGCGGGAAACCGACCGCTATGGCGAGGCGATCGAGCTGTTTGCCGAATCCGGCGCCGAGGAGTTCAGCGCGGAGCAGCGCCTGGAGCTGCTCGAGATGTACCGCCAGGCGGGACGCGAGGACGAGATGCTGGCCGCCTACGCGCGGCTGATCGACGACGAGCCCGAACGGACGTCTTGGCGCATGGGGCTGGCGCGCTTCTACCTCGAACGCGGGGAGCCCAGCCAGGCGCGGGCGACTTGGGACGAGTGGCTCGCCGCTGACGGAGCAGGTGGCGATCTGCTGGACGGCGCGGCGGTGCTCTCGGACCTGGGGCTCGACGACCTGTCCAAGGCTGCGGCCGAGCGCGCGCTTGAGCTTGGGGAGGCACCCGAGGGGGCGCTGCTGTTCCTCTTCGAGCTCGAGCGCAATGCGGGCGAGCTGGTGTCCGCGGCGGCCGTTCTCGAGCGGCTTGACGAAGTCTCCGCGGCCGATTCGCCGGTGCGCTATCCCCTGTCAGAGGCCTGGGAGCAGCTAGGCGATCCGGCCCGTGCGGCGTCGACGCTGGAGAAGGTCGTGGAGGCGCGCGGGTTGGAAGAGGCCGGCGAAGACGTGGCGATGCGTCTGGCGTGGCTGTACTCCGAGCTGGGTGATGAGGACCGTGCGCTGGACGCGTGGGGCTCACTGGCCGAGCGCGTGAAGTCGGTGCCGAGGCTGCGCTACGTGGAGGATCGCCTGATGACGGTGGCCTCGCGCCTGGGGCGACTGGCGGACATCGCGGTCGACCTGGAAACCAAGCTGGCGAGCGGCGAAGCTGACGAGCGGGAGGCGAATCTGCTGGTGCGTCTGTACACCAAGGTCGGGGACGCGGTCTCGGCGGCCGAGGTCATCGATGAGTTCTTGAAGTCCAGCGGCAAGAGCGAGGTCGAAGCCCTCGAAGAGAAGGCGCGGGTCTACCTGGCTTGCACCGACTATTACTACTACGAGCGGACGGTGCGCAAGCTGATGGAGGTCGACCCCGAGGGGGAGGCGGACCACCTGCAGCAGCTGGCGATGAGCCAGCTCGAGCGTGGCAAGCCCGACGAGGCGCGCGAGACTCTGGCCAAGCTGGAGGGTCTGGGCGACAGCGGCGTGGGGCCCGAGTTTGAGGCCGGGGTGCTGTCCCTTGCGGGCATGCGCGAGGAAGCCGCCCAGGCCTACCGGCGCGGCCTCGCCGTGCACCCCGAGCGCATCGACAGCTACCTGCTGATGGCCAACCTGTACCGTGAGCTCGGGCGCGCGAACGAGGCGGTCGGGATGTTCCAGTACTTGGCCGAGGTCACCGACAAGGACGACCTGTTCACCGTGTCTGTCGATGGGCTGTTGAACCAGCTCGTGGACGCACCGCCGCGACCCGAGATGCTGGCTTGGGCGCGCCGTCAGGCGCTCGAGCGGCTGGCCCAACGCAGCGACAAACCCTACCTCTACCAGCTGCTGGCGGACCTGGCGGAGGAGGCAAACGACAAGGAAGCCCAGCTCGACGCGTTGGAGTACAGCCTGAGCATCGCGGCGACGCGGCGTGGTTCGGTGCTGCGCGAGCTGATGGATCTCTCGAAGGCCGACACCGGTCCCTTCGGCGAAAGCGCCGGGGAAGAAGACGTCGAGCGCCAGCTGGCGTTTGGCCGGCGACTGGTTGGACTGGCCGAACTGGTGCCGCCCGACGTCTTCCTCGATCTGGGCGAGGCCTTCCTCAAGGGCAATGACGTGTCGAGCGCCGTCAAGACCTTCGACATGGCGAGGGACCTGCCGGACCCGGTGGCGTTCCGCCGTCAGACGGCCGCGTTGCTCGAGACGTCCGGCTTCGAACCGGCGGCGCTGGAGGCCTACGCGAGGGTGTTGGCCACCCGTCCGACCGACGCAGGACTCCTCGTCAAGGTCGCCGAGATGGAAGAGCAGCTCGCCCAAGACCAGCGCGCTCGTCCGCTCTATGCCAAGGCTCTGGATCTGGTCCTGGCCCGCAAGCCGCTGGTGCTGACCGACGTCGAGGAAAAGGACGAGAAGGAGGACCCCGCGGCGAACCGCTTCCGTTCCTTTTCGCGCAACGTCGATGATTTCGACCGCTTTCACGTGCGTGCGCTGACGGGCTGGCTGGCGACGAGCTCGGACACCGAGCGTGCGGCGCAGGACCTGGAGGAATGGCGGCGGCGCACCATGCTCGAGCTGGACACGGCCACGATCGAAACAAAAGGGGTTCACAAGACCCTCGAGAGATTCCCGCGCGTGGAGGCGCGCGCGAAGCTACACCGGCGCATGGCGCTGTCGCTGGGCCTGGTGGAAGGCGCAGATCAGCTCGACGGGGAGCTCGTGCGCAGGCTGCCCGAAGACGAGGACCTGATCGAAGTCGTTGTGGACGACAGGGTGCGGCGAGGCCTGGCGCGTTCAGCACAGGGGCTGATCGAGTCGGCCGAATTGGAGCCTGAGCGGCGAGCCGATCTGCTGGCCCGGGCGGGGCGCAGCAGCGGTGAGGCCGGTGGCGCGGCGCGGCTGCCGCTGTCCGAAGGGCTGCGGCGACTGCTGCCGCTGGCCGCAGCCGGCGACCGCGAGGGCCTGGCGCTGCTGCTGCGCCGCATCGATTACGCCGGGATGGAGGCGGATCAACTGTCCGAAATGGCGGCGCTGTACTCGGGTGCGCGCTGGACGGGCAAGGACGACCTGGTTCTCTTCGTCGCGCGGGAGTGGGTGCGGCAGGCTTTTGCGCAGGGGCAGGCGAGCTATAGGCTGGAGACCACCTTGGGCACTTGCGCGGCTGGGCTCACGAAGGAGAGCAAGCGCAGTCTGTACCAGTACTTCGTCGGGATCGTGCTCGAGGACAAAGAGAAGGGCTCTGAATTCGTCAGCATGCTTGCCGAGCTCTCGAACCAGGTGGGTGGAGACCTGCTCACCAGCGATCAGGTGTCGGAGCTGCTCGATGGCTACGGGGAGCGCTACGCCTATGGGCTCGGTCCTGTGCTATCGCTGTTGGAGCCGGCAGCCCGCTCCAGCGCGCTGCGTACGCTGTGGCCCAAGATCGAAAAGACGCGGCGCGCAAGTTTCCTGGTCGATCTCGTGGGCGAGATGCGCGAGGGGACGGGGGACGAGCTAGGTGCGTTCATCACAGAGGCGTTCGGAGACGCGCTGGGTGAGGCGGACCAGTACTTCTCGTACTCGGTTGGCGAGCTGGCTGACGTGGAGTCGAACTTTGAAGTGGTGCTGGAGATGGTGGATGCGCTGGAGGAGCGAACGCCGGGCGATCCCAAACATGGTGCGATCCGCGCGATCAGCCTGAACGGACTGGAACGCAGGGAGGAAGCCTTGGCCCTGGCGCTGCCCGCATGGGTGGAGCTCACGCTGGTTGTGGATGGTGACTACAGCATTACCCGCTGCAAGAATGGGCTGGAGAAGTTCCTGTTGCCCGATCACGGCGGAGCGTTGCTCGCGGCGGCGAACACTGCCATGGAGGAGGATCCGGTGGAGGCGCTGGCGATCGCGCGCATTCGTTTGGCCCAGCGGATCGAGAACCCGGAGCTGGCGATTGCGGCGGCCGAAGATGCGCTGCGGCTCTTCGAGGACAAGCCCGAGGTACTCGATACTGTGCGCAGTACCTTCTCATCCCAGGGCCAGGCTGCGCGGGCGATGGAGTTGCTCGCTCGCATGGTCGAGATCGAGGACGATGTCGAAGAGGATCAGCGCAAGGGGTGGTTTCGCAGCCTGGAGTCGAGCTGGCGTCGCTACGAGAACTGGCCGGAGGCCTGGAAGGTGGTGCAGCGCGTCGAGGAGCTTGGTTTCGTCGAGGAATCCTCCGGCAACATCCCCGGGTACCCGCCCGGGTTCACGCTTCCGCCGGGCACGCTGATCGTCGTCAACGGAGTGCTCGTGAGCGCTGACGACTTCGAGGAGAAGGGCCTGCCGAAGACGGTCGCCAAGGTGAAGGAGTTCCTGGTCGAGGGCGAGATCGAGGACGCGCGCGCGACGCTGAGGCGCCTGTGGCGCGGGTTCAAGGCCGGCGAGGCGACGGATCGCTTCGGGTTCGGCGGGGGCTCGCAGATGAACAACCTCACCTGGCCCGAGGACGAAGACGAGGGCGAAAAAACCGATCCCGAGGCCCTCGCCGAGGTCGAGCGCCGCAAGCGCGGTGGGTTGGACGCCTATCGTGAGGACAAGCCGGAGCCGAAGGCCAAGAGCAAGAGCGCCTATGAGCGCCTGGCGGAGCACCCCGCCATGGTGGCTGAGATGCGCCGTTTCCTCCGCACGCGGACCGGGAATCAGCTCGGCCGCCTGCAGGGTCTATTCGAAGGACTCCTCGCCGCGCAGGTCGCGGAGAACGGCGTGGAGGGAACGCTGGCCGCGCTGCTGGGCGAGGGGCGCACGGGCGCAGGGGGCAAGGCGGAGGCGGCGATGTTGCTCGCGCACCTGGATGCCCATCCGGAGCTGCTTGGGGCGGAGGTCGAGGAGCACCTCGCGGGGCTGGTCCGCGGCGTCGACCCCAAGGACGCGGCACAGGTTCGTCGCCTGGCACGGGTTTGGGCCCGCGCTGGACGTACAGAGGATGCGTTGCGGCTCTACCGCTGGTGCGCGACTCGGGTCGAGGGAAGCAGTCGGTTCTACTACGGCGGTGACAACGACAACTCGGTGACCGCGTCGTCTTTGGTGGAGGAGGCGAAGGAGGTCTTCGAGGGGGATGAGCGCCTCGCCCTGGTGGAAGATGTCCTGCGCTTCGCGAAGCCCTCTGAGGACCCCTGGTCACGGGGGAGTTTCGAAAATCTGGTCCTGGACACCTGGCGCGACATGGTCGGCCCGCGGGAAGCGCTGGAGCGTGCACGCACGATCGCGGAGCGCTCAATCGATCTCGGCCATGGGCTGCGCCGGGAGACGGCGCTGCGTGCGGCTGCCCTGTTCGCGGCGAACGGTGAGCTGGAGTCCGCGCTGCGCGCACTGGAGATCGGGCTCTGCGAGCTGCCCCCGGAGGGAATCGCCCAGCCGGTTGAGCGCTGGTACCGGATCGATCCCTCCCGCCCGGGATCGATCTCGACAGAGGATCTGCGCAGGCTGTTTCCATCCGATATGGGGGACTGGGAGGATCCCGTGGGCTGGCTGAAGGCGGTCGCCTCGGCCTTGTCCGAATGGTCGGCCGCCGACCGGATTCCGGCCCAGCGAACGGTCCGGGCCCAGGCCCTAGTGGCGCTGCGGCTGCACGATCTCGGCGAGGTTCTTGAGGCGCGCGCGCTCATCGCCGACCTGGCGCCCATCGCCCAGGAGAAGCGGAGCGGGGAGCTCTGGGTGGCCGACGCTGCCGCTCGCATAGGGGACAGCGATCTGCAGCTCGACATCGAGGCCGGCATGCTTGCCAGCCAACGCTTGCCCGTGCCGCGCATGCCAGGGATCGTCAGCCAGCTGCGGACCGAACGCGGGCTGCAGGCGGCCATGGATGCCGGCTTCGGGGCGCTGGCGTTGACCCGCAGTGTGTCGCTGCTGGAAACGCTGGTCGAATGCGCGACCGAGGACCAGAACGAATTCGCCCTGGCCCGCGCGAAGGCGGATCTCGAGCAGGCACTTGCGGCCAAAGAGGCGCTCGAGGCCTACGAGGCGAAGGACGAACCCAAAGAGGTCATCAAGGCTCAGTTGATCCGCTAGCTCGCAGGGTTCCCTGGAGCTACTGCTTCGCGAAGCGGAGGACTTGGGCCATCAAGGGGTAGCCGTCGGCGAGCGGCAGGTCGTTGTGGTGCATGCCGTCGAGAGTGACCAGCGTTCCGTTTGGCAGAGCGGCGCACAGCTCAGCGCCCTGCTCGTAGGGAACGATCTCGTCCTCGGTTCCATGGACGACCAGCACGGGCTGGGTCACCTTCGGGGCCTTGGCAAGGCTGTTGTAGCGGTCGCGCAGCAGGAGACCGACGGGGGCGATGGGCGCGGTCTTCTTGGCCATGCGCACCATGGACGTGAACGGGGACACGAGGATGACGCGGTCTGCGAATTGATGGGAGGCCATCTCCATCGCGATGCCGGTGCCGAGCGACTGCCCGAAGAGGACTGTGCGGTCAGGCCCGATACCCTGTTCGCGCAGCCAGCGCAGGGCCGCGGCCGCGGC
>CAYWNK010000226.1:0-10479 GCA_964459495.1 uncultured Planctomycetaceae bacterium
TCGCGGCAGCGCTGAGTGGCGTGTTGGCAGCGCGGGGCGAACGCGCAGCCAGGGGCGCGCTTCGCCAGGTCGGGGGGCTGGCCCGCGATCGAATGCAGTCGCTCAGCGGGATCTCCGGTGAGGCGCGGCACGGAGGCGAGCAGGCCGGCGGTGTAGGGGTGGGCGGGCATGGCGAATAGCTCATCGGTGGGCGCACTCTCGACCATGCGCCCCGCATACATCACCTGGACCCGATCGCTGGTGCCGGCGACGACGCCTAGGTCGTGGGTGACGAGCAGGATCGCGGTGCCGCGGCGCTGCTGCAAGTCCGCCATGAGCTCGAGGATTTGGGCCTGGATGGTCACGTCGAGCGCGGTGGTGGGTTCATCGCACAGCAGTACGCGCGGCTCGCAGAGTAGGCCCATGGCGATCATGACGCGCTGGCGCATGCCGCCGGAGAGTTCGTGGGGATACTGGGCGAGCCGGCGCTCGGGGCTTTGGATCCCAACCTCGTCCAGGCCCTGGGCGCAGCGCTTGCGCGTTTCCTTGCGGCCGAGCCCCCGGTGCAGCCGAAGCACTTCGCCGAGCTGCTGCCCGACGGTCATCAGCGGGTTGAGGGAGGTCATCGGGTCCTGGAAGATCATCGCGATCTCGTTGCCTCGCAGCCGGCGGTAGGCGAGGGCGTCCAGGCCGAGGAGCGCGTGGGATCCGTAGCGCAGGGTCTGGGCCTCGACCGTCGCGGATCCAGGCAGCAGACCGAGCAGGGCAAGGCTGGTCACCGACTTGCCTGAGCCCGACTCGCCCACGAGGCCCAGGGTCTGGCCCTCTTCAAGGTTGAAGCTGACGCCGTCCACGGCCTGCACGGAACCGTGCTCGGTATCGAAGCGCACGCGCAGGTCGCGGACTTCGAGCAGGGGTGATTGAGCGCTTGCCATCAGCGCGAGCCCCGCAGCTTGGGGTCGAGGGCGTCCCGCAACCCATCGCCGACCAGGTTCAGGGCGAGCAGGGTCGAGCCCATCGCCAGCGCGGGGAAGAGCACCAGCCACCAGAAGATGCGCAGCGGGTTGATCAGCGCCGTGCTGTCGGCGGCGAGCAGACCCCAGCTGACCTTGGGGGGCTCGATGCCTAGGCCTAGGAACGAGAGGAAGGCTTCGAAGAGCATCACCGCGGGGATCGTGAGGGTGAGATACACGATCACCACCCCCAGCACGTTGGGCACGATGTGGGTGAGCAGGATGCGTAGGGTCGAGGCGCCGAGGACGCGGCTCGCCTCGATGAACTCGGTGTGCCGTAGGGCCAGCACCTGGCCTCGAACGACGCGCGCCATCGTCAGCCAGTACACGGCGCCGATGACGGCGTAGAAGATGGTCTCGCGGTCGATGCCGTAGCCTTCCTCCAGCTCGCTGCGGTAGTCGCCGACCAGCGTGATCAAAAAGATGACCAGGAAGATGAACGGGATCGAATAGAGCACGTCGACAACGCGCATCATCAGGTTGTCGACGCGGCCGCCCAGCAGGCCCGACGTCGCGCCGTACAGCACGCCGATCACCAGGCTGCACAACGTGGCGATCAGGGCCACGAGGATCGAGGTGCGGCTGCCCCAGATGACGCGCGCGAGCAGGTCCCGCCCGAGATGGTCGGTGCCGAGCCAGCGACCGGTCTGCCAGCGGCCGAAGACGGCCAGGCGCGTGCGCACCATTGCATGGTCGAGGCTGGAGAGCTCCCAGTAGGCGCGCTCCACTTCGGTTCGGCCGATCGGCAAAGCTGGGTTCACGTCGGCCAGGAAACCATGGTCGCCAGCTTCGATGGCAGGCGGGATGGCCTTGGTGTCCAAGTCGGTGGCTACGGGAGAACGCAGGGGGAGCAGCGGTGCGGTGAACGAAAGCAGGACGAAGGCCCCAAGGAACAGGAGCGCGCGGAATGCCGTCTTGTCGCCGCGCAAGCGTCGCCAGGCGTCGCTCCACAGGCTGGCGCCGCGTTGGGCACGGGCCTCCGTCAACAGGCGGGCGGCCTGCTCGGAGTCGTCCGTGAAGCGGTCCCAGGCTCCCCGGGCCAGGCCTGGGCCCCTGCCCTTTGCACTGCCCACTAGGAATCCTCCAGCGTGATGCGCGGGTCGAGCAGCGTGTAGGCCAGGTCGACGACGGTGTTGCACGCGTAGACGAGCACCGTGTAGAGGATTGTCACGCCCATGGCGAGGGTGTAGTCGCGGTTGGCGGCCGAGTTGATGAAGTGGGAGCCGGTGCCGGGGATCCCAAAGATGCGCTCGATCACGAGGCTGCCGGTCAGGATGCCGGCGGTGGCCGGACCGAGGTAGGACACGACAGGCAGCAGCCCGCCCTTCAGCGCGTGGCGCAGCACGACGGAGCTGGGGGCGAGGCCCTTGGCGTGGGCGGTGCGGATGTGTTCCTGGGAGAGGGCTTCGAGCATGCCGGTGCGCGTCAGCCGCGAAATGTAGGCGGCATAGACCAAACCCAAGCAAAAGCCCGGCAGCAGCATGTGCTCGATCGATCCCCAGCCCGCCACGGGAAAGAGCGGGATCAGAAACACGAACAGGATGATCAGGAACCCAGCGATGACGAAATTCGGCAGCGCGATGCCGCCGGTCGCGGCCAGGCGCAAGCCGACGTCGACGGGGCTACCGCGCCACAGGGCGGATGCGACCCCGCTGGAGACGCCAAGGGCCAGGGCCCACATCATCGACACCAGGCCGAGCAGCACCGAGATCGGCAGGGACTGGGCAAGGATGTCGTTGACCGTGAAGTCGCGGTAGCGGAACGAGGGGCCGAAGTCGCCGGTGAGCACGCCGCCGAAGGGGACTGTGCCTTTCGTCGGGCCCGCCCCAAACCAGCCATCGTCCCCCAGGTTGAGGGGACCGAGGTAGTCCGCGAACTGCTTCCACAACGGGTCGTCGAGGTTGTACTTCCTAGCGATGTTGCGCTCGATAGCCGGGTCAAGGTTGCGCTCGCCGTCGAAGGGGCCGCCCTTGACCGAGCGCATCAGAACGAACGAGACGCCCATCACGACCAGCAGGGTCACGACAAACCAAGCGAAGCGGCGCAGCAGGAAGCGGAGCACTATTCAGCGCCCCGGTACTTGGGATGGGCGGGGGCGTACTGGCCTTCCGGCGGGCCGTGGGGCGCGACGATTTCGAGGGCCGGATCCTGGCCTGCGCGGCGGGCGGCGAGCTCTTCGTCGTCCATCCAGTACAGGTGCTTGGCGAAGTGGTCGTCGAGGAAGTTGCTGTGGAAGCCACCAAGCCGCGGGGCGACCGCGTTTTGCGTCACGTAGTGGTAGATCGGTAGGATGGGCAGCTCGTCCATCAAGATGGCCTCCGCCTGGTGCAGGAGCTCGGAGCGAGCCTGGGGATCCTGCTCGTGCACGGCCGCCTGGACGAGGGAGTCATATCTGGAATGGCTCCAGCCGGTGCGGTTGTTGGCCGCGCCGCTCTTGTATTGATCGAGGAAGGTGTTGGGATCGGCGTAGTCGGCCAGCCAGGACGAGCGCGACACGTCGTAGCGCAGACTGTTTTGGGTGTCGAGGTAGACCTTCCACTCCTCGTTGCGGAGCTTGGCCCGCAGGCCCAGTTCGTTTTGCCAGCTGAGGGCGATGACCTGGGCGATGGCGGCGTGGGACTCCGAGGTGTTGTAGTGCAGCTCGATCCGGGGGAGTTCCTTGGCTCCGGGTCCGTAGCCAGCTTCCGCCAGCAGGCGGCGAGCTTCTTCGATATCGCCTTGGGGGCTCTTGGCCCCCGAGTAGCCCTGGATTCCCGGGGGTACCAATCCGTAGGCCGGCACCTGGCCCATCTTCATGACGTCGCGGCAGATCTGCTCCCGCGGGATTGCCAGGGACAGGGCGCGCCGGATGCGGGGGTCGTCGAAGGGGGGACGGGTGACGTTCACCCGGTAGAAGTAGGTGCCCGCGTAGGGGCTCGGCTGGAAGTCCTCGCGCGCCAGCATTTGGGGCGCGACGTGGGTGCTGATGCGGTCGAGGTAGTCGACGCCTCCGGTGAGGTAGAGGTTCAGCATGGTCGACTCCTGTTCGAGGCTCAGGATGTCGATCGTCTCGAAAGCCACGTTGTCGGCGTCCCAGTAGTCGCGAAACTTGCGCACGCGAATGCGGTCGTTGACGCGCCGGTCCACCAGGCGAAAGGGGCCGTTGGTGACGATGTGCTCGGGCCGCAGCCAGTTCAGTTGCCACGACGAGCCCCAGCGCGCTTGGGCCTCCGCCACGGCCCGCGGGTTGACCGGGCACAGCGGGTAAAAGGCCATCAGGTCCAGGAAGAAGGGCGTGGGGGCCTCGAGCTCGAACTCCAGGGTGTGCGCGTCCAAGGCCTGGATGCCGACTGTGGCGAAGTCGTTGCGGGGTGCTCCGTCTTTGCCTACCTCGGTGGAGAAGGCGCGGGCGCCGCGCACGTACCAGAGCTGGTAGGCGTAGTTGGAGGCGGTGCGCGGGTCGAGAAACCGCTCGTAGGAAAAGGCGAAGTCGTGGGCGGTGACCGGGTCCCCGTTGGTCCAAACAGCGTCGTGGCGCAGGTGGAAGCGATAGCGGGTGCCGCCGTCCAGGACGTCCCAGGACTCCGCCGCCGCCGGCTCGGGGGCGAGGGTCTTGGGGTCCTTGATCACGAGCCCCTCGTACAGGGTGCGAATCACCCGGCCCTCGAGGATGCCCAGGACCAGCGCGGGGTCGAGCGTGGTGGCCTCCGCCCCGTTGTTGAAGGCGAAATCCGCGCGATCCAGGCGTGCTTCCCCTGCGAGGGAGATCGCGCCCGCCAGCAGGCCTGCGAGGAGCAGCACGGCGAGCAGGCTCCGTAGGGACCGGAGAGGGGGCATTGGGGTCACCCTAGAACTCTGGAAAAACCGACGCAAGTGAGCTACGGGCAACGGGTTGAGCGTGGCTGCCTTGCTACACTGATCCCCCTATTGCCGCATCCCAGCGCCCACGCGCGCTCGTCCCCGACTGGCAGACCGTCATGGATTCGTCCCGACCCGCCTCTTGCCGCATGCTCGCGGCCTTTTGGACCGCGCTGCTGGCGATCGGTGCCAGCGCTTCGGCTGAGGCGCGGATCTACCAGAAACAGGCGGCGGAAGCCGAAGCTCCAACGGTCGGAGGCAGCCCCAGCGAGGAGGACGAGGGCGGCAGCCTTGGGCCTGGTCCGGTCCCTGTGGACGTGTTTCATCCGGAGCGGGACAAGGCCAGCGAGCCCCGCTTTGGCGGCAGTGTTGTCGTGCACGTGGCGAGCCTGCCCAAGCACATGAACTACGTGACCGACAACTCGGGCACGGCGCGGCGCATGCTCCTGCCAACCCATGAGACGCTGCTGATCGAGGACTGGGAATACCATGACTTTCGGCCCCGGCTCTGCACCAGCTACGTGGCCGAGGATCTGGTGGTGCTCGAAGGGGACCGTGCTGAGCTACTCGAGCGCTATCCGATGGCCCGCGAGGTGCGCGTGGTCAACCGCCAGCAGGGCGTGGACGCACCCAGCCACCGTGACGTCCTGGCGGTCTTTGGCAGCCTCGCGCCCGTGATCGAGGACTCCGGCTCCAGGACTCTGCGGCCCCTGTCCAAGGGTCATCCCGCCGGGGGAGACTTCACCGTGCGCGAAGCGGACGTGGCCAGCATCGAGCTGGGGGCGGTGATGAGCTTTGCCCTGCGCGACGACGTGCTCTGGCACCCGCGCGCCGACGAGCCGGCCACGCACCGATTTGACGCCCACGATGTTCGCTTTTCCTGGGAGGCCTGGCACAACCCTGCGGTCGACTGCGACGCCAAGCGTTTCCAGCTGACGACCCTCACCGATTGCGAAGTCGTTGACGATCACTACGTGCGCTTCTTCTACGAGCAGCAGTACTCCCTGGCCCTGCGCGCGATCGGCACCAACCTGGTGATCCTGCCCCGCCACGTCTACGACCTGGGCGATCCCGACAACCCGGACTTCGCTGAGTCGTTCACGCAGGAGGAACAGGGCAACTACGTGAACGAGCACCCGCGCAACCGGATGTGGATCGGCCTCGGACCCTACCGGATCAGCGAGTGGAGCGATCAGGCGGTGGTCGCGGAGCGCTTCGTGGATGCGGATGGCAAGGCGCTGTACTTCGACCGCGAGCGGGCGGGGTTTCTCGACTCGATTCGTTGGCGGGTGATCCCCGACGACACGGTTGCGATGGGAGCGGTGCTGAACGACGAGCTCGACTACTTCGAGCGCATGAGTTCGGAGGACTACTTCGGGGGCTTGGCCGAATCCGAGGCCTTTCAGGACTCGCACTACAAAGGCTTCAAATACACGAACGCGTTCAGCTATCTGAGCTGGAACATGTACAGGCCGAAACTCGCCGAGAAGGTGGTCCGTGACGCCTTAGAGCTGGCCTTCGACAGTGAGGCCTACCGCCGGACGGGCTATCGAGGTCAGGCCCAGCGGATCACAGGCTCCTTTCCCTACAGCTCGGCCGCCTACAACCACGGGCTCGAGGTGCGGCCCTTCGACCCCGCCGCGGCGCGCGACATGTTGGACGATGCCGGCTGGTACGACCGCAACGGTGACGGCACCCGGGACAAGAACGGCGTTGAGCTCGAGATCGAGTTCCTCTATTTCGGATCCAACCCGCGCTCGTCCGATCTGGGCCTGGCGATGAAGGACAACTACGCCGAGATCGGAGTGCGGCTCGTGCTGGTGGGGCTGGAATGGGTCACGCTTTCCGAGCGCATGGCCCAGCGGGATTTCGACAGCATCAACCTGGGCTGGCTACCCGAGCTGGAGTCCGACCCAGAACAGCTCTGGCATTCGACCTTGGGCGGCAAGGATGACTTCGGAACGTCCAACCACGCTGGCGTGATGGATGAGCTTGTCGACAAGTTGATCGCGGATGGCCAGCGCGAACTCGATCGCGATGCGCGCATGGGGATTTGGCGCGAGCTGCATCGGCGCCTGTACGAGGACATCAATCCGTACCTTTTCCTCTACCGGCCGGCGTACCGGGTGGCGATCTCCAAGCAGCTTCGCGGGGTGCAGTTCTTCGCGATCGATCCGACCTACAGCATCCGGCGCTGGCACCGTGCCGACGCGACGCGAACGACTTTGGATCGCTAGCCGATCGATCGAGCCTTGCTAGCGTTCTTGGTTCGGCGCCTCCTCTGGATGGTGCCCACGACACTGGGGATCCTGGTTGCGATCTTCGCCCTGATCCACCTGGCGCCGGGCGACCCCGCCATGCTGATGGGGGGCGGCGGGATGGAGCAGAACGCGAACCTGGACCGCGGCGCACGGGCCGAGAAATTCCGCCGCAAGCACGGGCTGGATCGCTCGAAGCTGGTGCAGTTCTTCGACTATCTGGGGCCGTTCAACCTGGACCGGGACGGGCACCCGTGGTTCACCGTGCGCTACACCGAGCGCAAGGTTGAACGGGTAAGGCTCAGCGACGGATCGGTCGCCATCGAGGGGGTGCCGCTCGCGATTGCGGATCCGCCGGGGACGGACCCGGAGCGGGCGATAGTCTGGCGCGAGAGCGCTGGGATTCTCAGCCAGGAACCGATGGGCAGAGAATCCGGTGTTCAGACGCTCGGTCCCTTGGAGGGGGCGGGCGAGGCGGCGGTGCCGGCACTACTCACCGAACTGGCGATGGCCAGCGGATCCAGGGAGGCGGTGGACCGGCTCTCCGCACTGTTGACCGGAGCTACGGGCCACGTCCCAGCGGTGCCGGCAGAGCGTAGCGAAGCGATTGGGCAGGAGGCGCTTATCCGTCACTGGTTCGGCTGGTACTACACCCACGGCGGCGATCGCGTTCGGGCCACGGGCGAGCGGCCGTGGGGCGGGCTTCTGCTGGGGGACCTGCGCACGGAGATGCAGACGGGCCGATCTGTGGCCAGGGAACTGGGCAAGCGCCTGCTGGTGACCGTTCCCCTGAGCCTTGTCTCGGCGCTGCTGAGCTTCTTGATCGCGGTTCCGCTCGGCCTGTTCTCCGTGCGCCACCGCGGGACGCGCCGGGACAGCGCGCTGACAACGCTGCTCTATGGTCTGTTTGCCATCCCGACATTCTGGGCGGGTTTGATGCTGGTGCTGGCCTTCGGAGCGACCGGGCTCGACTGGCTGCCGGTCCTGGGGCTGCACGATCCGGGCGCGGCGGAGCTGGGTTCAGTCGCTTACGCCTGGGACACCCTGCTGCACGCAATCTTGCCCGTCGTCACGTTGACCTACGGCAGTCTGGCCTACCTCTCGCGACAAACCCGTGCGGGTCTGATCGAGGTAGCCGGCGCGGACTACATCCGGACCGCGCGGGCGAAGGGCGTACCCGAGGGCCAGGTCTGGCGGCGGCACGCCCTGCGCAACGGGGCGTTGCCGGTGCTGACCCTGATGGGTGCGGTGCTGCCCGTGTTGATCGGCGGCTCGATCGTGGTGGAAACCGTGTTCGACCTGCCGGGCATGGGGCTCTATGCGTACAAGGGGCTGCTCGCGCGGGATGCGCACATCCTGCTGGCGACGACGCTGCTGGTGGGCGTGTTGACCCAGCTGGGTCTGTTGCTCAGCGACGTGACCTATCGCCTGGCTGACCCACGGATCGGTGATGCATAGCGCGGCTACGGAAGATGCGCCGCTTTGGCCGGTGCTGCTGCGGCGGCCGCTGTTTCGCTGTGGTTTCTTGGCGCTGCTGCTGTTGTACGGTGTCGCGGCGCTGGCGCCGTTGATCGCCAACGACCGGCCGCTGGTGTTCGAGGGCGTGAACGTGCGCGCGTTCGCTTCAGCGAGCAGCTCGCTGCGCAGCGTGGCGGCAGGGTTGGAGAGACGTGCACGGCAGACCGAGGCGGAATACGAAGAAGAGCTCCGGGCCGCCGGCACACGCGGGGACTCGCGCGTTCCCCAGACCCTGGCCGGGGCGCTCCGCCAGGAGCGGGCGGCGCTGGCCACGCGGCTGGAGCTGCTGGCCGGGGGCTTGGTGGGGGCGGCGCAGGAGAGGGAGCTGGCAGGGCGTCTCGACGCCTTTGCTGGGACCGCGGACGAGGCTCTTGCGTGTTTCGCGGCGGCGGACCCGGACGGCGCTGCGACAGCGGCGGGCCGGGCGAAGGGCCTTGCGTCCGAGCTGCGCGACGATCTGCGGCCGCTGGATCCAGCTCGCCCGGAAGCGGGCGGCCTGGACCTGGTGGCGCGGCGCAGCTACCCGCTGCTCGATGCGCTGGGGCCAATGGACGTCTTCTGGGCGGTCCTGTGGCTGGCCCTCAGTCTGGGCCTGTTGGGGGCCGCTCTGCGGCCAGCGAGCATGCGCTGGCGCCGCATGCTCGGAGCTTCCCTTGGCCTAAGCGCAATTGCAGCCGCGGCCCACGGGATGGGTTTCGGCGGCGGCGAGGACATGCACATCGGCGCGCCGTTCAAGCCGGGCCTGGTCGCGGGGGATCTGCACGCAATTGCGGCGGGCGGAACACTCAGTGACGCGGACACACAGCCGGGTGCGTTGGTCTGGGCGCCACTGCCCTATGGGGTGGCTGAGAGCCACCGGGAGGAGGGCTTTCGTCCACCCACGTGGACCAGTGCAGCGGAGATCGACGAGCGTGGGCGTCGGGTGCACGCCGCCGTGAAATCGGGGGAAGCGGAGCCGGTGCTGACGCCCGTCGAGATCCGCGCCGGGGAGCCCGCGCGCAACGCTTGGAACCGGCATCTCTTGGGCACAGACAACCAGGGGCGTGACCTGCTGGTGCGGCTGATTTGGGGCGCCCGCACGAGCCTGACCGTCGGGATCCTATCGGCGCTGCTGCTGGTTGGACTCGGGGTCACCGTCGGCGCATTGGCGGGAACCTTCGGCGGCTGGGTCGACGCGGCGGCCCTGCGGGTCATCGAGGTCCTGCAGTCGATTCCCGCCCTGTTTCTGGTGCTGATCTCGATGGCGTTTGTCCCGCCGGACGTGGTTCGACCGATCGTTGCGATTGTGGTCGTGATCGCCTTGGTGCGCTGGACGGGAGTCGCGCGGCTGGTCCGGGCGGAATTCTTGCGGTTGCGCGAGGCGGAGTTCGTGCTTGCGGCGCGCGCACTGGGCTATTCAGAGGGGCGCATCGCGCTGCGGCACATCTTGCCCAATGCCCTGGGGCCGGTGCTTGTCAGCGCCGCCTTCGCCGTGGCGGCGGGGATCTTGACCGAGTCGGCGGTGAGCTTTCTGGGCCTCGGTGTGTCCCCGCCCCAGGCCTCCTGGGGCGGGTTGATCCTGGCCTCCCGTTCCCCGGTGCACTGGTGGATCCAGGTCTTTCCGGGCCTGGCGATCTTCGTGACGGTGACTTGCTACAACCTGGTGGGCGACGCGCTGCGCGATGTCCCGCATGCACGATGGCACGCTCCTCGCCCGCTGATATGGCGGCCCCGCTGCTGGATGTGCGCGGCCTGCGGGTCGGCTTCGAAACGGAGCAGGGGCTGCTGCGCGCGGTCGACGGTGTGGATCTTCAGCTGTGGGCGGGCGAGACGCTGGGGCTGGTGGGGGAGTCGGGGAGCGGCAAGTCGGTGACGGCGCTGTCGATGCTCGATCT
>CAYWNK010000227.1:0-5115 GCA_964459495.1 uncultured Planctomycetaceae bacterium
TACTACGAGAACAACATCATCCCGAAGACCAACGGGAACACCGAGGCAGAGTGGGACGTGGCCAATGGCCATATGGGCTTCCTGATCCTCAGCGAACCGGTTACGACAATCAAGATTCCGACCAACGCAAGCCCTGGCGAGGTCTTGTCGCTGTTCGTGCGCAAGAGCAGCTCCGCCAGCGTCGTTCGGTTGAACTTTGATCACGGAGCGGTTGCTGGCGAGGGCTGGCGTACGCAGGACGACTGGATCCTACCTCCGCTACTGCTTGGCAATGACGAGTCAGGCGAGGGGAACAACGTCTCCTACCGCTTCTACTACGACGGCGCGAACATGCACAGCAACGTGGACCCGTGGAACCATTCCCCGGTGCCCACGACTGCCGATCTGCGCGACCCCGATGCTGTGCTTGCTGGCACGCGAGCGGTCGTCATGAACGGAGGATCGCCTACATGGTACGCCTGCACGAACCCCGGCAATGACACCTACGAGCCCGGCACGTCCTGGGTCGCCATCTAGCTATGGTCCAACTAGCCACCATCACCACCCCCGGCGGCGCTGTCGGGGACACGTTCGCAGATCGTCCCGGATTCGAGATCGAGTCGGTGCGGGATGCCTCCAAAGCGCAGTATTTCCTGCGGCGATCGGAGGCAACCGTCCAGGCCACGCAGGATGAGGCGAGAGACCTGCGCCCTGTGCTCTACGTCGAGCCGACCGACTCGGGCGAGGCGGCGAATCGTGGACTGGCTTGGCATGACCCCGCCACGGGATGGCCTGCGGGTGAGCTGAACGACCTAGCCGAGTTCGGCGCCGAAAGCACCATCGGGGCCTTCACCTTCCCGGCTGGCGTGCAGGCCCGTGCGCTGCGCACCACAGCCGGGAGCATCTCTGGGGACTGGGCCGTCGTCATCCCCTCGAGATCCGAACAGACCGAGCACGCCTTCAAGTCCGCAGGGCAGCTCGCCGAGCTCGGCAAGATCAACCAGTACCCGGACGGGCACACTTTCAACCTGGCCACCGAGGCTCCCCCTGTGGCCGTTGGGAGAGCGTTCTCGGTCCAGGTGGGGGCGACTATCACGACGTTTACTCCGGATTCCCTGGGGACCGCGTGGGTAGCCTCTGGAGTCGCTCAGGGCTCTGACGCCGCATCGGAATGGCAGCCCGCATTCGACTACACGGGAGACGATCGCAAGCAGTTTTCGGTTCTGATCCCCGCTGTCGGCGGGCCCTTCGTCACCGCTGACGGCGTGAACCTGACCGGCGGGCGACTGGTGAACCTGGTCTATCCAGATCCCGGGCTTACCTCGGGTTCCGCCTTCGACGTTGCTGAGGCACTCAAAGCCAACTACGTCGGCGAGGTATCGAGCGAATCGCTGTTCGGGTTCTTCTTTCAGGATTCGGCGGCAACCCAGGCAGGGCTTTTGAATGCCTCGGTCACGCTAACGCCCGACTATGCGCAGTCCGCAGTTCCGTTGTCGGGCTCAAGCCTGACGGCAAGTGGGGCGGGGCCCTGGACTGCGACCATCGCAGCCGCCGCGAACGTTGGCGCGGAGCGCAGGCACCGCATCAACTTCACGAACAGCTCGGGCGGGGATCTGACGGTCGCCTTTGATTCGAGCTGGCTGGATGACCGGGAGCGCAACGCCCAAGCCCCAATTGTCATTCCAGCCGGTCAGTGGGGGCAGGTTGAGCTGATCGCTCGCGCGGACGGCACGCGCCTTGTGCGCGACCTGACAGGGCACACGCAGACGGTGACCACGCAGGGGATTACCAAGGTCGGCGAGTACGCCAACCCGGAGTCCCTGAACACGTCGTTCAAGACCATCTCCACAGGGATTGACTTCTCGGCCTGCGAGTACATCGAGATAGAGCTTTCAGACACCATAGGCGAGCACGTCAATACCCAGCGTTGCAACGTTGGCTCTCTGAAGCTGGGAGCTGACAAGGGAGCGCTCTTTCACTGGTATGACACTGGCTACGTTCGGGGGCGTGTTGTCGACGCTGCTGCGCTGGCTTTGGGCAACATCGACCTAGCCGTAATTGGTGGCAGCGCGCTGATCGTTCAGCGCATCGTCGGTTGGGCTGTGGGGCCACACGCCACCGTTATCCCCACGGCAACGGTGCTCTTCCAGGGTCGCACGCTGACGGCAAGCACGCCCCTGGGAACGATCTACGGGCAGCCGTCCTTTGAGGCCGCCGAAGGTGTGACCGTGCCGGTGCGCCTGGACCTGACTCCTGGCCGTCGACTTGCCGGCGTGCCTACGATCTCGAACGGCACCGTCGAATCCGCCGATCTTGAGAACGGCATTGTCTACATCACGCCGGGCAACGCCGCTGGGATCATCACGGCAACCGAAGCGCTGAATCCAATTGGGTGGATTGAGATGACCTCAGGTGTGGTTGTTCAGGGCGGCGGCTCCTTCGCAATGCCTACTGGTGGAGTCGAGGCTGCTCGGTATCGCATCGACAACGGGATGTTGTACCTCCAGGTCTCCATCGACTGGAGAAACAGCACCGGAGGGAATAACGGATCGGGACAGTTCTCGATTGACGTTTCGCAGTTCGGTGGGGCGACACTTCTAGCCACGCCGTTCGATAGTCTATTCGAGGACAATAGCCCGTACAGCTCGCAGGTGTATCCGAGCCATGTTTACTACCACGACCCTTCGGTTACCGGGCGGCCTGGCTATGTGATGCCGGCTGAGCAATCGAACTCAATCACGTTTGCATTCTCTGAGGGTTCCGGCAGTGGGACATACAGCGATTGGGCATCCAACTTCGGGGCGATCAGTGCGCGAGCCCATTACGTCGCAGCTTGCATACTGCCTTTGGCTTAGAAGGCGCAAAAGTGACATCCACCAGCCTCGCAGTAGCGCACAATGGGCGCTTGCCCGTAGCCCAAGACACCCGGGATTTCTCCTCTGGCGTGACTGGTGTGGTCTGGCGTCGCCATCAGCCGGATGCGTTTGCCCAGAGGCGTTCTGAATACCCGCTGAAGCATCCAGCGAAACCCTTTGATGGCAACGCCCAAACGTTCGCCGACGGTTGGACTTTCGCCGCCGGCCAAGGCGTCAATGCCACATTTTCGGCGCCTGTGAACATCCATCGAATTCGGGTCCGCTCCTATACGGCGCCCGATCCAGGGGGACCGGGGCTCAAGGTCTTTGTCACCCACGCAGGCGGTCGAACTCACTTAGCTACAACGGGAACCGACTGGTTCGATCAGGAGTTCGACGTTGACTTTGACTCGGTCTCCATGGTCGAACTCGACGAGTACATCAGATCGCGCATCTACCTGGTGGACTGCCTGGAGCGCGTGGAGGTCGCAGCATAGTGACGGCCATGCTAATCGCCGCTGCTCAGAACGGCCTGATCCAGTACGCCACCACAAATGGTGGCGCGCCAGGACTAGCTGTGCAGCAGCAGGTCGTCGATACGTTCGATCCGGGTACGTGGAATGGAAACTCGAGGCTGCTTTCGATTGGCGCGGCCTGGGGCGGCAACAGTGTTGTCTTGCTGCAGAACACGGCCAGCCAGCCGGGCAATGCTCCCGAGTTCGTGGACGGAGAAATCCGGTTCTCGAATGACGTGGCAGGCAACGGGAACGAATCCCACTACTCGCTCGAGCAGGTTGGCGGATGGAGCAGCATCGAGGTAAGGCTGCGCTTGCAGGGCCCTAACCCAGATGGGCTAGCGATGATTACCACCTCAAAGGATGGCGGCACGACCATCGAACACGTAAGCGGACTGGCCCCTACGCATATGGGAGATCAGCCGGGCAATCGATTCCTGGTCCAGTACGGGAACCTGCCTTCCACACCCGAGGAGAGCGTCCTGCGCTACAGCTTCGCCGGGTTCTTCACGTTCACGACGCGCGGCGGTGCATCGCTGACGCTGGCTGCCATTGACCCGAGCTCGGGACAGTAAGGGGAGGTTCGTAGCTATGACCGATACTGCATCGCACGACCAGCTCACCAAGGCAAACGATCGCATCACTGCGCTCGAGAAGGCCAATGCGCAGCTAGAAGCTGGCGTCGAAACGGCCAAGCAGGAGGTCGGCACCATCCGGCGTAAGCTGGACTCCATTTCGGAGAGGACCGCAGAGGAAAACAAGACCGACTGGCGTCTCGTTGTGAGCATGATCGGCTGCCTTGCTGGCGTGGTCTACTTCCTGGCAGGAGCCCGCGAGGCTGGCGAGCAGAAGATGCTGGTCGAGGTCAACGAAGCCAAGACTGCTGCGGCTAGCGCGAAGTCAGCGGCCGGCTCTGCTGAATCTGCCGCGAAGGAGTATGTGGACCAGGAGATCGAGCACCTTGAGGGCCTAATCTCGGGCTTGCAGGTCGATCAGATGACGGGTTCTGCAAAGCGTGAGAGTGACATTGCCCTGCTTATGCAAAGGGTTCCCTCTCAGAGCGAGTGGGATGCACACGCTTCGCGATCACTCGGGCTTGAAAAGGACGTGAAGAAGCTCCTCATCGATGGCCGAGAGCGCGAAGGCAAAATCGACCGATCGCTACTCCTGATTTCCAAGAACGAGCAGGCGCTTCAGAGCGAAATTGGCACTATCCGGCTGGCCCAGGCGAAGGTCCAAGAACAGCAGGCTAGCGCGCTCGCACAGATCGGATCCATGCGCTCTGGGATCATGGGCGCCATCACCGAGATCGAAGCCCAGTTTCGTGGAACGACAGCCTATCTGAATACGCGCCTGTCCTCGCATTACACCCTGTTCGGGATGCTCTGGCCTGAGGTCATGAGCCAAGACCTGCCCGACCAGGGCTACTACCCCGACAACATCCCGGCGCAGGCCTTCATCGAGATTGGCCAAGTGAACGGGTCGCACTAGCAGTGGATGCCAACAAGGAAAAGGGGAAGTTATCCCCGCCCTCCCTGACCACCGCAATCCTCCTGCTGATCTCCGCAGCAATCCTCAACTACCTCTACCGCTACTAGACACATGACCAAGCAAGTCAAACAAGGAATCGGCGCGTTCACCTACCAGGGAACGCAGTACCAGCCCGGCCAGCAAGTCCCGGACGATGACACCGCAGCCAAGCTCTGGCCTGGCCGCTTCCTGGTGGTCGATGGCGACGATGCGCCTGCTGCGCCTGCTGCGCCTGC
>CAYWNK010000227.1:5215-10418 GCA_964459495.1 uncultured Planctomycetaceae bacterium
GCCGCTTCCTGGTGGTCGATGGCGACGATGCGCCTGCTGCGCCTGCTGCGCCTGCGCCCGACGCGTCCACCGAGAGCCTCTCCAAGCCGCCCAAGGGCGACATTTCCGGGACCGGCTCCGCGAACACCAAGCAGGGCCAGCCTGACGCCACCGCGTAATGCCCGCCAGCGGTCTCGAACGGTACGAGTGGGTCGCCCTGACCACGCTCGCTCGCGTAAAAGCGAAGCTTGATCCTTCGTCCCAGGACGATGGCCAGGATGCCGTTCTGACCCAACTGATCGACGAGGTGTCCGCGCAGTTCGCGGCCTACCTGCAGGTGCACACGCTGCAGAAGACCCGCGATGAGGTGCACCGCCTCCGCCCTAAGACCCGGATCGTCACCCTGGATGCACGCCCGATCATCGGGGACGCGATGGTTTTCCACGGTGCGACCCAGACAGCGGCAGCCAACGGGACCACACCCCTGGACGCGTCCTGCTACTTCGTGCGGGACCAGTCGGGATGGATCGAGCTCACCCCGCCGATGACCGCCGCGACCTACTTCCTGGTGCAGTACACGGGCGGGCTCGGCACGGACGCCGCCAGCGCGGCTGCCAACGCCCCGGACATCGCCGATGCGGCGGACCTCCAGGTGGCCTACCGCTACAAGCGCCAGGGCAACCCCGGTGGCAACGTGACCAGCCTGGCTGGCGGCGGCACCCAGTACGACTCCCAGTATGGGCTCCTCAAAGAGGTGAAGCGCGTCCTTGCGCCCTACGCGAGGAATTGGCTCTAGTGGGTGTCGAGTTCGATGCGAGCCGCGTAGCGCGGGCAGTGGAGCGGACCAGGGACGAGCTCAGCAGGCAGATTCCGTCTGCTCTGACGATCCATGCGCTCTACTTCGAGCGCGAGTGGAAGGCCTCGACCTTCACGGGCTACGCCGGGCGCGGGCAAGAGGACTCGGGCCGCAGCCAGCTCTACAATCGCTCGGGGCGGCTTCGAGGTTCGTTCAAGTACAGCGTGTCCGGCGAGGGCCTAGCCGCTGGGCTTAGCCTCACGGTGGGCTCTGGCATTCCTGGGAACTACGCTCGCATCCAGGAGTACGGCGGAACGATTCGCCCGATCAGGGGGCGCTACCTGACTGTGCCGCTACCGGATAACCAAACAGCGACGGGGAACCCTCGCTACGAAAGCGCCGCGCGGCTCCGGGAGGGTGGGAACACCTTCGTCACCAGAACCAAAGCCGGGAACCTCCTGATCGGCTTGAAGAACGGAGACGGGCCGCCCCTATGGCTTTGGAAGCTGGTCGAGTCGGTCACGATCAAGCCCCGCCTGGGCTTCCGCGACTTCGCCAACCGGGACCGGACACGCCAGCAGCTTGCGGACGAGGTCCGGGAGTCTGCGCGCATCTCGTTCCAGCGTGGCTTCGGGAGGGCTAGCGCATGAGCCTGGCCGCGATCAACCTCAACAGCCTGGGCTGCCTGCCGTCGAGCTACGACGTGGAAGAGGCCCTGCCCTTCTTCGGTGAGAGCCGGGGTGAGTCTGGCTTCTCCGCTGGCCTTGCGGTGGCGTCCGCTGGGGACTACCGCCGTGTGCGGCTCGAGTGGTCTCTCAATCCCGCCCAGGTCGCTGGACTCCGCAGCCTGCTGGGCAACGCTGGCCGCTCTACTCCGGTCTTCTGGCGCCCTGAGGTGCCGCCGAACTCGGATGGCGTCACGTCCTCGATGGAGTCGCTGTTCGGCTACATCTCCGATCCCATCCAGTTCGTCTACCAGTCGGCGAACCAGATCATTGCGCGCCTAGTCCTGCGGGAGGATCCCTAGTGGCCTACCCGAACGACGGCGAGCCGAAGCGCTGGCAGATCCTCGATCGCCTGCGGACGATGATGCTCAGCATTCAGGAGCCAGACTCCTTCTGGAGTGTCAAGCAAGCGACGATCTTCGACTCGGATTGGGCGATCCTCGAGGATGGGCCCAAGCCTCACATTGCGATCATCCCGCACGCGGACCGGCTCCAGGAGAGGGGGTCGACCACATGCGGCGAGGCACGCGCATTCGACGTTGACCTCGTCGGCGCGATCAAGGTCCTGGCGCGCGATACGGACTGGAGCAAGAAGGCCCACCGCCTGCTCGCGGATATGCAGGTCGCGCTTGCCAAAAGCCCGCAGCTCAACCTTCCAACAGAACAGCCCCTGGTTTCGTGTGCAGCGCAAGCCGAGGGCCAAGTCCACGACAGGTCAGACAAGGAGCTGGCCTTCGTGACTATTCGTGTCCGGATCGACTACCGGCAGAACCGGCTGAACCCCTCTCTGTAGAGAATAGAAATGCCCCTTTCAGACAAGATCACTCAGCTTTCGGTTGTGCCTGAGGTGCAGCCGGGAGTGACCCCGACCGACAGCCCCGGCGCGGGGACGACCAACCTCGACAATCCCGAATTTGCGAACATCGTCACGACCGAGGTAACGCCGAACCTGGCGCCCGAGTTCATCGATCGCGGGATCACAACCCCCGGCCTGACCCGCACCCGCCAGGGTGTCGGCGTGCTGGCTGGTGGGCTGTCGGCTGGCTTCTACCTGGCCCCGAGCAACCTCACCGCCACCTTCGCCGAGCGCCTGCCCGGTTGGTCCCGGCTGCTCGAAAGCGGAGGGATGGCAATTCACGCCTTGACCCGCCTGGAGATCGGCCCTCTTGGTGCCGGCGCTGGCGGAAAGGTCGGACCCATCCGGCACGGAGAGCGCATCGGCTCAGGCGGAAACACCGCCACCGTGATTGGCGACGTGCACGATGGGGCTACCTACCTTTACGTGGACCAGGGCAGCGCCACGGGTGCGCTTGCCGCTGGCGCCTGGACCTCCCTTGATACCGGGGTCACCGTCACCACCAGCAACCTCACGCCGGATGCGGGCTATGGATGGGCTCCGACTTCCGCCCCCCTGCGCCAGATCAGCCTGGGCGCCACGGCGGCCTACGTCGTGGGCGACCTGATCCGAGGCGAGACCTCGGGCGCCTGGGGCCAGATCGTCAAGGACGTGGCCGGTGGGACCGTTGCGGTCTTCCGACCGATCACTGGCTCATTCCTGGATGGCGAGCCTCTTTCTCGGAAGCCCCTCGGCGGTGCCTGGTCCTACGGCTTCGCCACGGGCGCCAACCCGATCCGCGAGTCCTTCTCCTCCTTCGGTTCGGTATCCCTGCGCTTGAACCAGGGCGGACGCGCTCTGGACTTCACCGGCTGCCGCAGCAACATCCAGTTTGCGCTCAGCGTTTCGAACGAGGTCACGGTGACCGTTGCCGCACAGGGGCTCTGGGCCCAGGCGTTCGACACCCCGGTCCTGTCTGGCGCTGGCGTCGATGTGAGCGGCCCGGTCTGGGATGGAGCGATCGTCGGCCTGGCTTCGAACGAGCTCACCGGGGACGTGCCGTGGGCTCCCGCTGGCACCATCCAGCACGAGCAGCTTGCTGCCGAGCAGATCCCCTGCCTGAAGTCGCTGAACCTCGACCTGGGCAACCAGCTCCAGCGCCGTAACTGCGCGTCCGCTGCCGGTGGCATCGAGGAGTTCAACGTCGAATCCCGCCAGGGCACCGGCTCGGTCGTCTCCGATGCCGAGCTTGAGGGCTACATCCCCTGGCTTACCCGGCTCCGGGCTGGCGAAATCAGCCGCCTCCGCACCGGCTGGGGTAGCCGCGCCGCTGGCAACTACTTCGAGCTCCAGATGCCTGGCATCCAGGCGACTGGCGCGAACCTCACCGGCCAGAACGGCCTGGTGCAGCAGGACCTCCCCTTCAACCTGACGGGCGGCCTGAACGACAACCTACTTGCGACCGGAGGCGCGGGGGATATCTCCGCAACCCCGACCGACAACGAGGTGATCCTGATCCACGACTTCACCGCGTAGTGATCTCTTCGACCGGGGGCTTGCCGTAGCAGGTCCCCGGTCTATCCCGCCAACCAACCGCAATCAATCCGCAATGATTCTCCGCACACCGAAGGGCGAACGGCCCTACATCCTGGCACGCGACCGAGAAGACCAGTACGACGACGATGGGATCCTGATCGTCCCCGAGCATCCGCCTACGCGCATCAAGATCCGCGATCTGACCGAGCGCGAGCGCATGGAATGCTCGGACTACTACACCCCCAGGAGCGACAAGGACAGGAGCAGGGGCTCCCTCCAGTTCGTCTACCAAGTCCTGAAGCGCTGCTTCCTGGGCTTCTACGAGTCGCACCCCCCCAGGGACGAGGAAGGCAACCCGCTGCCCCACGACATCCCCAAGACCAAGGGCGGCCAGGTCGAGGACAGCTTCCTGGAGCGCATGGACCCGCAGGACAAGACCGAGATTGCCATGGCGATCTTTGGCCGCACGTCCCTGACCGAGGACGAGCTGGGAAAGTACGAGCGGCAGCGTATGGAGCTGCCCGAACGCGCTGCCCCGGACGACCAAAAACCCTCATCCCAGCCTGCCCCCACGCCTGCGGCGGACGAGACCCCATCGAGCATCGGCTAACGCCGAAGCAGCGGACCGTGCGCAGCTCCCTCGGATGCGACGTGGCCCTCGACCCGGCAAACCCAATGCCGGGCGGGGACTACTCACGCCGAGAGATTCTGTGCCCTCGCTGTCACGGCAGAGGCTACACGCCCGACGACAAGGACTGCGAGCGGTGCCGGTACGAGGTACGGGGGAAGATGGAGTCCACGGGCTACGAGAGGCTTCTCCGCTGCCCGGCTTCGTACATGACGCCGGAGCTGCACGACGTTCTCGGGGACTACGTCTTCGCGCGCGAGGGGGCTTTCCCGGAAGGGGAGGGCACGCTCGAACAGGCACCGGCTGCGCTCCAGACCTTCCGAGTTTTCCACGCTGAATCCGCTCGCGTCGCCAAGGAAGAGGCCGACGAGGTCGAGGCAGCTAGGCCCAAGCAATGAGCGATCAAGGCACCTTCGTAGAGGTCGAGGTCAGGCTCAAGGACCTGGTATCGCAGGAGCTAGATGCCTTCGTCCGGCGCTTCTCTACGGCTGCGGGCCAGCTTCGGCAGGCTTCGCTACCCATCGATCAGATCGAGTCCAGCCTCGGCAGGATTGATCCTGCGGCGCGGTCGGCGGGCCAAGCCCTCCAAGTCGCAGGCCGTACCTCGGCGGGTGCAGCTCGGCAGCTCGACATCGGAAGCGATGCTGCGGCTGAGCTGGGCTTGCAGCTTGAGTCTCTGGAGTCGGACAGCCGTGCTGCCCAGG
>CAYWNK010000228.1:0-10308 GCA_964459495.1 uncultured Planctomycetaceae bacterium
CCTCCGGATCTTCCGCAGCCGCTTCGATTCTCTCGAGAACCCGCGCACCGGTCAGATCCGTCCCGCATTGGTTATTGAGTCCGGGGATTGGTGCAACGTCGTCGCTAAGACTGTTGACGAGGAGTTCCTTCTGGTTCGCCAGTTTCGCTTCGGGTCGGGGGACTTCACGCTGGAGATCCCGGGGGGGGCCGTCGATCCCGGTGAAGATGTGACCTTGGCCGCCATGCGCGAGCTGCGCGAGGAAACCGGCTATGCGGCGGAGTCGTGGACCTCCCTCGGGAGCGTCGCACCCAACCCCGCATTCCTTAACAACCGCTGCCACCACTTCCTCGCAGAAGGGGCGCGGTCCGTCGGCGAGCCGGAGCTGGATCAGGGCGAAGACATCGAGGTGGTCCTGGTCTCCGAAGCCGAGCTGCGCGCCTGTATCGCCAAGGGTTCGATCGATCACGCGCTCGCGCTGACCGGCCTGTGGCGCGCATTGGAGCCTGCGAGCGGCGGAACTGGGGGCTGAGCGCCCGCGGTCCGAGATCGGGACGGTTCCCCCGAACAGGGGCTTCCCCGGGGCTCCCAGGGGGCGGGTGACGAATCGGGCAGCCCAAGGGGTTATACTGTGATGGTTAGCAGGGAGCGTTCTCCGCTCCCTCGTCCCGGCCCCATGAATACCGTTCAACCCCCTGAAGAACCGACCCAGGATTTGATCCGGGCGGCACGCTCGGGTGACACGGAGGCCTGGCGCTGCCTGGATGATCGCTATCGCGTGGCGCTGACCCTGTTCATGCGGGGCAGGATTCCCAGCCCCGCCCGCAGCCGATTCGACACCGACGACCTGCTGCAATCTGCATTCCTGTCCGCCTTCAAGGAGCTCGACACCTACGAGTACCGCGGAGAGGGCAGTTTTCTCGCCTGGATGACCCAGATCCTCCAGTCACGGCTCAAGAACCGAGTGCGCTCGGGCAGCACGCTCTCCCGGGACGTCAGACGCAACGAACGCTACAGCACCGACCACGAGCTGCAGGCGCCCCAGCACCACACCCCCTCCCCCAGCGAGATCTTCTCCGCTGCCGAGGATCACGCCCGGCTTTTGGCGGCGGTCGCCGATCTGGAACCGGAGCTGCGGACGATCGTCACCCTGCACTTCTTCGACAAGCGCCCGATCGTGCACATCGCCCAGGAGCTCAGAATCGACGCGAAGACGGTCCGTCGACGGCTATCCCAGGCGATCTCGATCCTGCTCGGCAGACTGCGGTGATCCCTCCGGGTCCAGGAGATCAAGCCGGCGAGAGCGCCGGCGAACCGGCTGGCGAAGGACTCCAAGAAGCGCCGCTGGACGGAAAGGTCCGCGATCGCAACGACGAGGCCTTCGAGCGCTACCTCGAACAACGAGAGACCGGCAATGGCAGCGTTCTCGACCTGCTCCAGGACGTCGAGGGTGACCCCGATATGCAGGATCGGGTGAATCTCGTGGGCGCCCTGGAACAACTGTCCAACCTGCTCGGGGGTGCTCCCGAGGGCGAGCTTCCCGACCTTGAACGCCTTGGCCGCTTCGACGACCTCCGAATCATTGGGGAGGGAGGCCTGGCCCGCGTCTTTGCCGGATACGACCCGCTGCTGGCGCGGGATGTCGCACTCAAGGTGCTGTCCCCCAGTGGCTTTGACGTGGCCGGAGCCCGGGACTGGATGCTCTCCGAGGGACGCAGCCTCGCCAAGCTCGAGCACCCCTGCGTGGTCGAGGTCTTCGAGGTCGACGAGGCGGATGGCTTTCCCTATATCGCGATGGAGAGGGTGGACGGACCGACCCTGCAGGCCGTGCTCGACCACCTGCGCCGTGGGGACGCGGAGGGTCCGGCAAGCGCAGAGGTGCTCGACCGAGCCCAGGGCCTGCAGAGCGTGGCCCAGCGCCTGCAGCTGGCGCTCGACCTCGCCGAAGCAATCGCGGAATGCCACAGCCAAGGTGTGATTCACCGGGACGTGAAGCCCGGCAACGTGCTGCTTCCCGCCGGAGGCCGCCCCAAGCTGATCGACTTCGGGCTGGCGCACCTGGAGGACGGGGAGGGATCGATTGGCCTCACCCAGCGCCTGGTAGGCACGCCTGGCTATGTCGCTCCCGAACAGGTCGACGAGGAGCGCACCGGCTCAAGTCCGCTCTCCGATCAGTTCTCGTTCGGGGTCGTGCTGTACGAGCTGATCACCCTGGTTCACCCCTTTCGCCGGGAGACCAAAGACGAAACCATGCGCGCGGTCAGCCGCGCCAACCCGGCCCCCCTTCGGAAGATCAAGCAGACGACGCCGGTGGACATCGAGCGCATCGTGCTCCACGCCCTGGCCCGGGAATCGCAGCGCCGCTATCCGTCGATGCAGGACCTGGCCGCCGACCTGCGGGCGTTCCTGGAGTATCGCGCGATCAGCCTGCGTGCACCATCTCCACTGCGGCGTGCGCGCCTGTGGGCCCAGCGCAACAGCCGCGCTGTGCTGGGATCCAGCATCACGGCGGCGGCTCTACTACTCGTTCTGCTGGGGTCCCTCTGGTTCCGCATCTCCAGCCAGGTGGACGGCTGGGAAAGTCAGTTTGCGAAAGCCGCCGACACGGTTGGGCAAATGACCACTCCGCAGGAGTTGAAAGAGGCACTCAAGGGCAACCAAGATCTGCGCAAACGAGCAGAGGTCATCGACTCCTACGTCCTTCGCACCTTGGCGAGTCCTCTATTGCCCCGGATGGAGGACCTCGAAACCAATACCTCGAATCGGATCCGAGCGCAGCTCCAGGAGGAGTGGGACGATCCGAAAGGTGGATCTTGGCAGACGCAAAATTACTACAAGGCAACAGTCAATGCGAAATGGGGCCCCGTCCTTTGGCTGGAAGAGAGCGTTTGCAGCTGGATCCGGGCAAACGATGACTACCGCCAGCTAGGAATGGTCGACCTACCAGCAGGCTCTAGCCTTTGGCGCTACGTGCAAGAGTCCAGTGCCCTCTCGATGTTTGAAGCAGTGCCTTTGACTGGCTATCCAGGTCCTGGGGTGTTTCGGGCACGGACCCCGCTCGAGGGCGGCGGTTATGGGGAACTCGAGTTTCTCGTCACCGGTCTCGAGGTTCGGCGGACCTACGCAGCCCAGCCCGTGGACACGAGTATTCGCCAGCGCATGAGGCCAGTCAAAGGAAGGGCCCTTGACCCGAGCCGCATCAAGACCCGGGACGGATCCTACGTCGTGGAGGATTTCGAGATCCTGCCTGACGCCATCACCTGGGCAGACCTAGAAAAGCACCTAGGTGGGCAAGCCCGGCAGCAAATCAAGAAGCTCATCGACCGTGGGCACCTAGACCTCGGTGAGGAGTCCTTGAGAATGGACAGCCGAGCGGTCATCACTTTGGAAGAAGCTGCTGAGTTTGCCCGGCTCGTTGGATGCAGAATCGCGACCCCGATCGAATACGCCTTAGCGATCGAACAGGGTGTCTTCGATGCTTCAGAAATCGCTGAGCTGGCAAGCATGCACCCGGCCCTAAAGAGCGACATGAGCTACCAGACAATCAGCACCGAGAGGCTCATGCAGCTGATGGAAAGGAAGTCGATGTGGACCCAGCCCTCATGGCTCTCCACGCCCTTTCCGAATGACGGAAGGCTCGACAGGGTGCAATTTCGACTGGTGCTGTCGAGTCATCTGGGCGAGTAGCCGGGACCCAATCGGGGGAACCGAGTTGGAAAGACGGCCCTTTTCAGAGGGTGTCAGTCGGAGTTCAGGGATAGGGCCAGCCCGCATTGAGTGCTGGATCCCCGAGTCCGCCCACTCATGGTCGCCGTTCCCTGGAAAGGCCAGTGAGTTGGGCCAATCCCCAATTCTCCGACGCCACCATGAGTACCCCTCGATCTTCCCTAATCCCCGCCCAAATCCTCATTTCCGTTTCCTTCCTCTGTGCTGCCCTCATGCTGTTGGCCAGCTCGCCAAGGGCTGAATCCCCGCTATCCCCGGCATACTCAGAGATCCACGTTCGGCGACTCCTGCCCGATGGGAGCGAACCCGAGCAGCTTCGTGACCTCGAAGCGGAATTCGTTCGCTCTCTGATTGAGCAAGCCTCCGATCAAGGAGTCGATATTTCTGACATGGTCGCGATTGCCCAGGAACTTGAGCCCTACTACCCCGACCTCATCACCAGCCCCGATGGTCCGCAGGACCCGATCTACTACTACAAGTGGGACGATGAGCTAGGTTGGGTCCGCGTTTGTGAGATTCCGGACACTCTGATCCTCGACGGGCCTTTGATTCTCAATCCCATCGTCGTGAGTGTGAGCAACGGCATAGTCCTCAGTTAGCTCTCAGGCATCTGGCTGCAACCTGCGCCATGCCATTGTGGGCCGCCAGCGCATCCCCCACCTGCACCTCTGATCCTCCACGATTCCGCAGGCTAGAATGCCCGCCATGGATGCACCCGAGACGGTGATCGTGGGCGGCGGCATCGCTGGACTCGCCACGGCCTGGGCCCTCGCAGAACGCGGGGCCCGGGGCGTGTGCGTCTTGGAGCGAGAAGCCCGCGTAGGAATGCATTCGACTGGTCTCAACGCGGGCATCCTGCGTGCAGCGATCGACTCGCCTGTCACGCGCAAGCTCGCGCGGGAGACCGCCGCGCTCCTGCGCTACCCGCCCGACTCGTTGAGCCCCCATGCGCGTGGGCCCCTGCTCGACGCCTGCGGCCTAGTGGTCTGGGAGGGCAGCCCGGACCTTCCCGAGCCGCGCTGGCTCGCCGATGCACTGGCAGACGGTGCCGCAGGGCTCGAGCCGGAAGAGGCCGTCAAGCTCGCCCCCCACCTTTCTGCTGAAGGGCAGCGGGCATGGCATTTCCCCCAACTAGGCAAGATCGATCGGGATGGCCTCGCCCTCGCATTGGAGGCTGCGGCCAAGGCGGCCGGCGTCGAGGTTCGCACCCAGACCCGCGTTGAGCGGGTGACCCTGGGCAAGGACGGTTCGGTCCGGGGGGTCAAGCTCTCCGACGGCGAGATGCTGTCCGCCCCGCGGGTGGTCCTCGCCCCGGGCGGCTGGGCCGCCCAGCTTGGAGCCAGCTGCGGCGCGCGCTTCCCCGGACGCGCCACGCGCCGGCACCTCTTCCTCACCAAGCCCAGCCCGAAGGTCGATCCGCGCTGGCCCGTGACCTGGGACGACACTGCGGGCTTCTACTGCCTGCCCCAGGGAAGCCGCCTCATGCTCTGCCTATGCGACGAGGAAGACACCGACCCCCAAGCCTGCCATCCCGATCCGATGATCGGCCGCAGGCTGCAACGACGGGTCCAGGCTTCGTTGCCAACCCTTGCGGACTCCTTGGAGATCGAGTCCTCCTGGTGCGCTATGCGTACCGTGTCCGAAGACGACCACCCCGTGGCCGGCGCCGATCCCATGGTTCCCGGACTCTGGTGGGTCGGGGCGCTGGGTGGGCACGGGATGAGCATCGGCCTCGCGCTCGGCCGAACGGCGGCCACGCTGCTGGCCGGAGAAGCGATCCCAGAGCCCCTTCGAAAGCTGCTGGACCCCGCTAGCCCCGAGCGCGAGTACACGCCTACTCGGCGCTGGTAGCCTCGCCCCTGCTCAAACTCTGCCGGGCCAGCTCGGCCACCCCACGCAGGTCCATCTTGCCGGTACCCAGCTTGGGGATTTCCGGCACCGCCACGTAGTGGCTTGGCTTTGGCCGATACAGCGACGGCAAGTCCGACTGACCGAGGCTAGCCGCAAGCTCGCGGGGCTCGATCGGGAGGTTGGCGCACAGCACGACCAGCTCCTCTCCCCGGCTCTCATGGGGCACGGCTGTCACGGCCAGTTCGGGGACAGCGGCTTCGCTATCGGGTGCATCCGCCTCCGAGCCAGGCCCAGGCAGGAATGCGGCCAGGCACCCGTAGAGCGCCTCTTCTACGCGCCCGTGGGGCACCATTTCCCCCCCGATCTTGCTGAAACGCGAAAGGCGGTCGGTGATCCACAGGAATCCGTCTGTGTCCAGCTTGCCGATGTCACCGGTCACGTACCAGCCGTCCCGCAGCACCTCAGCGGTGGCCTCAGGGCGGCCGATGTAGCCCAGCATCACGTTTGGGCCCTTGACGAGAATCAGGCCTTCCCCCTCCCCCACGATTGGCTCTCCGGTGTCGACGTCGACCACCGCGACGCACACCCCAGGAATCGGTTTACCAACACTGCCGATGCGGGCCGATCGATGCCGTGGCCCCACGTCCGTCGGTCCGGGCAGGTTCGCCGCGACAACGGGCGCCAGCTCGGTTGCGCCGTAGCCCTCCAGGAGGGGCGTCCCCATCGTTTCCTCCCATGCTGCGGCGAGGCTCTTGGGCATCTTCTGCGCGCCGCTGACGGCGAGACGCAGGCGCGCGAACGCGCTGGCGGGGCAGCGCCGCAGATACGACTGGTAGAATGACGGAGTCGCGACCATGACCGTTACACCCTCGGATTCACACAGTTCGCCGACCTTCTTCGCCTCCAGCGGGTTCGCGTGATAGGCAGCCTTCGCGCCGCCGATCAGGTTGGCCCAAAGGGTGATGGTGGTGCCGAAGCTATGGAAGAACGGAAGGATGCCGAGCATCACGTCCCCAGGGCCGAAGGCGAAGACCTGGAGCGAGCTCTGCACGTTGGAAAGCACGTTGGCATGGGTCAACTGCACCCCCTTGGGTTCCCCGGTGCTGCCGCTTGAGAAGATGACGGTGGCAACTTCGGCGGCGTTGCGCTGGGGTGAGCGCCAGTTGGCAAGCCAGCTCGCGGGCAATAGAGCGCTCAGGGTCGCCTTGAGCTTGTCCCTACCAGTCACCTCGCCGGCCAGATCCTCCAGGTAGAGAGTCTGCTCCTCCGGCAGCGGTGATCGCCGCCCGAGCGCGTGCAGGAACTTTTTCGACGTGATGACCTGGGAAACGTCTGCAGAACGCAGCGGACCCTGGAGAGCCTCGTTTGACAGCGTGTAGTTCAGGTTCACGCTCGCTCGACGCAGGAGGGCCAACACGAGATTCGCTAGGGCTCCACCGACGCTGGGGGGCAGTAGAACGGCCACCCTCTCCTGGGGTCCGAGCCGGCGGTGGAGCGCCGAGCGCAACGCGAGCGATGCAATCAGCAGGCGCCGATAGCTGAGCTCCTTGCCGGTTGTGTCCATCATCGCAGGCCGGCCGCCGTGGCGCCGTGCCGTGTACAGGAAGCGCCAGGCGAGCGAACCCCGTCGGCCTTTGCGTTGGCTGCGCACGTCCGCGATCAGCTCTTGAATCCGCTGACGCACAGGCCCGGCCTTGGTCTCGGTCGGAAGCGGTTCACCAAAGGCCACGTCCACCCGGTGGATGAGCTGCTGGGGACGCTTCCAAATCGTGCGCCCGCCGTGATAGCTGAAGATGCTGCCCCAAAGCCGATCGAGAGCGACGGGCACAATCGGCACCTTGGAGCTCTCCGCGATTCGCTCGAAGCCGCTGGCGAAGGCCGACATCATGCCGGTCCGCGTGATAGATCCCTCCGCGAAGATGCACACCACCTCGCCCTCGGCTGCTCGCTGGGCAGCCAATTCCAGGGCTTCCCGCCGCAGAGACGGTGAGTCCTTGGAAGAGATCGGCATCGCCCCCATGCGGCGGGCGAACCAGCCGAGCACCGGAATGTCGAAGTAGCTGCGGTACATCAAAAAGCGCACGGGACGCGGCGAGGCAGCCGCCACCAGGACCGCGTCGGCGAGGGACACGTGGTTGGCCACGAGCAGCACCCCGCCCTTTTCCGGTAGGTGATCGAGACCGTGGACCTTGACCCGAAAGAAGGTCCGGGCGAGAACCAGAAGCACCAGGCGCAAAGCGTACTCACCCGCGAGAACCATGCTCGTGATCCCCAGCACCAAGGTCAGCAGGCCGCCGATCACGTGGTTCTGCAGCGCACCGAAACCGAATTTCTTCTCGAGGAGAAAGAACACGAGGCCCGCCAGCAGAATGCCAACGAAGTCGGTCGTCTCTGCGAGCCCCTGCACCGACCCCCGTTGCTCGTCGGCCGGCAGGCCCTGGATCAGACAGCGGATCGGAATCGTGAAGATCCCGGTGAAGAACCCGATCCCCCACAGCGACACGCACAGCAGCGGCACCGACTTTGGAGCAAAGAGCACCAGCAGGGCGCTGAAGGACATCCCCAGGAGCCCGAGGGGAATCAATCCGCCCTCAACATGCCGGCGGCAGAATCGACCGGCCACAACGGCGCCGCAGACGATACCCAGGATCGTAGGCACATTGAGCATCGGAATGCGCTCGGAGGGCAGACCGATCCAAGTCCCGTACTGCACGACGATGTTGGTGAAGAGCGCCGCCAGCAGGTAGAAGAGCCCGGATGCCAGCACCGCCAGGACCAGAAACCGGTTGCCCTGCATCGCGGCCCAGTGATGTCGGAACTCCTTGACCGGGTTCCAGAGCATGACGCGCTCGGGGTCAGCCGCGGGCAGTTTCTGAATGCGGGTAGAGGCGATCCAGCCAAGCGTCGCGAAGCTCATGTACCACAGGCCAGCAACCCAAGGAGCACTGGTTACGTTGCCGGCGATGAAGCCCCCGACCACATTGCCCAGCAGGATGGCCACCATGGTCGAGCTCTGAATCAGCGCATTGGCTCGACCCAGTTCGGCTTCCCCCACAAGCTCCTTGATCGCGCCGTACTTGGCCGGTCCGAACAGCGCGCTCTGGGTCCCCATCAAGAAGACCACCAGCAGCAGGCCGTCGTAGGACAGCAAGACCAGCGCCGTCGTGGCTGCCCCCATCACCAGAATCTCCAACACGTTCGCCGCCCGGATGATCGACGACTTCGAGACTTTGTCCGCGAGAGCCCCAGTCAAGGGCCCGAACACCACGAAGGGCAGGGCGAACAGAAATGCCACCAGCCCCTGCCCCCAATCTCGGGCAAGTGAGCTCTGGCTCACCCACTCTGGAGCGCTGTCACCGTCGAGGGATGCCACCAACAGGAGGACCAGGATCTTGAAGGCGTTGTCGTTGAACGCCCCCAGGAACTGGGAGAGGGTCATGGCTCCGAAGGAGCGCTTTTTGAGCAGGTCGAACATGGCTTGCGCGCCGGGTGACGCATCTGCCCCTAGTCTCGACTACCCCAGCCCGAATCGCTAGGCAACTTAGCTGCGCCAATCGATTAGCATCACTAATCGACAGCCAGCCGCTCGATCAATCTTAGCTCGCCCCCAGGCGTTCCAAGGCCCTTAGCGTGGACTCATGCTGGGGCAGGTAGGTGAGCACACGCCGATAGCATTCTAGGGCTTCCACGGGCAGACCGAGCACCTCGCGCATCACGCCGAGGTGGTAGGCGGGTGCCCAGGTGCGCGTCATCTCCTGGGAGGCTCCGCCGACGCCGCCGTTGTCGGCCATGGTGAGGCAGCGCTGGAACAGGCCTTCGGCCCGCTCCAGGTCCCCCACATCCATGCAGAGCAGTGCCTCGACGTAGACCGTGTCGGAGCGATCCTGAAACGCGCCGCTGACCTGCTGGAGGAGCACGAGCGCCTCGGCGGAGCGTTGGAGCTTGCGCAGGGCGTGGGCATTCAGTTCGAAGAGAAGCGCCAAGTACGGCGCCCCAGGTTCGACCCGATCGAGGGCCTGAGCGAACCCATCGAGGGCCTCCTCGTAGCGTCCCCCGACAAAGTACGTGCGCCCCAGCTGGAACCACTCGTAGGCATCCTCTGGGTGGTCGAGCAGGGACGCCTTCAGGAGCTTGATGTTCCGATCGATCTTGTCCTTGCCCGATAGGAATTGTGCCTGGTAGCCCAGGTGCCGCAGCTCCACGTCCATGTCCCGGCTCGGCGGCACCTGCCCGTGGATCGTGACCTGTTCATGAATCCGTCGCCGCCAGCTCGCTCCCGCCCGGGGAAAGAACCGAACGAGGCGGCTCCGGGCCTGCCCCAGCTCTCCTTCATCCACCAGCCAAACCCGCCCGGCGGAACGAGGATGGCGCTCCGCGAACGCGACCAGCCGATCCCGAGCATCCGCCGTCGCCAGCCGCTCATCCGCGTCCAGGACCAGCACATGCTCCGCCTTCACCATCTCTAGCGCCCGATTCCGAGCGGCCGCAAAGTCATCGTTCCACCGAAAGAACTCGACCCGAGCCCCCGCCGCCCGAGCCACGTCCGGGGTCGCATCCTTCGATCCCGTGTCCAGCACACAGATCTCGTCAACAATCCCCTCCAAGGACACAAGGCAATCGGCCAGCACCGCCTCTTCGTCACGCACGATCATCGATAGCCCAAGGGAGGTCATACCAAGGGCCTTCGGGCCTTCAGGACGGGAGCTTGAGAGTTCGTTTGGCCGATGCGCGTGGCGGGGGCCGGGGCTGGGA
>CAYWNK010000229.1:0-10225 GCA_964459495.1 uncultured Planctomycetaceae bacterium
TGCGGTCAGGCCCGATACCCTGTTCGCGCAGCCAGCGCAGGGCCGCGGCCGCGGCGGCGTAGTTGCTGGCCTCGGTGGGCTGGGGACCGCTCAGCATTCCATAGCCCGGATACTCGACGGCGAGAAAGCCGAGTCCCGCGCCGGTCACTGCGGCGGCGAGCACGTCCTGGTGAGAGAGATCTTCCGCGTTGCCGTGGAAGGCGACCACGGTGCGCGCTCCCTCCGGGGCGGCCGCGTACATGCCCATGTACGAACTGTCATCCGAGCCGTGAAAGGTGACCAGACGACACGGTGGGTAGTGCGGCTGGGGTTGACCCGGGGGGACGGGGTAGATCATGCGCCGCTGCATCAAGAACAGAGCTGCGCAGAAACAAAGGTAGGCAGCAAGGCCAGTTAGGGCGAGTCGCAGGAGGATGGTCATCCGATGGGTCAGCTAATCCGAGGCGCCATCAAAACGCCACGTCCGTCCGGGCATTTCGTGGGAGTCGTCCCGCCGTGGCACACGGACCCTGGGAGCGTGGAGTCCCGAAGGGACGGTTCCGCTGCTGTACAGCCCCCGAACGAAGCCTGGCCCCTATTCTCTTAGGTCCTATGCACGGCTCTCAGTTGTTCGCGTTGTCCTTTCTCCTGGCGGTCCCCACCGCTGCCCAGACCCTGCCGCTGAATCAGTGGACCTACCTGCAACTCGACAACACCCGCACCGCGCGGGCCTTCGGGTTGGATGCGGGTGACGTGAGCGGCGACGGTCTTCCGGACCTGGTCTCAGGACGTTGGATCTACACCAACCCCGGCGGCGACATGAGCGCGCCGTGGCCGCGCGTCACGCTACCCTGGGACGTGGACATCCTCGCCGTGCTCAACGTCGACGGAGACAGCCGCAAGGACATGATCGCGATGACCCCCGACGGGCGGATCCTGTGGCTGGAGTCTGCGGGCAGCGTTCAGAACTGGAGCCAGACCGAGGTCGCCGATCTGGGCTTCGCCGATCACAGCATCTCGACCCAGGGGTTCCGCACGGCCCAGCTCGAGGCCGGCGGCAAGCCGGAGCTGCTCTTCACCCTGGACACGCTCGCCTACCTGCGGATCCCCGCGAACCCGAACGTCACGCCTTGGCCGCGGGTCGAGATCTCCAGTTCGATCGACCCCGAGGGTGTCGCGGCCGCCGACATCGACGGGGACGGTGACCTCGACGTCGCGGCGACGCCAAACACCGTCGACGTGCGCTGGTACCGCAACCCCGGCAACGGGACGGGCGCCTGGGCCTCCTTCGCGATCGGGGCGGTGCCCTCGCAGTTCGCTGACCGCTTTGAGCTTGGAGACCTGAACGGTGACGGCCGCACCGACCTCGCGGTCAGCGGCGCCAACGGATCGAACGACGGCCTCTACTGGTTCGAGAGCCCGACCAACCCAGCCGCGCCCTGGACCCGCCGCACGGTGGCGAGCCAGGACACGACCAACTCGATGGATATGGCCGATCTCGATGGCGACGGCGACATGGACCTTGTCTCCGGCGAGCATCGGGGCTCCGAGACAACCTCTGTCTGGGAGAACGACGGGACCGGCTCATTCACCGAGCTCCCCATCTCCAGTGGGATTGAAAGCCATCTGGGCACGCAGCTCTTCGACCTGGACATGGACGGGGACCTGGACCTCGCCAGCATCGCCTGGGACAAGTTTTGGTTCCTCCACGTTTGGCGCAACGACGCGATCGACGGCCCGCCGCCGCTGCCCCCGGCGCCCGTCGCGCGCTACTCGATGAACGAGCTGATCGGCACGATCCTGCACGACCGCACGGGATCTGGCCACGATGGACAGCTCGTCGGTGGGGCTGCCTTCGGTGCGGACGTGGGCGGCGGCTTCCTGCGCACCGGCGGCGGGCGAGCGGAGCTGGGCAACTGGCAGGTGGGCTCGCCCGAGATCTCGATTGCCGCGTGGCTCCGGCCGAAGTCCTTCGATGTGCCCGACGGCCGCATCGTGTCGCGTGCCGACGGCGTCGCCGAGCAGAGCCACGACTGGATGCTCTCCACGATCGCTTCAGGCGGCCAGATGCGCCTGCGGGCTCGCCTGCGGGTGGGCGGCAACGTGACGACCCTGGTGGCGAGCAGCGGCAACCTGCCCTTGCGCCGCTGGACCCACGTGGCGCTGGTCTACGACGGCCAGGACCTGAAGCTCTACCAAAACGCGGTGCTGGTCGGGCAAACGTCCCTCCCGGGCGTGATGGCCGAGCGACCCTCGATCCCGATCGCCATCGGCGCGCAGCCCGGCGGCGCGGCTCCCTTCGACGGACGGCTGGACGAGGTGCGAATCTTCGATGGGGCGCTGCCCCTATCGAAACTCCAGACCATGGCTGCGGGCCGCCCCGCGGAGCGAGCTGCGGGTCAATAGGGACCCGCAGGGCGCCTTCCGCGGCGGCGCTTCGAGCCTACGGTCCTCATCCGGATATCCTGCTCCCATGCACGTACGTCCTCCCATCGAGCCCTTCCAAGCCCCCGAGTCCATCACGCCCGCGGACATCGCGGAGTGGATCGAGGGGATCGCGACGTTCCCCGTCCGGCTCATCGCCAGCCTGGGCAAGATCTCGGCGGAGACGCTCGAGACTCCCTACCGGCCGGGCGGCTGGACGCGGCGGCAGGTGGTGCACCACATCGGCGACAGCCACGTGAACAGCTTCGTGCGCTTCAAGTGGGCGCTGACCGAGCCGAACCCGACGATCAAGGCCTACGACGAGAACGCCTGGGCGGAGCTGCCTGATTCCAAGGGTCCGATCGATTCAAGCTTGGCGCTCATCGGCGCGCTGCACGGCCGCTGGGCGGAGCTTCTGCGCGCTCTAACTCCGGAGCAGCTCGCGCGCACCTTCCATCACCCCGAGTCTGGCCAGACGGTGGACCTGGCCACGAACGTCGCGATCTACGCCTGGCACGGGGATCACCACCTCGCGCAGATCGAGTTGCCGTAGCCGTTGCCGGCGGCGCTAGCCCGCAGCCAGCCCGAGCGCGGCCAGCGAGCTCTCCGCCATGGAGCGCAGGACCGCCTTCTCCGCGCCGCCGCGCGCGAGGGTGCGGATGCCGAACAGGCTCGCCTGGAGAGCACCCGCGGTCTTGGTGGCGTCGAGCCCAGTCGGAAAGTCGCCGCGCACTTGGCCATGAGCGAGGATGCGTTCGAGGGCGACGCGCATCTCGTCGATCCCTGCGCGCACGATGGTCTGCACCTCGGGTGCGTGCAGGGGCAGTTCGATGGCGGTGTTGACGAGCAGGCAGCCGAGCGGACCGTTGTCGGGGTCGCAGCTCGCTACGGCGCTATCGAAGAGCGCGCGTACGGCCTTGGGTGGATCGCCCATGGCCTCCAGGTCCGAAAATGTGGCCCGACGGTAGTCGCCCTCGTACTTCAGCAGCGCCCGCACGAACATGCCACGCTTGTCGCCGAAGGCGTTGTAGAGGCTTTGGCGCTGGATGCCGGTGGCGGCCAGCAGGTCTGCGATGGTGGTCTGCTGGTAGCCCTTGGCCCAGAACACGGCCAGGGCGGCTTCAAGGGCGGCATCGACTTGGAAGGACTTCTCTTTGGGCATGGGATCTCCGTGGCTGCCCTCCTGTACGGAGCGCGAGGAGTCATCGGACCAAGGTTCTTGACCATATAGTCTATCGCTGGAGGCCCAGAAATTGCCTTGAAGGCCAACGGGGACGCCCTGGGAGGATTCTGGAGAAAGCTGGTCTTGACTGAGGAGTCAAAACGTATCGGGGTGTGCTGAACGAGAGAACCAGCACCCGGGGCGCCCTAAGGCTGCCCATCCTCCACTCCTGATCACCCAACCAGAGCCATGACCCGCTTCGACATCCACAGCTCCGAGACCGCCCCCGCCTCCAGCGCCATCCTCGACGGCGCCCAAAAGGCCTTGGGCTTTGTCCCCAACCTCTACGCCACGATGGCGGAGTCACCGGCCCTGCTCGAGGGCTACACCACCCTGGCCGGCATCTTCGACAAGACCGACCTTTCGGCCACCGAGCGCCAGATCATCCTGATGGTCAACAACCGCCTCAACGGCTGCGAGTACTGCATGGCCGCCCACTCGACCATCTCGCAGATGCAGGGTGTACCTGCCGACGTCATCGAGGCCCTGCGCTCTGGCGCGGCCCTTTCCGACCCCAAGCTCGAGGCCCTGCGCACCTTCGCCATCCGCATCAACGAAAGCCGCGGCTGGCCCGAAGAGTCCGATATCGACGCCCTTCTCGCCGCAGGCTACACCAAGCGCACCGTCCTCGAAGTCGTCCTCGGCACCAGCCTCAAGGTGATGTCGAACTACACCAACCACATCGCCACCACCGAAGTCGACGCCGCCTTCGCCCCGAACGCCTGGAGCCAAGACGGAGCCACCGCCAGCTAGTCCATTTGGCCCGCCCGCCAAGCGCCCGCCAGCAACCGCGAGCCCCCTCATTTCGAGTGGGCTCGCGTTCCCGTCATTGCCCGAACAAGCTCCGCCGGATGACGCCCACCTGGGGAGCGAATCGGCGGCGGCGGCCCCGCTCGGCACGAGCCACCAAGCCCGCTCGCGCACCGAGAAGGCAGCCTTACTGGCACGCAGAAATCCAAGTGGCGAACCGACCGAGATAGGGGGAGACTCACCTCCCTGGACTCCACTCATCCTCGCTTGCCTTGGTCGCCGCCCCCGATGGAAGTGCTGGCCCCATCCCACGGTTTGCCCTCGGTGGGGCAGGAGCGCACCCGAGTGCGTGTTATCCGACATTCGGCGGGACCCTGGCCAATCTACCGCCGGCTCGAGCAATGGTCAGTCTGGGCTAAGGCTCGCCACCAGGGGATGCTTCTACGGAAAGCGAACGCCGATCGACCGAGACCTTGCGTAGGTTCGGAATGCGAGAGATGAGGTTGGCGACTGGGTGCTCGTCTTTTGGTGCACCATCTCGTTGAACCGTGAAGAGCCCACGACTGAGTGCCTCTACAACCTCTGGCGGAAGCTCCTTGGCCCCAGGGAGTTCGGCCCACTCAAACATTAACTCGGCGAGCCAGTATGCACGGGAGAAGTCTTCCTCGAATGTACGAGCGTTTGTCTCAGCCGTTGCATGCGAATCGGACCATCGCTTTAGCCAGAGAAGGTAGAACGTCAAAGTGGAGCCGAATAGAAGCGTTGCTGGGCCTATCGTGTAGAGGTCGGGCCCGGAGGCGCGCAAGACGGCGTAGCAATACAGGGTGATCGCAACCAGCATTCCAAGGATCGAGGCAATGTGGACTGGCCATCTTTTTCCAGCAGTCTTGTCGGACACCTTGAACTCGCGATGACGTTCCAGGACTTCCTTGAATCCTTCCTGGTTCTTGCGACGAGCATGCATGCGTGCACTGTCGTCGAGTTCGGCCTTTTCACGCCTTATTGTCTCATCTCTAGCGTCCAAGTCTGCAAGGCGTGCGTTATAGGCTTCTTCGCGTTGCTGTTCCCGCTCATGCAGAGTAGTACGTTCTTCTTCAAGCTGCGTCTCTGCGTCTTTTCGCGCATCGCGAATGGCAGCGTTAAGCTCACGGTGGCCTGCGAGAAGCTCGGCTTCTCTAGAGGCAAAGACCTGTTCTTGGGCAAGATGCAACTGGCGGAGCTCGTCAGGCAAGCCGTCGAATCGAGCATGCTCTACGGTGTATGCCTCAAAACGCTCGCGGAGAGCCTCCAGCACAGAACCGTGCTGTCTACTACTGTTGATGTCACTAACTGTCAGCGTGTATGCAGACCTTGATTCATGCAGGGCGAGAATAGCCGTGATCTTCTTGTTATGTGATGCAGTAACCGTCGCCGTGATTTTGGAGATGGTCTCGAAGGGGTCACCCGTGAGCCTATCCCGGGCTGCGGTTACGAGCTCTGGGAGTGTCTCGATGTCATCGGCGGGGCTGATCTGGAATGTGTCGTTGTTCAGATTAGTGAGGAGGGCGACTTGAGCGCTGCTCAGCTGGGGCGCTTCTAATGAGGCGCGAATGGAGGCGCAGAACGACTCGAGCGCCTCAGCCGGAGGTCTCAGCTTCGTGTCGAGAGTGATATTAGTCAGTAGGTTCATATTGAGGATTGTTCGATGCTTGAGTGATTCGTAAACCTGGGCCCTACCTGGCGGCAACGCCCTCAACGACTTCCTGGAATCCCACAGTCCGCATGCTCTTGACTTCTTCTTCGCCTACAAGAACGGTCAGGAGAAGGCTGACGGCGCGAAGGCGCATCTTGACTTGTTGGGCTGACTCAAACGTTGGAGACTGGTACTCCAGCTCGAAGCTGCTGGCACGGCCACTGTTGCAATCCACGTACAGCGTTGGGGACTGACCGTTAGGATGCTTCCAGCTACTAGGGACTAAGGCAGCAACTTCAGTATGTATTTCATTCAGGGTTCTATTCGCGGGAATGACCACGTCAAGTACAACGCGGATTCGACTTGCTTGAGGCTTGTGCATAGACGCTCAGTTTGGATTTGGAGGAAACCGGTGAATCTAGAATCAGGCAGGAGACGACCGTCCCAATGGGGGACGCAAAGGCCCGCCTAGCTCTAGCTGGCTTGTGCTCGTTGATGACGGGACGCCGGAACCCATCTGGGGCGACGTCCCATCATTTCTCTTTTGGTCCCTGTCCTACCTCCGCTTCCGTCCAGCCCCGTTCTTGGTGCGGTCCGCGATGGTGTAGGACTGTCCGGGTTGCGGAGTAGGGGGGAGCGGTTTGTTCCGGACAGCAGTCCGCTCCTCACCGGTCCTTCCTCCACGTGGGCCTCGAATTTCGTACTGGCCAGACGCCGGTGCTTTCGCACCGGGTTTCAGTCGCTTGTTGTTCATCTGATTTCTCCGTTGGTTGTGGCCGCCCGCCTAGCAGTCCGGCAGGCCGTCCAGGTTGTTGCTCGAGGTCGTGTCCGGGTCGGTGCGGAGGTACTTCCCCCGCGGCCCGTTTACGACGTGGATGCTCATTCGCCGCCCGCCCGAATGGACGTGATAGGAGTGGACGCCGGTCTCGATGTCCGTGATCGCCTCCGCTTTCGAGCGGGGGCTCCAGTAGTCGCCGGGGTGGTACAGCGCGGTGATGTCTCCGCCACTGTCCTTCCGGCTTCGCGTTTCGCTTCGATCAGCCATAGGGCTGGCTTCCTCGTGTTCACCGCGTTAGCGGACGGTGCTAACGGCAGGGGTAAAAAAAGGGAGGACCGCCCCCTCGCTCGTTCAATCAGACCCTCAGGTGTAGGGGGAGCTGCCCTCCGCCGCTCTGAGGGACGAATCCAGTCGATGCCAGTCGGTACCAGGTGGCCTCGAAGCTCACGTCGAAGCAGTTCGCTAGCGCCCGTAGCACGTCTTCCCCTTGGTCTCGCTCTACAGCGTCCTCGACAGAGGCGCAGTCGAGTGACGTCAAGACCTCATTGGCCTTGTTGATGAAGAATCGGCGGGGAAGGAGGAGCGCAACCATGCACTGGTTCGCCTGGTACTCCCACCACTCGCCCGAGTACTTGAACGACCCGACGCTCGCTTCTCGGCACATCAGCCTAGGCATCGCTCTCTCGGGTTCTTGGGTCGGATCAAACAGGGAAGGCGTCACCGAGTCCTCGATGAAGAGCTGTGGGTGGCAGGCCACGTGCCCAAGTTCGTGCGCGAGGGTTGTCCGGAGGCGCCTTCGAGCAAGCCGGTCATGCTCCGCCGCATCAGACAGGCCTCGGTCAACCTCGACTCGTTCGACCCGACCGCTGCTGTTGAATACTGTGCGGCCCAGAACACCGTCGGGCAGTTTTACGTAGTCAGCCTCCAGTCCGAAACCGTGAAAAAGCGCGAGGTCGACATCCACGCCATCACCTTCGGTGAACACGTCATCTCCGGCGCGGCCCCGGACGTCTTCCATCATCTGCTCGAACTCGGAAACCTCAAAGTAAAGGCGCTGCCCGAACGGGCTCGAAGAGTCACGCCGGTGTTTCAAAGGTCGTTCTCCTCATCTTTATCTTTGCCGAGAACCCGGTCCCGAAACTCATAAAGCAGTTCTCGTGCCGATCGTCCTGAGGCTTTGCTCTCGCGGAGCATTGCGCGAGCCGCGGGTTGCTCCTGGATCCACTGTTCAAGGTCCCGACCGAGCCTTGTGTCGAGTTCCTTCAGCTCGTCATAGTCCGCGCCCACGTGCGCTAGAGTCTCGACCGTCCGCCGAAGCAGAGCCTCCGAGGGCATTCTGCGACTGTGCTCAATGTCCGACTGATGGGCCGCCGTATGTCCTAGCTCCTTGGCGAACCCACGGAGTGTGTACTCTGCCTCGAGGCGAAGCCGCCTGATTTCCGAGCCGAGAGTCTTGGACATGCAAGCACTGTAAGCTTGCGGTGCTGACAGATCAAGGGGGTTCCCATTCAATGCCCCCCATCGCCCCGATTGACGATGCATGATAAAATGAAGACCATGCGCGGTCTGCCCAAATGGCGGCTAATAGCCACCGAGCGCTTGACAGATTGAGCTGTTGTAGGGTATGGATAGCCCTACATGCCATCAGAAGGGAAAGTTCCGGCGGGAGATACCGCGACCTACCTTCGAGAGCACCCTGTTTTCGATCTGGGCCATATGGCCGCGAAGCTAGGGCTCTCAGGGGGCAGCCGTGCTGCTCACGAGCGCGCCAAGTATCACGCAGGCAAAGGACGCCTCAAGCGGGTTGCGAGGGGCATCTACGCCGTCGTGCCACCAGGTGTCGTATCTAAGGCCTTCATCCCCGACAAGTTCCTTGTTGCTCACGCTGCGCGCCCTGGTGGGGTCTTTTGCTACCACTCCGCCCTTGAGCTCTTGGGCGTCGCCCAGAGCGCTTGGACAGACTGCACGGTCTTCGCTTCCAACCGTCGGACTCCAGTCGCGTTCGGCCAGACGACCATCCGATTCCTGATTCCCCCGGCCTCGCTCAAGGCTGTGCCTGAAGGGTTCGCGGAGAGTGTCGTTCATCGAGAGGGGGCACGGCTGCAAGCCACTGGCCCGGAGCGCACGCTGGTAGAGGGCTTTCGGAGGCTCCAGCACGTAGGAGGTTTGGAAGAGCTGTGGGCCTCGGCTGCAGCTTTTGGAGTGCTCGACCTCAAGCTCGTGGTCGATGTTCTCAAGCGCTACGACGAGCAGCTTCTTTGGGGAGCGACGGGATGGTTCCTAGAGGAACACCGAGAGCGGTTCTTCGTTTCGGACGAAGTACTCGACGAGCTCTACCAACGACGCCCCCGAGCACCCCGCTATTTGGTGCGCGGAGCACGAGGGGGGACACTCAATGCTCGCTGGAACCTCATCCTGCCGCCATCGATGATCTCTGGTTGGGAGGGGCAGGGTGGTTGACCGCACCTACCTTCGGTCGCAAGCCGCTGTTACTGGATTCGCACCCGACACTCTGGAGAAGGTCCTGCGTCTCCTTGAGCTGCTAGGGGACATTGACCGCCATCCGCTTCTCTCCAAGGTGCTTGCCCTGAAGGGTGGGACGGCCTTGAACCTGTTCTTTGGCGCACCGGAGAGGCTCTCGGTCGACATCGACCTCAACTACATCGGCGCGACAGACAGAGAGGGAATGCTTGCTCAGCGACCTGATGTCGAACGGGCAGTCCAGACGATGGCGCAGGCTAGGCAGTACACCGTTCAGTACTCCGCTGAAGCCCATGCCGGGCGCACAGCCTTCCTCTCGTACCGGAATGCCCTTGGGACGAACGACCAGATCCAGATTGACCTGAACTTCCTCCACCGCCTGCCAATCCTCGAGGTCACTAGGAAAAAGGCATGGGCGCCTGCTGGCACCCCCTCGCCGAAGGTGACCATCGTTTCGCTGGAAGAGCTGTTCGCGGGCAAGTTCAGGGCCTTTATGGACCGTGTCCTTCCCCGGGACGCGTTCGACATCGCACGCATCGCAGAGACTTCTGCGTCCACCTGGGAGGCACCTCGTACCAGGGCCATCGTCGTTGCGCTCGCCGGGACGCTCAACCATCCGTTCTACAAGCCAGTCCCACGCCTCCAGGCTGGCCTAACGGAGCAGGAAGTGGCTCAGCATTTGCATCCGATGTTGGTTGCCGGTGAGCGCCCGGAGGCGAGTGCGTTGATGGAGCGTGCGGCTGCAGCGGTGAAGGCTGCCGTGCAGTATCCCACCGAGCCGGAGCGTGAGTACACTGAGCGACTGCAGCGTGGCGAGCTTTGCCCCGAGATCTTGTTGCCAGGTGAGCCAGCACTGGCTGCCCGCCTTGCGCGACATCCCGCTCTGCTGTGGAAGGCTCACAACAGTAGAAGGCACCGT
>CAYWNK010000230.1:0-10168 GCA_964459495.1 uncultured Planctomycetaceae bacterium
GAGCACAGGGGCCGGAGCTTCCACCACGGCGGTGGGCGGGGGGAGGTCCTGGGGCAAGACGGTGCCCGGCAGGGCGAGCAGGGTGATGAGCAGCGGTGCGTGCATGGAACCAGGGTATCCTCGCGCGTCGCTCAAACCATGTGGACCTGCAGCCTAGACGGCCCCTCGAAGGGGCAGCTCGAACCGATCGCCGCCGCTTTCGGGCAGCGCAACCCCGGATATGGGCTTGCCTGGCACCCCGCGGTCGTGCATTTGGCCGCGACGCCCAGCACGCGGATCGCGTTCGTGCAAAGGGGAGAGGGGCTCGCCCGGGTTGGAGGATCGTCCAGTCCGGTTGGGCCGGGCGACGTCCTCTTGCTCGCCCAGGATGAGGCTCTGGAATGCGAAGCGCCCTTGAGCCTTCTGGTCTTCGCCTTGCCGGGGCCCGCTCCCGAGGGGGTCCCGACCTTCCTACGACCCGACCACGATCCGCGCCTCACGGATACTCCCGGTGGTTGCGCCGAGGAACAGGACGCCTACCGTCGACTGGTTCTGACCTGGAGCCCCGAAGCCGGGCCCTTCGTGTGCCGGGAGCTCAACGCCCACCGCGTGCGCATGTGGGACTCGTTCTCCCACTACCACCCCGTCGAGGGTGGATTCGAGGAGCTGTACCTGGTGCAGGACGCGCCGCCGGGGGCACGTCTGCATTGGGCGCCGGACGCGGAGTCGATCGAGCGTTCTGCGGAATGGACCCGCGACCAAGCGGGTTCCTGGATGCGCACCCTGCCACTCGAAGCGAACCAGCTCGTCGTGATTCCCCGCGGCACGATGCACCGAGCGATCGGTGGCGCGCTGGCCCAGGTGATCACGGTGCCGGGCTTTGTGCCGCAGCGGGAGATCGGCTTGGATCGACAGCTGCAGCAGATTCAAGAGCGATTCCGCTTCGAAGGTGAACGGGCGATCGCGTACCGAAGCGGTGGCGCGAAGGGTTAACACCCGGTCATTTTCGGACCCGGGCCAACGCTTCATTGGGCAGTGACCACTGGGTGAAGAAGCCGCGCGTGCGGTTTCATTCGCGGCTAACGAGTCCTTTTCGTTTCGCTCCGCATCCACGACACCCATCGGCCGCGAACTCTTCTGCGTCGCCAGAAACCCCCTCGACCATCACGGTCGAAGAATCCACCAATCTACCTATCGACATGAAGTTCCTCACTCTGTCTGCCCTCTCCTTGGCCGCCGTCTCCTTTGGCGCCTCCCAAACCCAACTCCTTGAGACCAGCGCGATTGCGCAGGACTGCCAAAAGAAAAGCACGTGCTGTGCATCCAGCCCCGCTGCGATGCTCGTGGCCAACCCGGGAGAGAAGACGATCGTTGAGACGGCCGTCGAAGCCGGCAACTTCCGCACCCTGGTCGCTGCCGTCGAGGCCGCTGGCCTCGCTCGCACCCTTTCCGGGGAAGGTCCCTTCACGGTCTTCGCTCCTTCGGACGATGCCTTCGCGGCCCTTCCCGAGGGCACCCTTGAGGAGCTCCTAAAGCCCGAGAACAAGGACACCCTGGCCGCGATCCTGACCTACCACGTGGTCGAAGGCTCCGTGATGGCCAAGGACGTCGTCACGCTGACCAAGGCCACCACCGTCAACGGCCAGCGCGCCAACATCACCGTGGACAAAGAAACCCGGACGGTCATGATCGGTGATGCCAAGGTCACCACCACCGACATCGAGTGCTCGAACGGTGTCATCCACGTGATCGACTCCGTCATGATGCCGGCCACCGCCGACATCGTGCAGACCGCCGTCGACGCGGGCTCCTTCCGCACCCTTGCTGCCGCCATCAAAGCCGCCGGCCTGGTCGAGACTCTGAAAGGCAAGGGTCCCTTCACCGTCTTCGCTCCGACCGATGAGGCCTTCGCCGCGCTTCCCGAGGGTACCCTTCAGGAGCTGCTGAAGCCCGAGAGCAAGGACCGCCTCACCAACATCCTCATGGCACACGTCGTGTCCGGTCGCGTCTTCTCCGACCAGGCCCTTGAGGCCGGCATGGCCAAGACCCTTCAGGGCAGCAGCGTCGAGATCAAGAAGGAAGGCGACGTCGTCATGATCGGCGCAGCCAAGCTCATCACCGCCGACGTCCAGTCCAGCAACGGCGTGATCCATGTGATCGACTCCGTGATCCTTCCCAAGAACTAGTTCCATCCTCGGACTAGCCTGAGAGAAGGCCCGCCGCAGCAGCCCTTTGGGCGGCTGCGGCGGGCCTCTTGGTTTGGTGACCGGTTCCCGGCTGGCGGGACGCTTAGGGTCTTCGACTAGCGCTCGGGCCTGATCGAGAGCCCACCCGAGGCGCGGAGCTCGATGCGATAGCGCTTGCCCACCCGGGCTTCAATGCTGGGCGCTTCTCCGTGGATGGCGCGCACACCACGCTTGGCTGCCTCCTCGGGGTCGTTGGCGTAGTCCCAGAACTGCTGCCAAAGCTCGGCATAGTAGACGTCCGCCTCCCCATCGCCCTGACCGCCGCCGTAGGGGTGGGGGTGAACCCCAGCCGAGTCGATCTCGGTCCCGGCCGAAGGGGCTTGGTTCTCTCCGAAGATGCGGCGGAAGAGCGCCACTGAGGTCCCCCTCAGATAGTCGCCGCCCTCGACGTATTCGTCTTCGAACTTGATGACCTGGCTATCCAGGTACACCGTCTTGCCCGAAACAACCGCCTCGATGGGCTCGCCCAGGGGATCGCCGTTCTCGTCCAGCTCGATGAAGTGAACCGTGGTGATGACCTCGCCGGGATTGTCGGGGTCGGGCACCTGATCGATGACCTCGATCACCGCGACCCGGTGGTCAACCTTGAGGAGGTACATCGAAACCTTGAGCTCGCGAATCTCCTGGGTCTTGGCCTCGACCTCTGCGTCGAGCTCCTCCACCCGAGCGCGACTGGTTTCGAGGCTGGATTCGAGGGTCGTGATGCGTTCATCGCGCTCCTGGAGCTCGGCTTGGTGGCCGTTGACCTGGTCGTTGATGAAGAGCGTCCACCACCCGGCAACCCCGGTGAGGGCACCGAGGATCAAGATGAGAGTAAAGCGGAACATGGGCCTGTAGCGGTCGTTGGGGTGTGCGGGCAGCGCTTCTAGGGTAGCCGGAAACGGGTTCCCGCATGGTTTTGGGACGCTTCCCGGGCTCGGTGCATGCCTACGCGTTGCGCTCCAGACCATTCGTTCGGTTGTCGAAGTCGTGGCTGTCCCCCCGCCGACTCCCACTCCGCCCATGCGTTCCGACTCTGATCAAGCCTTGCGTAAGCAGGTTGCAGACCATATCCAAGCAGACAAGCTGGCACTTCCTCTGCTCTCCACCTCGGCAATGCGGATTCTTGAGCTGTCCCAAGGGGGGGACTCGGAGATCGCCGAGCTGGCGGAGGCTGTGCGCACGGACCCTGCTCTGACCGCCCATGTGCTGTCGGTGGCGAATTCTGCGACGTACTGCCCGGCGGAACCGATCCTCTCCGTAGGGCAAGCGATTTCGCGACTGGGAATGAGCAAGCTCAAGTCGATCGCGGTGGCTGTTGTTTGCCGCCAGGAGCTGTTCCAGGGGGAAGGCCACCGGGCCGAGCTCGAGGCGCTCTGGCAACACTGCAGCCTGACCGCAGCCTGGGCGGGTGAGATCGCCCGCCAGGGCAGGCGCAACGTGGAGACCGCTTTCCTAGCCGGGTTGCTGCACGATGTGGGCCAACCCATCGTCCTAGGTGCCCTGGATGCCTTCGATGGGCTGGGGGCGGTCGGTCCCGGTCAGGAGCTCCGTGGCACACTGCTCGATGAATACCACGGGCCGGTCGGCGAGCGCCTGATGGACTCCTGGGGGTTTCCAAGCGATGTTGTGGCGGCGGTTGCCTGGCACCACGATCCAGCGCGGGCTTGCGAGTCCGAGGAGCTGGCGCACACCGTCCATCTAGCGGATCTCTGCGCCCATTGGACGCTGGAGTCGATCCCCGCTCAGCGGCTCGTCCGCGAGGAGCGGCTCAGTCGCGACGCCAGCGTGGCGGTTCTGGGCCTCTACGTCGACGAGCTCGATGAACTCCTTTGCTGCGAGCCCACCGTTCAGGTTTGCGCAGAGGCATTTGCGTGAAGCACTACGGGTTCATTGTGATTGGAGGGGGGCCCGCCGGCCATCGTGCGGCGGTGGAGGCCGCTTGCGCCGGGGAGAGCACACTCCTGATTGAGCGCGGACCCCGCGTGGGCGGGGAGTGCGTTTTCCGGGGCACGGTGCCGAGCAAGACTCTTCTTGCCAGCGCTCGGGGCCTGCGGGAGATGCGACGTGCATGCCTGGACGTACCCAGGGTGGGGGAGCGATCGCCCGTGCCGCAGCTGATGGATCGAGTGCGTGCGGTATCCGACGGCTATTCCCGGTCGATCGGCAGGGAGCTCGAGGCGGCAGGGGTGACGGTGATCCAGGCGCGCGCGCGTTTTGAGGGGCCGCGCGAAATCCTGGCTGAGCGCATGGACGGGACCGGTCTGCGGTTCTCCGCCGATCATGTCCTGATCGCCACCGGGACCCGGCCGCGGGTGCCCCGTGGAATCCCGATGGACCATGAGCGGGTACTCGACAGCGACTCCATATTGTCCTTGGCCTACCTGCCGACGAGCCTGATCGTGGTCGGCGCCGGCGTCATCGGATCCGAGTTTGCGAGCCTGTTCCAGGCTCTCGGGGTGGAGGTGACGATGGTCGATAGCCACGCGCTCCCGATGGGTTTCCTCGAGCCCGAGATCGCGGGCGGCTTCCTGGCTGCCTTCGAGTCGGAGGGCGGTCGATTCGTTCCGAATGTGCGCGTCGAGTCCATGACCCTCTGCGCGTCCGAGGGCGTCGACACCGTGCTGTCAAGCGGCGAGACCCTGCATGCGGCCAAGGTGTTGGTCGCCCAGGGCCGTGTGGCCGGTCTGCAGGGACTCGGGCTCGAAGAGGCGGGGTTGGCGGCCAACCGGCGCGGCCTGCTGGACGTGGATGAATTCGGCTGCACTTCGGTTCCCGGCATCTACGCAGCGGGGGATGTATCCGGCCCTCCCGCGCTTGCGGCAGCTTCCATGCACCAGGGACAGCGGGCGGTGAGGCACGCCCTGGGTCTAGATCCGGGCCTCCCCGCCGATCGCATCCCCAGCGGGATCTACACCCTGCCCGAGCTCGCTTCGGTGGGGCTGACCGAGGCACAGGCCATCGAGGAGCACGGCGCCGCCAAGGTGGGTACTTGCCACTTCTCCGATCTCGCGCGAGCCCGAATCGACGGGGCTACGGAGGGGATGTTGCGCATGGTGTGCGACTCCGCGGCCGAGAGCATTCTGGGCGTGCACATCATCGCTGACCGCGCGTCGGAGCTGATTCACATGGGGCAGATGGCGCTCCTGGCGGGCCATGGCCCGCGCTTCTTTGCGGACACGATCTTCAACTTCCCGACCTACGCCCAGGCCTACTCGGCCGCTGCGCGGGACGCCCTGGCCCTGGTCCGCAAGGGCTGCGCGCGAGGCGACAGAGCCGCTTAGGCTGGATCCCGGGGCAGGGGGCCAGGAGCGATCGGGTACGCTCTTGCCCATGCGGAACCTGTGGCTTGTGGGAATGCTGCTGCTCGGCTGCAGCCGACCCGAAAACCCTGCGGAATCGGCCCCTGTGGTTCACGGGCGCCCGAACATCTTGGTGGTCACGATTGATACGACGCGGGCGGATCACCTGGGCTGCTACGGGTATTTCCGGGAAACCTCGCCGAACATCGACTCCCTCGCGGAAGAGAGCCTGGTCTACGAGCGCTGCATCGTGCCGATGGCCACGACGTTGCCGACCCACACGTCCCTGTTCACCGGTACCTACCCGATCGAACATGGAGTGCGAGCCAATCTCGACCAAACGCACGTCTACGAGCGTGATCCGAGCCTGGCGACCTTGGCCGAGTTTCTGCGCGCCGAAGGCTATGACACGGGAGCCTTCGTCAGCGCTCTACCCCTGCGGGCCAAGGCGGGTCTTTCGACAGGCTTTGAGATCTACAGCTACTCACGCCGCAAGCTGCGGCGGGGCAACAAGACCGTTGAATCCGCTCGGGAGTGGCTGGATGAGCGAGCGACCGAACCGTTCTTTCTCTGGCTGCACCTGTTCGATCCCCACGGCCCCTACGATCCCCCTCCGCCCTTCGACGAGCGTTTCCAAACCGGCGACGGCATTCTCGAGTGGATGGCGGAACGCGACATCGAGCTGGAGGGGGAGCAGCTCGGCGCGCCGATCCAGGTCGATGAGGTGATGAACGCCTACGACGGTGAGATCGCCTTTATGGATGAGCAGCTCGGGCTGCTATTCGACGACCTGCGGGGGCGGGGCCTCTGGGAGGACATGGTCGTTGTGCTGATGGGCGATCATGGTGAGGGCCTCAACCAGCACGGTCTCGCCGCGCACGGCCGGGTCTTCGACGAGCAACTGCACGCTCCACTGATGCTGCGGATTCCGGGCTTGAAGCCCGGGCGCCACGCGGGGCCTGTCTCGGCGGTCGATGTGCTACCGACAGTCCTTGGAAGGCTGGACCTGCCTGGCCAGCAGGACTTCCTGGCCCAAGCCACCGGCGTCGACCGCCTGGGGTCGCCGATCGCTGGAGCTTCGGAGGTGTGGAGCCAGAGCTCTCCACGGCAGTCCGAGGGCGGGGGAATCGAGTACGCGCTGACCGGCCCGCGCTGGAAGTACCTGCGGGGCTGGGATGGGGTAGAGCATCTCTACGACCTGAGAACCGATCCCCACGAGCTGCGCGACCTAGCGAAGGACGAGCCCGAGATCCTGGCGGAATCCAGGGCCCGGACCGACGCCTGGCTGGCCCGTCAGGAGGCCGTGGCAGGGGGGGAGCAGCGGGAGGCGACGGCCGCCGAGCTGGAGGGGCTCCAGTCCCTGGGTTATGGGGGCGGTGACGAGGAGGAATAGCCCGGCCCCACTTGCGGGACCCCAGCGGGGCTGTTCTGGGCCTCTTTTCGAGTCGCAGGCCCAACGGGCACGGTGGATCTGCTCCGATTCCGTACCCTGCGTGGCCCATTCCGGCCTGGCGCCGGACCTAGGACCCCCTTACCGCATGAACCCCGACCTATTGATCGGCCGCCTGGCCGTCTTCGCCCAGGCCCTCAAGCAGCTCCTTTCCGGGCTCTCCAATCAGGATTCCCGCTGGCGACCGCCGGATGGAGGCTGGTCCGTGCTCGAGATCCTCGGGCACCTGGCAGATGAGGATACAGAAGACTTCCGTCCACGCCTGGAAGCCGTACTGGAGGACCCGGACCGCGCCTGGAAGGCGATCGACCCTCGAGCTGCGGCCGAGGAGAAGGGCTACAACGAGGGCGAACTCGCCCGGATGCTGCAGCGCTTCGAGATGGAGCGTGCCCGCAGCGTCGCGTGGCTCAAGGGTCTCGTTTCGCCGCGCTGGGCCCACGCCCATCCCCACAAGGAGTTCGGCGAGCTCAAGGCCGGCGACATGCTGGCCTCCTGGGCGGCCCACGACGCCCTGCACCTGCGGCAGCTTTCCAAGCGCATGTACCAGCTAGCCGTGCGGGATGCTCCCGGCTTCAGCGTGGATTACGCGGGACCCTGGGACGCGAAGCCGTAACTTTGGGACCCGCTCTCCCCGGAGCATGTAGCGGAAGGATCCTTCCGCCGCATGCTCCTGCGCTGGCCGATCCATGAGTACCAATCGCGTCGCTGTTGTCGAGTCCCAGCTGACTCGCCTACTGGAAAGTCTCAGCCCGGCCGAGCGGCGCCTTGGCCCCGAGGAGGCCTTGCGCCCCGGCTCGACGCTCACCGCCCGCCAGGCGGTGGAGCTGTACGAGGACCAGGTGTTGTCGCGGGCCCTCGATGTGGCGGCCCGGGATCTGAAGCGGGACGGGCGTGGCTACTACACCATCTCGAGCGCCGGCCACGAGAACAACGCGCTGATCGGGGCGCAGCTGCGGACCAATGATCCGTGTCTGCTGCACTACCGATCCGGGGGGCTGATGATGGCTCGCCAACGGCGTCTGCCGTCGGCAACGCCGCTCTTCGACACCCTGCTCTCGTTCGTCGCCTCTGCGGAGGATCCGGTGTCCCGGGGTCGGCACAAGGTTTGGGGCAGCCGAGAAGCCTGGGTGCCGCCCCAGACCAGCACGATCGCGAGCCACGTTCCCAAGGCCGTGGGGATGGCGTTTGCTCTCGGTCGGGCGCGCCGCCTGTCGGTGCCGACCGGACTACCCGGCGACGCCATCGTGATGTGCAGCTTTGGGGACGCTTCGGCGAACCACGCCACCTGCCTATCGGGCGTCAACGCGGCCCGCTACGCGGCCCGGCGCGAGAACCCGACGCCGATCCTGTTCGTCTGCGAGGACAACCAGCGCGGCATCTCGGTGGAGACCCCCCGGCGCTGGATTCGCGACACGTTTGAGCCGCTCTCACACCTGCGGTACTTCGAGGCGAGTGGTCACTTCGACGAGGCCTGGGACGCGGTGTCGATGGCGGTGCAGACCTGCCGCACCTCCCGTTCGCCGGTGTTCCTGCGCCTGCGCTGCGTACGCCTCTGGGGGCACGCGGGCAGCGACGTGGAGACCGCCTACCGGAGCCTGGAAGAGATCGAGAAGGTCGAGGCCAGGGACCCTTTGCAGCTCAACGCGCTGCGCCTGGTCGAGACGGGCGCCGCGACGCCGGATGAGCTGCTCGAGTTGGTCAGCAGCATTCGCGAGCGCGTCAACGCGGCCGTGCCGGAGGCGCTCCGCCGCAGGGGCCTGTCGACCGCGGCTGAGGTTATGGCGCCCCTGGCGCCCGAGGACTCTGCGCGCTGGCGTGTGGCCGGCGATGGGGCCGTGGATCCGGCCCGCCGCCGGGAGGTCTTCGGCTCCCGGCTTCCCGAGACGGTGACGACCCCGACCCGCCGTACGCTTGGGGCCCACCTGAATCACGCGCTGCACGACGAGTTCGCGCGCAACCCGCGCACGATCGCGTTCGGCGAAGACGTCGGCAAGAAGGGCGGCGTCTATGGTGTGACCCAGCGCCTCCAGGAGCGCTTCGGCGTCGCGCGTTGCTTCGACACGCTCCTCGACGAGACCACGATTCTCGGCGTAGCCCAGGGCGCTGCCCAGGTCGGAATTTTGCCGGTGCCCGAGATTCCCTACCTCGCCTACCTGCACAACGCGATCGATCAGCTGCGCGGGGAGGCCTGCTCGATGCAGTTCTTCTCGGCAGGGCAGTACCAGAACCCGATGGTCGTGCGCATCGCGGGGCTCGCCTACCAGAAGGGCTTCGGCGGTCACTTCCACAACGACAATTCGATCGGGGCGCTGCGCGAGATCCCGGGGCTGGCGATCGCATGCCCCGCGCGCGGGGACGATGCGGCGCGCATGCTGCGTGGCGCCATGGCCATGGCCTCGGAGTCCGGGCGGGTGGTGGTGTTCCTGGAGCCGATCGCGCTGTACCACGAGCGCGACCTCTATGCGGCCGGCGACGGGGAGTGGCTGTCGGACTATCCGCCGCCGGATGGATCCAGCGGATCCTGTCTGCTGCCCGGCGACGTGGGCATTCACCATCCCGATGCGGACCAGCTCCTGATCGTGTCCTACGCCAACGGCCTGCGTTTGTCGCTGCGCGCGGCGAAGCGCCTGCGGCAAGAGCACGGCATCCAAGCCCGCGTTCTGGACCTGCGCTGGCTGGCGCCCCTGCCCTTCGAGGCGGTTCGCCGCCACGCCGACGCCTGCGGCCGGGTGCTGGTGGCGGACGAGTGCCGCCGCACGCAGGCGGGCGTGGCGGATTCGCTGATCGCCGACCTGGTCGAATCCGGCTTCCACGGACCGATCGCTTCGGCGCGGGCCAAGGACTGCTACGTACCGCTGGGGCCGGCGGCGGATCTGGTGCTGCTCTCTGAGGACGAAATCGTGGCGGCGGCCCAGGGGGTGTGCTCATGAAGCGCTTGGCGCTGATCCTGCCCGGCCGGGGCTCCTACACCGAGACGAGCCTGGGGAGCCTACCCCCCGCCAACGAGCGCGTGCGGGAGGCCGAGGCGGTGCGCGCGGAGTTCGATTTGGAACCCCTGCTCGAGCTCGACGGTGCGCCGAAATTTGCGAAGACTCGGCACCTGCGGCCGGCAAATGTCTCGGCCCTGATCTACGTCAAGTCGGTGCTGGACGCCGAGGCGGCCATGGCCGCAGGACGGGCGGTGGTGGTCACCGGCAACTCGATGGGCTGGT
>CAYWNK010000231.1:0-10131 GCA_964459495.1 uncultured Planctomycetaceae bacterium
TGGACGAAGACGGCGGACGAGATCCTCGACTCCGTTCGACGTTTCTGCCTCAGAAATTCTGACTCAGGACACTAGTCCGCCCAGCCACTATCGGGATAGGTTTCCTCCGCGTACTCATCGCCCGCCCCATGGAACGGCGTGATGCGCACCCAATCCACAATGAGCGCGCTCCGATCAAAATCCGGTTCTCCGGCCCAGCCGTTTGGGAACCATGCGCCGATCGTGAAGCGACCCGCGCGGGTGGGAACCGTGGCCTCCGTTCTGTGCACAAGGGCATCGTCCACGTAGAAGTCGACCCCCGCCGGGTCCGTGTGCCAGTCGAATCGATAGGTATGCCACTCGCCGTCGTCCTGGGGCGCGCCCAGATCGATGTAGCCGATCGTGGACTCTCCGCCGCCCTCGCCGATCCAGGTGTTCATCAGCGCCCAGGCTCTGGAGATCCCCAGGCGTGGGGGGCCTGGACGACCCGGCAGCTCAATGTCGATCTCGTGGTTGATGATGTGAACGCCCTTGTCGCCCGCAGGGTAGCCAAGGTCACCGGGGTGCAGCTCCGCGTAGTAGAAGCTCCAGATGGCTGAGCACACGCCGTCGACCGGGGCGACCTTCATCCGAACCTCGTAGCGACCGGAAGCGTAGTAGGACGCGGTGGCGATGGCGGCGCCCACCCGCTTGCCGTCGGGTCGAAGCGAACCGTCCCTATTCTCGCCCCGCGGGAGACCTTCGTAGCGATCGCCGTGGACGCGCAGGACCAACGTTCCATCTCCAGGAAACTCCACGTTGTCCGGATGCACGCCGCCGTTGTAGCTAGTGCCGTCGGGCAGCTGGCCGCCCCAGTTGCGATAGGAGACTCGCCAACGCTCGTCATCGATTGCGACCCCATCAAAGTCGTCGAAGAAGACTCCGGCGGAACTGGCCGCGTCCGTGGCAACAAGTCCTGCGTTGGCGAGATCAAGGCCGTCAGTGACCCTGCTGAAGCACCCCGCGAGTGCCCCCAGCAACGGGAAGAGGATGAAGCGCGCGCTCAGCATTGCCGAATCATAGAGGTGCCCGATGCTCCCCCATCCCCCAAACCCCTCGCCGAGAATGCTGTCAAGCCCACCTGCGGATCCGCCCGCCGCACCCGGTCCAGAGATGACGACGTGTGCGCCCTCCCGGCTAGCGCACGGGGCTGCCCATGCGGCGGCCCGGCACCAGGACCCCGTCTAGGGCCAGGGGGTCGGCCCCGTCGGCCGGGGACCAGTCGGTGGCTTCCGCTGCGGCACGCAAGCCCGCGATGGCGCTCGGCAGAGCGAACTGCTCGCCCGCGTAACCCTGCACGAAGCGGCCGCCGTGCACCTCGCCGCGCAGTTCCATCAGACGCAGGGCGCGGTGCATGTCGCGCCAGTACATGGGCAGCCGCTCGCGCTCGAGCACCGTGCGGAAGATCACCCCGTAGCGGCGCAGCAGCAGGCGCGCCGCCTCTTCGGGATCTGGCGCCGCGGCCTCGCGCGTGCGGAAGAGACTCCAGCGGCCCGCGGGCGCGAATGGCGACGGACGCCGCTTGGAGGGGGCGATAAGCAGCGGGCGCAACGCCGCGAACGAGTCGGACGTGATGAGGCCGCGCGCGATCAGCTCGTCGAGGCCACGCTCCCCGTCGGATGCCAACAGTCCCGGTACGCCCTCGAGATCGGTCTGGAACAGCGGTCCGCGCTCGCGCAGGGCGTCGAGCACCCGCCGCGCGGGCCAGCCGAGATCGTCCTCAGGCGCAGGCCCCGCCCAGGCCTCCCAGAGGCCGAGTTCCGAGCGTGGAAACAGCGTCAGCGGCGTCGATTTCACGGCCGGTTTTGCCGAGCCCCATAGCCGCCCCCATGCCACCTGCCCGCTCATGCAGAGCTGGTCGAGCCACTCCCGGCGGTAGCCGGGCAAGCGCGCCGGTAGCAGTTCCGCCTCCCAGAGTGGCGCGGGAGCTTCCCAGCCGGCCAGGCGCTGGACGACCTCGAACAGCCCCGCCGGCCCGTCGAAGCGGCCCGTGCTATCCATGCCGTGCCAGCCCGAAAGGAAGTTCCGGAAGGCCGCCGTCGGCACGGGCCGAATGCGCCGCCGCTTGTCCTCGCGTGTGTAGCGCTGGATACGCGCGAGTAGCCGGCGGTGAATCCAGCACGGACGCCCCTGCAGCTCGATGCGCACCGCCAGGCCCTCGGCCTCGAGAGCCTGCAGCAGCGTGTCGTCATGGGGCACATCCACGGGCACCAGGACCTCCAGTCGTCCGCGCGCGAGGTCGAGGGGATCGCGCCTGGCCTCCGTCGCATACCAGCGCTCGCCCTCCCGCATCACGCGACCCGTCGCGACCAACTCGCCGAGCCAGGGACGCCAGTCCAAGGTGTCCGCAGCCCCCGCAATTTCGGAGGTCTGCACGTAGCCCATCCAGGTCAGCACCTCGTGGACCTCGTCGGCGCTGCGCGGATCCGGCCAGGCTTCGGCGCGCGTGCGCTCGATCGCCTCCGGCGCCAGGATCCCGATCTCCGCCGCCGCCTCCGAGCGCCACCCTCCGCGCACCGCCTGGGACCGGCGCTCTTCCAGCGGCGCGTCGTCCAGAAAGCCATAGGGGCCGATCGCGAGCGCCCCCTGGGCAAGCGGCGATGGCTCCGCGGTCTCGATCGTCGCCCGCTCGATCGTGCCGTCCCGTAGTCCTTCAAGCAGGTCTACAAGCCCGTCCAGGTCCATGTTCTCGTAGAGGCAATCGTCCAAGGTCTGGTCGACCATGGGATGCCCGACCGGAATGTCGATATCTCCCGCCGCTAGCGTCTCCCCGCAGGCGACGACATCGGGGAAAGCCTCGACCAGTAGATCGTCCGCGCGCATGCGCTGGATCGGCGGCGGCAGGCGCTTGCCGCCCGGCGCGCGCGGCGCGAGCAGCGCGCGCGAGACGTTCCAGCGCCAGCGCGTCTGGAACACCGGCGCATCGAGCACCGCCTGCATCAGCATGTCCTTCACCGTATCCGAGCGCAGGTAGTCGAACACCTCATCCAGGGGGAAGGAGTGCATCGGGCCCAGCGAAATCAGCACCGCATCCTCGCCCGCTGCCGCCTGCAGCTCGAAGCCGAACGAGCGGCAGAAGCGCTTGCGTAGTGCTAAGCCGAAGGCGCGGTTCACCCGGCCCCCGAAGAGCGAGTGCAGCACGAGCTGGGTGCCGCCTGATTCGTCGGGGAAGCGCTCGATCACGATCCGCTGGGGCGTCGGAACCGACCCCAGCGCTTCGACGCTGGCGCGGAGCTCGTCGCTCAGGAACTCAGCCACGCTCGCATCCAGTCCGCACTCAGACACGAGCCATCCGGCCTCAAGCCCGCGCTCGCGCACCTCCCCCATGGCCGCGCACAGCTCTGTCGTGCGCGCCGGCGCTTCCCCGAGCCAGAACGGCATGCTGGGCTGGGCCCCGGGCGCATCGATCACCCGCAGAACGCCTGGCTCGGTCCGCAGTACGCGCCAGGCCATGTTCCCAAGCTGGAACACATCGCCGCCGGTGGCCTCGACCGCAAAGTCCTCGTCCACCGTGCCCACCGTCAACCCTTCGGGCTCAGCCACAACGCGGTAGTCGGCCTTGTCGGGAATCGCGCCGCTGGAGGTAATGGCGATCAAGCGCGCGCGACGGGTGGCCCGCACCCGGCTGCTAGCTTGGTCGTAGTGCAGCAGCGAGTGTTGCTTGCCGGTGTGCAGCGCAATCACGTCGTCCAGCCGTTCGCGCTCCAGATTCCGATAGGGCCAGGCCCGTCGCAAGCGCAGCAGCAGGTCACCGATCTCATGGTCTTCGGGTACGCAGGCTCCGACGATGGCCTGGGCTAGGATGTCCAGCGGGGCCGCGGGCTGCGGAGTGCGGTCCAGATCGCCGCGCCGGATCGCCAGCATCAGCCCCGCCGCCTCGACGAGCTCATCCTGAGCGACTGGGTACACCACGCCCTTGGGGACCCGACCCACGCCGTGGCCCGAGCGCCCAACACGCTGCAGCAGTGCAGCGATCGAACGGGTCGTGCCGACCTGCACCACAAGATCCACGTCCCCGATGTCGATGCCCAGCTCCAGGGAAGCCGTAGCAACCAGGCAGTCCAGCTCGCCGTCCTTGAGCCGCTGCTCCGCCTCAAGCCGCCGGCTCTTGGAGAGGCTAGAGTGATGGCTCGTCACCCGTTCAGGCCCCAGGATCCTGGAGAGCTCCGCGGCGGTGCGCTCGCAGACCTTGCGTGTGTTGGCGAAAACCAGGGTGCTGGTGTGATCGCGCACGAGCTGCGCGATCGACTCGTGGATGCTCTCCCACTGTTCGTGACTGCAGACCTGCCCGAGGTCCGCCGGCGGCATCGCCACGCGGAGGTCCAGCTTGCGGCGATGGCCCTCGTCGATCAGCGTGCAGGTGCGCTCTGGTCCCACGAGAAAGTCTGCCACGTCCGACAGGGGCTTTTGGGTCGCGGACAGCCCGATGCGTTGCACAGGAACCCCGGTGAGCCACTCGAGTCGTTCTAGACTCAGGGCCAGGTGCACGCCGCGCTTGCTGCCGACGATGGCATGGATCTCATCGACGATCACCGTTCGAACGTCGCCTAGGATCGAGCGCCCACCTTCGCTGGTCAGCAGAGTCCCCAGAGTCTCAGGAGTCGTGACGAGCACGTGCGGCGGGCGCTTCACCATGCGTGTTCGCTGATGGCTGGGCGTGTCTCCGGTGCGCACCACCACGTTGATCTCGGGCAGGCTCGGATCCCGCTCGCGCAGTTCCGCCAACGGGCCGGCCAGATTCCTCTGCACGTCGTTGGACAAGGCACGCAGCGGCGACACATACAGCACCTGCGTGCGTTCCTCCAAGACACCCCCTTCCTTGAGCAGCCCATCGAGCGCTTGCAAGAAGGCGGCTAGCGTTTTTCCCGAACCCGTCGGTGCCGCGAGCAATACATGTTCCCCCGCCGCGATCGCGGGCCAAGCACGCGCCTGCACGAGCGTGGGAGCGCCGAGCCGTTCGGCGAACCACTTTCGCACCACAGGCAGGAACGTACCCGGCAGCTCGGCGCTGGTTCCTAGCTCGGTCTTCTCCATCTACATCCGCAGCAGGGCGCTGAACACCCCGGCTTGAGCGATGTTCCCCGCCGCCGCAACGGCGAGCAGGGTCCAGCCGAGCTTCGGTTTGCGGGCCAGGGTAGTGAGCAACATCCCTACCACCAGAGCAGGAACCACCGCCGCCACCACCCACTCGATGACACCTTCTGGATGATGGAACCCGAGCGCCATGCGAGCCGGCAAGATCGGCATCCAGCGCAGATAGACCTCCTGGCAGTGCCAGTGCCCCGCCAGGGGCGGCAACCAAGTCATCACGAGCGGCGGCACGTAGAGTGCCGCAAGCACGGGCATCCAGGCGAACCGCTTTTGCATCCCCCAAGGATAGGGCTTGGTCTGAATCACGTGACGGTTTCGGGGGACCCGCAGGGCACGGCCACGGACAGGCCGCCGACCTATGCGCCGGTGAAGACCTCGAGCGCCCGCTTGCGCACCTGGACCCGCGCCTGCCGTGCCTGCATCAGCTCGCCGTCGATGCTGGCTCCCGCCGCGGCCAGGTCCAGCGCCACCGAGTTGCCCGAGCCCGCGGCTCTCCAAGGGAGGAACTGGTCACGTCGTGTGGGAGCAGCACTACTCCCAGCGGAAGATCCACAGAGCGACCACGAACGACAGCACCATCCAGGCCACCATCACGGCGATCTCCGGCAGCACGCCGACCAGACCCGCACCCTCGAGCATCGTCCTGCGCAGGGAATCGTTCAGCGCCGTCAGGGGTAGGGCCTTGAGCAGCGGGTGCAGCACAGCGGGAAACTTCTCGTAGCTGAAGAACACGCCCGAGCCCAACCACATGGGCATCATCACCAAGTTGATCATCCCCGACGCACCTTCGATCGTCCTGGCGCGGCTGGCGGCGAGCAGGCCCACGCCCGCGAACACCGTCGCGCCGAGCAGGCAGAGAAATATGTAGGCCAACCAGCCGCCGCGCATGGGAATGTCCAGCACCCAGAATCCGAAAGCCGTGAGCGCGCCCCCCTCAAACACCAGGAAGGCGAGGCGCGCCAGGCCCAGCGACGCCAAGAACGACGAACGGCGCATCGGCGTGACCAGCAGCCGCTTGAGCACCTTCTTCTGGCGCAGGTCCGCCACCGCGAAAGCGATCGCCCAGATCCCTGTGCCCATCAGATTCATGCCCAACAGGCCCGGGAAGAGGAAGTCGACGTAGCGGCTGCCCTTCTCTGTCACGGCCTGGATCGAGGGCCCCGCAGGGGGCGCCTCCGCAAGGGCGATTTGCAGGCGCAGGCGCGCGAGCTCGGCCTCCTGCCGGGCAGGATCGAGGCGCAACTCGGTCGGCTCCAAGCCAAGCACCAATGCGTCCACCTTGCCGGCGAAGAGCGCGCGATTCGCAGCGCCCTGTTCCTCGAAGCGCACGACCTCGAGGTGCGGCTCGGCGGCGAGGCGTTCCTCGACACTCGCCAGCCCCTCCAGTGGAATCACGCCTACCCGACTGGTCGGTGGCTCCGAGGTCCGGAACGCCAGCCCCAGCACGAAGGCAAGCACCATCGGAAAGACGAACACCCAGAAGACCGCTTCGGGCACGCGCAGAAAGGCCAGCACGCGGATGCGCGTCAGCTCGACTAATTCAGCGGTTCTAGTCATCGCGAAGTTGCTTCCCGGTCAGGTCGACGAACACGTCTTCGAGGGTCGGGGCGTGGGTCTGCAGGGTCTCCAGCCGCACGTCTTTGTCGCGCAGGTACTGGAGCAGCGCGCCGACGCTCGCCTGGGTGTCGCCGACCACGAAGGTCAGCGCGGCTCCCTCGCGGCGCACCTCCTGCACGCCGGGTAGGGCGCCCAGCTCGCCATCGTCCAGCTTGGCCAGCCCATCGGCGCCCGGGTACAACTCGACGATGCTCTCGGCGTCCAGTCGACCGATCACCGCCTGGGGCGAGCCTTTCGCGATCACACGGCCCGCGTCGACGATCACGACCTCGTCCGCCAGCCGCTCGGCTTCTTCCATGTAGTGGGTTGTCAGCAGAACCGTGCCGCCGCCGGCCTTGAAGTCCTCGACGATCTGCCAAACCCGGCGCCGGGCCTGGGGGTCGAGCCCCGTGCTGGGTTCGTCGAGGAACAGGAGTTCCGGATCCCCCACCAACGCGCTCGCCAGGGCCACCCGCTGGTGCTGGCCACCGGACAGGGTCTCGATTCGCGCCCCGCTTTTCTCCCCTAGCCCCACGATGTCGAGCGCCTCCTCGACGCTGCGTCCCTTCGCGTAGAAGCTCCGGAACATGCGCAGGGTCTCGGCCACCGTCACCTTCTCCTGGAGCTTGGTCTCCTGGAGCTGGACGCCGATCTGGGCGCGAATCCCCGCGGCATCGACTTTCCAATCCCGCCCGAGCACCTCGACGCTGCCCTCGTCCGGCGTCTGGAGCCCGACCAGCATCTCGATCGTCGTCGTTTTCCCCGCACCGTTGGGCCCGAGCAGGGCAAGGCAAGAGCCCCTGCGGACGGCGAGATCGATCCCGCCAACCGCCACCAGCTCGCCGAAGCGGCGGATCAGCCCCTTTGCCTCGAGCGCGTGTTCCATAGGGCGCATGCTACCCGGTACCCTGCCCCAATGTCCGCCTCCTCGTCAGCCGTCACAGCGGCCCACTTCGACTACGTCGCCGCCCGTACCCAAGGTGACGACACCTTCCTCATCGACCTCAAGGCGGCCGCAGAGACCGCAGGCATCCCGCGCATTTGGATCTCGCCTGAACAGGCAAGCCTGATGCAGATCCTGCTCAAGGTGCACAAGGCAACCGAGGTGATCGAGGTCGGCACGCTTGCCGGCTACTCCGCCATCACCATGGCCCGCGCCCTACCAGCGGGTGGCCGCGTGCGCACGATCGAGCTGCTGGACCACCACGCCGACTTCACCGAGGACTGGGTGTCGCGTTCCGATGTGGCGGACCGCGTCGAAGTCCACCGCGGCAAGGGACTCGACGTCCTGCCCGGTTTCGAGGAGAACTCGGCTGATGCGGCCTTCTTGGACGCCGATAAGGCCAACTACCCCGCCTACCTCGAGCACTCCCAGCGCATCGTGCGCCCCGGCGGCTTGCTCCTCATCGACAATGCCTTCGCCTTCGGCCAGCTTCTGGACGACTCCCCGACCGATCGCGAAGTCGGCGCTGTCCGCGCGTTCAATGACCACATGGCTCAGGTCGCTAGTGTGCACGCGGTCATCGTCCCCATTGGCGACGGCCTATGGGTCGGGGTCAACGACTGAAGGCGTTTCGGAGGCGGGAACAAACCCACCGCTTCCACCAGCGAGCCATGAAGAACGACGATCCGAGCACATTCACCTCCGCCGCGGACGTGGTTTGCGAGCTCACGCGCCTAGGCACCACAAGACAAATCGCCGAGCTCGACCGCTACGGCATCGTGGCCCAGGACCCCTTCGGCGTCGCGGTCCGGGAGCTACGGGCGCTTTCCAAGTCCATCGGACGCCACCACGAACTGTCCCTGGAGCTGTGGGACACCAGCCGCTACGAAGCTCGCATGCTAGCCGCCATGGTCGGCGAACCCGATAGGGTGACCCTGTCGCAGATGGACTCCTGGTCCGCGGAATTCGATAGCTGGGCCATCGTGGACAACGTATGCATCCACCTCTTCGATCGCACGAAGCACGCCTGGAAGAAAGCCGAACAGTGGTCCACGGCCCAACTCGAGTACCGCAAGCGCGCAGGATTTGCGCTGCTGTGGGCCATGTCGGTCCACGACAAGGCAGCCGGCGACGCCCCGTTCCTGAACTGCCTCGAGTGGATCGAAATTGGCGCCGACGACGATCGAACCTACGTCAAGAAAGCCGTCAACATGGCCTTGCGCGCGATCGGGAAACGGAACAAGGCTCTGAATGCCGCCGCGATCCGAACGGCCAAGCGCCTCGCTGCTCGAGAGGCCAAAGCGCCCAGCTGGATCGGTGGACACGCGCTGCGCGAACTCGAGAGTGACGCCGTCAGAAAGAGGCTGTAGGCGCAGGTACCCCTAGCCCGGATACAGGCTCCGAACGACGCTCTCGCAGGCCGTGTCGACGACGGGCGGGAGCTGTCCGAGACTGCTCAGGGCCGCGTGCTCCTCGGCATAGTTCGCGTGCTGGATCGGAACCAGCTCGGTCAGGCCGTAGGCGCAGCGCAGGTCTTCGAAGCGAGGAGCGAGGTGCAGCTGCTGCAGGGCCGCTCCGATCGCGTGGGACCAGGCCGGATCCAGGTGCCGACTCAGAACGATGGGTTGGATCGGAAACGGCCCGAGAGAGTGGATCACTCGCAGGCCTGCCGCGACCTCGGGGTCGTGGCGACGCAGGATTGCGAGGGTCGTCGAGTCCACAGAAGCCGCCTCGATGCGGCCCTCGAGGATGGCGAGTACCGACTCTTGATGACAGCCGGTGTGGACTTCGCTGCCGAAGAACGCCTCGACCTCCTCACCCGCTTCCTGAAGGAACTGCTGGATGGCGAAGTGACCGGAGAGCGAGCAACGATCGTTGAACCCCCAGCGGCCACCGCGCACGTCCTCGATTCGGCGGACCTCGCTCGCTTGGCTCACGACCACGTCGGCGAAGTAGACGGGCCGGCCCTCAGCGCTCGGATGATCGAACGCGAAGCCCGCGGGCGCCAGTGTCACCGAGGGTTCATCCTTGGAGCACAGATAGAGATAGGACGGAGAGCAGACGAAGCCAAGGTCCACTTCGCCGGCCAGGAACGGGTCGTGATCCCCTTCCATCGGGCCCGAGATGCTGGTCTCGGACAACAGCTCCACCTCCAGCCCCAGAAAATCCCCCAACAGGCCACTCAGGCCCTGGAAGAGACCCAGAGGAAGGCCCGGGGAGAGATAGGTGATCGCGCGCAGACGTTGCATGGGATCCCTGCAGGGGAGTGCAGGATCGGATCGAGGTTATGGGCGAGATCGCCAGCGGGATCAAGCGCGCCCGCCGTCCCATGATGCGCAGCGCGACGGTAGTCGTGACCTTGATTCGCCCCTCTGCCCCATCCGGAGCCTGGAAAAACCGATTCTTCCGCAACACCTCGCACCCCCGGGAAAGCTGGGTAGACGAGAGGACGCATGCCCCCCCCCGACCAAGACCCCGAAGCC
>CAYWNK010000232.1:0-10100 GCA_964459495.1 uncultured Planctomycetaceae bacterium
GTAGCAGCGCTCGGCTCCCGATTCCACGACTCAGCCTGGATGGAGGGAAGCCAGGCGGCCGATGACTTCCCCTGGACCCGCACTCCCTGCACCATGGCCGCCATGTCTTCGACCCCCAATCCGACCGCGACCGAGGCCGGGACAGAATCCAGCCAGGCCCAGGGACCGCGCGCCCTCGTCATCGGTGCCAGCTCTGGCATCGGTGCCGCCCTCGTGCAGCGGATGGTGGGGGAGGGCTACGCGGTGGCCGGCCTCGCGCGGCGCAGCGACCGGCTGGAGCACCTGCGGAGCAAGCTGGAGGGGGAGCCCGGCAGCCTCGCGGTCTACGCCCACGACGTGGCCGATCGGGACGCCGTGCCCGAGCTCTTCGAGCGCGCAGTGCGCGACCTCGGGGGGCTGGACGTGATCGTGTACGTCGCCGGCGTGATGCCGAAGGTCGAGGCGGACGAATACGACACGGGCAAGGACGCGAGTCAGGTAGAGATCAACCTGACCGGCGCCATGGCCTGGTGCAACCCCGCGGCGCGGCTCTTCCAAACGCAGCGCTCGGGAACCATCGTCGGCGTGGGCTCGGTGGCCGGCGACCGGGGCCGCAAGCAGAACCCTGCCTACCATGCGACCAAGGCCGCGCTCGCGACCTACCTCGAGTCCCTGCGCAACCGTCTGGCGGGGTATGGGGTCCGGGTTGTGACGATCAAGCCCGGGCCGGTCGAGACCGACATGACCGCGGGCATGGACGACCTGCCTCTGATGATCTCCGCCGATGCCGCCGCCAAGGCGATCCTGAAGGCGAGCCGCGGGGGCTTGTTCGACGTGCGCTACGTCCCGCGGACTTGGTGGCCGATCATGGGCGTCATCCGCGCGATCCCGTCCGCGATCTTCCGGCACCTCAACGTCTGATGGGGAATGGACGCGAACCGAAGCCCGCGCCGCTGCGGCGCTCCTATGAGTACGTCGAAGGTTGGGGCATGTCCCACGGGGCCCATGCGCGGGTCCTGCGACCGGAGAGCACGGACCAGGTGCAGGCCGCCTTCGCCGCGGCTCTTGAGGCGGGGACGTCCCTGGCCCTGCGCGGCAGCGGGTGCAGCTACGGCGACGCCAGCGTGACGTCCGACGGGCAGGTGCTCGACCTGACGCGCATGAACCGCATCCTGTCCTTTGATCCCCAGACGGGGATCGCGGACATGCAGGCGGGGGTCACGATCCGCGACCTCTGGCGACACAGCCTGCCCCAGGGCTACTGGCCGATGGTTGTCTCGGGGACCATGTACCCGACGATGGCGGGTGCGGCAGGCATGAACATCCACGGCAAGAACAACTTTGCGGTGGGGACCTTCGGTGAGCATGTGCTGGAGTTCGATCTGGTGCGGCCGGACGGCGAGCTGGTGACGGCGTCGCCGGAGCGCAACCGCGACCTCTACCACGCAGCGATCGGAGGCTTCGGCATGCTCGGATGCATGACGCGCCTGCGCATGCAGACCAAGCGGATTCACTCCGGCGAGATCGCGGTCAAGGGCATCTCGTGCCATGACCTCGAGGAGATGATGGCCTACTTTGAGGCCAACAAGGCTGAGGCCGACTACCTGGTCGGCTGGCTGGACTGTTTCAGCGGCGAGGACGCCTTGGGACGTGGACTGATCCACCACGCCCGCTACCTCGCGCCGGGCGAGGACTTGGAGCCCGAAAAGACCCTGCGCGTGGATCACCAGGAGCTGCCGGACTCGATCCTGGGCTTTCCCAAGGGCGAGGTATGGCGCGCCCTGCGTTTGTTCAACCACAAGGCGGGCATGCGCTTGATGAACGCCGTCAAGCAGCAGGCAGGGCGTATGGAGGGGCACAGCGGTTGGCACCGCCAAAGCCACGCCGCCTTCAATTTCCTGCTGGACTACGTGCCGAACTGGAAATTTGCCTACGGACGCAAGCGGGGCCTGGGCCTGATTCAGTACCAGTCCTTCCTACCGAAGGAAACCGCCCTGGCGGGCTACGAGGAGATTCTGCGTACCTGCCAGAAGCGCGGCTTCGTGTCCTACCTGGGGGTGCTGAAGCGCCACAAACCGGACCCGTTCTGGATGACCCACTCGAACGATGGCTGGTCCTTGGCCCTCGACTTCAAGGTCACGCCAGGGAATCGGGCGGAGCTCTGGGCGATGTGCGACGAGCTCACTCGGATCGTGCTAGCGGCAGGCGGGAAGTTCTACTTCGCCAAGGATCTGGTGCTGGGTCACCAGGCGATGCTGGAGGCCTTTCCGACCGACAAGCGCAAGGCATTCCTCGCGCTCAAAGCCAAGCTGGATCCCGGAGGCCTGCTGCAGACCGATCTTTGGCGGCGGATCTTCACCCCGTCGGACGGTTATACAGCCCCGGCCTGAGGGCCAATCGGACGGCGGGCGGACCGGAATGAGCCGTGGGATGGTCTGCGAACGGTGGCAGCCAAGTTGCGCTACTCTGCACCCAGCCCCATGGGATTTCCCTCCGACTGCTGCGCTGGCCCCAAGGGGCGCCAATCCCCTGCGCTATGAACTCGCCCCGGGTTAGCGTTGGACTGCCCGTGCGCAACGGTGAGAACTTTCTCGCGCGTGCCTTGGACAGCCTGCTGGGGCAGACCTTCGAGGATTTTGAGTTGGTGGTCTGCGACAACGCTTCCAGCGACGCGACCGAGGCGATCTGCCGGGACTACCAGTCGCGCGACGCGCGCATCCGCTACGAGCGCGCGGAGGGCAATCGGGGAGCGATCCCGAACTTCAATCGAGTGCTCGAGTTGGCGGCGGCCCCTTACTTTCGCTGGGCGGCACACGACGACGAAATCGCTCCCGAGTACCTGGAGAAGTGCGTGGCCGTTCTCGACACCGATCCGGGCGTCGTGCTCTGTCATTCGCTGGTGCGCATCATCGATGCCAGTGGGCAGGAACTCTCCATCTACGATCCGGGTCTACAGGGCGCGGACTCCGCGTCGATTCCCGAGCGCTTCCAGTCCATGGTCCTGCAGCCCCATCTGTGCACGGAGATCTTTGGGCTTGGGCGTACCGAAGCTCTGCGGCGTTCGCCCCTGGAGGGGCACTTCCACGGCAACGACCGCGCGATGCTCGCTGGCTTGGTGCTGCTGGGGCGCTACCACCAGATCACCGAACCCCTGTTTTGGAACCGGGAGCACGGGCAGCGCTACGTGCGCCGTGTCGCGCCGGAGGAGCGCGGAGCCTGGGCGGAGGCCGGCGCCAAGCGGCGCGTGGGCACCCCGACCTGGCAGCTGTACCGGCACTACCGCGCTTCTGTGTCGAGACTGGTGGAGTCCGTCGAAGACCGCCGGGTGTGCCACGCGATCCTGCGCCGGTGGTGGCTGACAAACTGGCATGCGGCGCGGGTGGGGGTCGAAGCGCTCGCGACCCTGTATCCACCCCTGCACCGCAAGGCCAGCGCCCTGAGCCAGGCCCTGGGCCATAAGGCGCCAGTGCCGATCGCGAGGGACTGAGGGCGGGGAGGCCCCGGCGGGAGGCACCCATCGGCACCGATTCGTGCCTCGGTCCACGGGGCTCCAGGGCCTATGATGCGAAGACTATGCAGCCCGTCAAGAGTCCCCATCTCGTGCCGTCAGGCGGCGACTTCGATCTCTCCAAGCGGCCCACTGCGGCGCCCGAGGATGAGCCGAAGAAGAAGCTCGAGAAGGACCTCAAGGAGGAAACCGAGCGGATCGCCGAGTTGCAGCGGCGCCTGTACGCCGAGGATCGTCGCTCGCTGCTGCTCGTCTTTCAGGCCATGGACGCGGCCGGCAAGGACAGCACCATTCGCGCGGTTTTCACGGGCGTGAACCCCGCCGGTTTCCAGGTCTCCTCGTTCAAGCAGCCCAGCACCGAAGAGCTCGACCACGATTTCCTGTGGCGCAGCGCGCGCCGCTTGCCCGAGCGGGGCCGCATCGGAGTCTTCAACCGGAGCTACTACGAAGAGGTGCTGGTCGTGCGCGTGCACCCCGAGTACCTGGCCGGGCAGCGGCTGGACGAAAACTCCTCCAAGTCCTTCTGGAAGGACCGCCTGGAGTCGATCGTCGACCACGAGAAGCACCTGGCCCGGAACGGGACCCGGGTCGTGAAGTTCTTCCTCAACGTGTCCCTAGACGAGCAGAAGCGGCGCTTCCTCGACCGACTGGACGAGTCCCACAAGAACTGGAAGTTCTCCAGCGGCGACGTGCGCGAGCGTTCGTTTTGGAAGGACTACGCCAAGGCCTACGAACAGGCGCTGTCCGCCACGTCCAAGGATCACGCGCCCTGGTACGCGATTCCGGCGGACAGCAAACCCTGGATGCGGCTGGAGGTGGCGAGGATCGTGCGCGCGACGCTCGAGGACATGGACCCGCAATACCCCGAGGCCTCGGCGGAGGAACGGGCCACGTTCGACGAGATGCGTCACATCCTGGAGAACGAGTGAGCGGGCGCGCGGGGCTGCTCGCGGTCCTGGGTTTGCTGCTAGCGGCCGTCGCCGGCGCGCTGCTTTGGCTGGGCGGAGGGCCGGATGCGGGCCCCGTTGGGCTAGAGCTAGGGCCGGCTCCGGGCATGGCCGCCGGAATCCGTGGAGCCGACGTAGCGCCCGCCAAGGACCGCGTTGTTGGTCGAAACGACCCCCGCGCTGGCAGCTCCGGGGCCGGTCGCAGGGACGATTCCAGCGAGGCCCGCGCCGCGGTGACGGGGGGCCAATCCTACGTCAGTCTGCGGGTGTTCTTCGTGGGCCAGCCGGCACCGGGCGCTGTGGTGAGCGTGGCGGACGTGACGGGCCAGGCGCGCGGGCTAGGAAGCACCGATCGCGCGGGCGTGCTGCTCGCGCCGCTGGAGCCGGGTACGCGGATCGTGACGGTGGAGTACGCGGGTGCCGCACGTCTCAGTCGGACGATCGTGCTCGCTCCGGGCGAGGCGCGCGACCTTGTATTCCAGCTCCCACGCTCGAAGCCAATCGCTGGGTTAGTGCGGGGACCGGACGGCCAGCCCGTCGGCGCGGGCGCGAAGATCTGGGCCTGGGACGCGGAGCTCCCGGGCGCTGGCGAGGTGTTGCGCAGGAGCGCTGGGGGAAGCACGGACGGGCGCATCCTGCGGGCGGAGACGACCAAGGGCGGCCTGTTTCGGATCGAGGGCCCGGAGCCGGATCGGTCCTACCGGCTGGCGGCCCTGGCGGCCGGCGGTCTCAGTGATCAGGGGCTGGTGGTTGCTGCGGGCAGCCGAGCCGAGATCAAGCTGCGCGTCGCAGTTGCGCGGGTGGTTTCGTTTCGGACCGTCGCCGGCGAGTCGCTCATGGACGCAGGATTGATGACACCGGGTGGGGGACCCAAGGTCGACTCCCTTGGATCTGCCAAGCGCTTCAGTCTGGCAACGAACCCTGAGCTGTGGCACTCCAACCTTGGCGCGCAGCTGCGGCGCTTGCCGGCTGGAACGGGACCCTTCGGTCCCCAGGTCGTCGGCGTGTTCCTGTCGCAGGCTGAGCCGGCGCCAGACGGCCAAATGGTGAAGGTGACGCTTGAGCATCCCGACTACGTGCGGGAGGAAGCGATGGTGCGACTGGTGTCCTTGGAGGAGGAGGGGGCCTGGACAGAGTTCGTCGTCAAGCCCAATGCCCAGGCGGAGCAGGGGCGGCTAGGGGTCGATGCCCGCCTTTCTCCGAGCGTGTCGGAGGCGCTGGCCAGCGATCCACGGGGTCTTGGCCAGCTGCACCTGACCCACGAATCGGGAAGGGAACTGGTCCTGGAGCTGGAGCCGTTCTCGGCGATGCCGATGGACGGGGTGCGGGTGCCGGCCGGGCGCTGGTCCGCGCGCGCAGTGCCGCGGGACGGGGGCTTTGGGATCGGTGGGGCGAGTGCCGAGGTCGCCGCGGAATTCCTGGTGCCCGCAGGCGGGGCCCATACGCTGCGGCTTGACCTCCGCGCCTGGAGCGCAGCCCGCGTGCGTCTGGGGACCGGGGATGATGCCTGGGCCGGTGGCGCGATCCTGTCGGTGGAGAGCGTGGACAAGCGGCGCCGTTTCCTCAACCTACCCCACGGACCGTACGTGCTCCTGGGCCTGGGGGAGGGTACCTGCACCGTGTCGGTCCAGCGGCTGCTCGGCTCGACTCTCCGTGGCTCGGAGGAGGGCACGATCGAGGGCCCGGGCAGCGTTCTCGATCTGGAATTGGTGCTTTCCATGGGCCAGGCGCGCTGACCTGGGGCTTGGCCGCAGTACCGTGCGCGCTCCTCGGGCGCTGACCCCAGCGCCCGCGCGACCGATCATGACACGCCACACCTACTTCGCCATGTGCGCCCGCGGGCTCGAGCCTGTGCTGCACCAGGAGATCAAAGACCTGCGCTTCGGCAAGGTTGAACGCCAGACCGGGGGAGTCCGCTTTGAGGGCACGCTCAGCGACGGCTGGAAGGCCAACCTCTGGCTGCGGACGGCCGGCAAGGTGCTGTTGCGGCTTGAGCGCTTCCCGGCGGCGAGCAGCGATTCCCTGCATTCGGGCATCCTGCGCATGCCCTGGGAGGAGTGGTTGGCGCCCGAGGGCACGTTACGGGTGGATGCCCAGACGACGGACTCCGCCCTCGACCACTCGCGCTTCATCGAGCAACGGGTCAAGGACGCGATCTGTGATCGCTTTCGCGAACGCGAGGGGGTACGGCCAAGCGTCGGTGGTGAGGACGCGGACCTGCGCGTGCATCTGCACCTGTTCCGGGATCGGGCCACGGTTTCGATCGACATGTCGGGAGCTCCCTTGCGCAAGCGCGGCTGGCGCGTCGACCGGGCTCAGGCGCCCCTGGCGGAGACGCTCGCCGCTGGGCTCGTGCTCGGGTCGGGCTGGGGCGGGAAGTCGCCGCTGATCGATCCGTTTTGCGGTTCCGGCACCATCTTGGTGGAGGCCGGGTTGATTGCGACGAACACCGCCCCTGGGCTGGGGCGAGAGATCTTCGGCTTCGAACGCTGGCCGGCCCACGACGCTCGAGCCTACGAACGGCTGCGTGCCAAGGCCGATGCGGAACGGCGTCCCCTGGGCAAGGTGCAGCTGGTTGGTTCGGACCGCGAGCCGGCACGGGTCGAGGAGACGCTGGCGAACCTGGATGCGGCGGGTCTGCGCGGACGGGTAGAGCCTGGGGATGCCCGCCACTTCGCCCCCAAGGCGGGCTGGAACGGGACCGTCGTTTCGAACCTGCCCTACGGCAAGCGCGTGGGGTCGGACGCGGAGGTGATTCCGCTTCACCGGGAGTTCGGCGCGCGCCTGCGGGAGAACTGCGGCGGCTATTCGGTGGCCCTGCTCACGGCGGCGGGACAGCTGGCGGGGTCGCTAGGGATTCCGAACGCGCGGCGGGTGCCACTGGCCAATGGCGGCATCGAGTGCGAGCGCGTGATGGCGGAGCTGGATTGACGTTCTGTTGAACGCTGCGCCGTCGAGCGAAACGAACGCGGGCCCCGCGCTGCTCTGCGCGGGGCCCGGCTGATGTTTTCTCTGGCAAGCAGGGAATCTGCCGCGCCTAGGGCTGGGGGTTCATGCTCCACACCTTCGTGCTCAGCGACAGACTTCCAAAGCCGGGGGTGAGACCAAAGCAGCCGCCGCTGAAGTCCGGCAGCATGTGGTTCGAGAAGTCCAGGAAGGCCTTCTCGGTGTCGAAGCTGCCGAAGATCACGCCTTCGTAGCCGGACGTTGAGACGCCAGTGACGAACTGGGGGTCAAACGCCGCCTGGAACGAGGGGCAGGCGGACTCGTCCTTGAAGTAGCCGTAGTAGGTGCTGAGCTCCACGCCCTGGAGCCAGCCGGGCTGGGTCCACCTGCCCAGCGGAAGCGAGACAAGACCGGTCGGAACACCGGGGTCGAAGTTCTCAATGGAGCTGAAGAACGCCTGGTTGCCACACTCACCAATGCCCTTGGTGTTGTGGTGGAACCAAAGGCCTCTGCCGTTGCTGCACAGGCAATCGTCGAAGGCGATATTAATCTTGGCTTCGTCGATCCGTGTCTCGCCGAGGCAGCCGTAGGAGTTGAAGCACTGACCCATGCGGGAGTCCCGCATGGCGTCGTTCTTGCTCTCGCCCTCGAGGGGGGAGGCAGACAACCAGTCGAACTGGGCGGGAGCCACAAGGTGGAAGCTGGTTTCGTTGTTGGCTTGGGAGCCGCCGGCGGGGTTCGAGCTCAACGGACCGTAGGTGATGCACCCCGGCAGGTGGTTGAGACTGATCGCCACGCGGACATCGTTGGGGCCGGTGCCGCAGGTGTAGTCGATGTGCCCAACAAAGTAGGGAGGCGACTGCTGGGGCGGGACCGGGCAAGGGGTGGTGCTAACGGTGGGGTCGTATTCGAAGTTCCCGTTGAGGCTGAAGCGCCAGATCTGGTTGCCGTTGGGAAGGCTACGCCAGGTGCGAATGTACTTGGCGACAACCGTGCCCCGGAAGGCGGGAGCGCCTAGGGATCCAGGCGTAATCTCCAGTTCCATGATGCCCAGATCACATTGGAAGAACTGGATGGGGCTGGCGGAGATCTTGACCTTGAATTGCTTCAGGTCATCACAGTTCGTCAGGCAGGCATAGGAGCCTTCCTCCACGAAGGCTGGGAAGTCGGGGAGGTTTGCACTGGCCTGGTCACAGCAGGAGCCGCCAAAGCCATCGTCACCGATGGCACACGGGAGCTGGGCGGTTGCGGAGGCACCAAGGAAGAGGCCGGCGCTGGTGAGCAGCATTGCGCTGCGGAGTTTTGAGAGAAGCTGCATAGTTTTGATGTTGTGTGTTGGGACGAGCCAGCAGGGTGCTGCTGGCACGTTCCGGACTCAAACGACGGCCGGATGGCTTGGAGCGGGTGAAGTGAATTGCTCTTCCACCGGTTCCGGCTTCGTGGTGCAACGTGCGCACTCGCCGGTTTTTCGTCAATGCAGCGGAGCCCAAAAGTCGAGGGGGGACCGCGAGGCGCACTCCGGTTGGGTCTAAGCCCAGTTGTTAATCGTGTTTGCGCAGAATCAAGATCGTGTCGAAGCCGTCGTCAGCGAGCTCGCCCCGTGCGCCGGGGTCGTAGTTGAAGTCGTAGGTTGCGACGTGTTCGAGCGCAGGAACCGCTTTCAAGAGGCTGCGCACCTGGTCCGCATCGTAGGTGCGGAAGGTCCAGTTGGTTTCGGTGCGGCGGGTCTCACCGTGCTCGGTGACCACCAGTCGCGAGCGCATGCGTTCTGTGCGGCTCTCTCGATCCGGTGGCCAGCTCTGGATGTTGCACACCACGCGGATGCCGTCCCGATCGACGACCCAGCGTTCGCGCTCGTAACCCGTGCGAGCATAGTCGGTCAGGTGAAAGCCGAGCACGTACACGCCACCGGGCGCTAGAGAGTCCGCGACATGGCGTAGGTGGGCCCGGGCATCGCGCTCGGTTTGCAGATACTTGAAGGTGCTGACCAAGCAGTGGGCCAGGTCGTACTGGCCCTTGGGTTGGGGCGCGGCCATGTCCGCGTTGAGAAGCTTGCCGCGGAGGTCAGCTGACCGGAGTCGCTCGGCCGCATAATCCAGCATCGGTTGGGATAGGTCGGTGCCGGTGACGCGCCAGCCCTCTTTGGCGAGGGCGACCATCAGCCGGCCGCTGCCGCAGGCGGGCTCGAGCACGCGCCGCTTGGCTTTGGCTAGGCCGCGGCCGTAGGTGGTCGCGACCCACTCGAGAAAGGCTACTTCGACCGAGGTCTCTTCATCGAAGACCAGGTCGTAGTAGCGCGGGGTGTCGTACCAGTCGATGGCTTGGATCGCGCTCATCCGAGGCTCGTGGGGGAGTAGGCGCGGCGGGCGGGTACGCTGACAAAGCGGTCGTCGTCAGGCAGCCACGCGGTGAGGGCGCGTCCCCAGACGCAGCCCGAGTCGAGTCCGCGGGTGCGCGGCAGGCACACGAGTCCGCGTTGGGACCAGTGGCCGAAGACGACGGTGCGGGCTTCGTTGGGCCGGGCGCGCCAGTGGACGTCCCAGGGCACGAAGGGGGCGGGCGGCGGAGGCCAGTCCTCGTCCGGGCGGTCGCCGGATGCGGTGCAATAGCGGGCGCGGGTGACGAAGGCCACGTCGGGGAGCTTGGAGTCGACGGGGCTCCCGCTGAGCTGCGCTAGGGGGTCGGGCCAGTGGGGATGCACGCCGGCGTGCAGGCAGAGG
>CAYWNK010000233.1:0-10084 GCA_964459495.1 uncultured Planctomycetaceae bacterium
GGGCATCGCAGGCTTCGCTGTAGGCGGCATCCCCAGCCTCTACCCCGGCAGCGCCAACCACTGGGAACCACTGCAAACGCTCGCCTTGCTCGCCCTGCTGGGTCCAGCGATCGGAGCGCTCACGGTCTGGATCCGGCGCCCCTTCGTCACGTGCAGCTGCGGGGTCCTGTTGATGCTGGGCGCCTTCGCCCTACTTCGCAGGCACAGGACAAACCTGGTGCAAGCACCCGAGGTCATCCCGATGCAGATCGTGGTCGCCCTGTTCGCGGGCGCGCTGGCTTGGGCCGCGGTCCGCTCCTTCCAGGCAGGACACCTGCTGCCCGGCGAGCGCGTCCGCCGCATCGCCCGCGGCCTCGCCGTTCTGGTTCCCGTCACCGGCGCCGTGGCGCTCGCGCAGTGGGCCGGAGCGCCCCACATGCTGCGCGGCACCATCGGCGAGATGTCGATTTCGGAAGGCCATGTTTCGCCCGATGGCCGCCAGGCCCTGGTCTACGGGGTCCACCCCTACGAATCGCTCATCGGAAGCCGTGAGGAATCCATCCAGCCCTGGGTGCTCGACATCGAGTCCGGAGAGACCATAGGCCGCGTGCCCGATGGCTATTGGCCGGACTGGGGAGACCGCCATTGGTCAAAAGACGGAAGGCTACAAGTCATGGCCTGGAGCGACGGAAAGATCGCGCACTGGGACCCCGTCTCGGGGGAGCTCGAGCAGACGAACGAATCCGTGATCGGGCGCCGCAAGGTTCGCCGAGCTCAGGGCGTATGGCAGGTGCAAGTCGAGGGCGAGTGGCTCTCGCCGAACTGGCGCACGGGCGCATCTCCGCTGCTCTCCGTGATCCCTGGCCGCGCCTACGAGCGCGCGCCCGACGGCGCCGTCATCCAGCACGACTTGCTCGCGGGAACATCCAAGGAGCTGCACACCGCCAGCCCCGACCGCCCACAGGCTGGCCACGGCATCGAGGAGAGCCCCGATGGCTCGGTGCTCCTCGTGAAAGGCCCCACCGGTGAGAGCGCGAAGTACATCGATGCCGCCACTGGTGTGGTTATCCATGAACTCGCCGCTAGGTGGTTCCATGCGGGCTGGACAGGTGGCAGAGAATGCGCCGCATTCGCAGAGCCCGGCCCCGTCCCACCCAGGACCCACTGGGCAATGGCCCTGACCGATTCAGGCCAAGACACCCACCCGATCGCCTTCGCGAGGCACCCCGATCGGTGGAGCGAATCGACGATCGAGTATCGATTCCTCACTCCCAGCGGCATGCGCTCCGCCCAAGCCACCAGGCTCCACTCCATGCAGGCCATCGAAGGCGGCCAGTTCGCCGCCTTCGACGGATCCTCCATGTGGATCGTCGACGAAAGCGCCCAGCGCCTGCGTCCCGTGTACATCCCTTCGGAGAAGCGATGATCGACAAGCTCCAGATGATGCCCCTCGGCATCTATGCACCGCTGTGGATTGCCTGGGCGATCGCGAGCTGGATGTTGTTTCGGCGCTCGCTGCCGGCCCTGCTCTTGCTAGCGACGGCCATGGCTGGCTCCGTCTTCCTGTGGCCCTGGCCCTTGTTCGAGCCCGCCGTGCTGACGCCTGGACTCGTGTTCGCACTGGTAGCGGGCACGCCCATCCTTGCTGGTTGGTCGCTCGCCCGGCGACGTAAGGCCGGTGCGAGCCGCTGGTCGACCGCCGCCCCCTTGGCCGCATGTGCCGCCCTGCTGGGCGCGACCGGCGTCGTGCACGTCTGGGGCCGGACGGAGGCCGGGCGTCCAACGCCCGGCCACTCGAAGATCATCGCGGGCGCCCTCTCCGCCGACGGTAGCCACCTGGTGCTGCAGCCGCTCGGGACTCACGCCAACCTGGGTGGTAGCGAAGGGGGGCGCATGAGCTCGTGGATCGTCGAAACGGACACTGGCGCGCTGCTGCGGGATGGCTACATGCAGCGGGAGTATGCGCACTTCGACTTCATCCGCCCCGGCCTGTTCCACGTCAAGTCCAAGACCTTCGGCAAGGGCGTTTGGTCCCTGGATCTAGAGACGGGAAAGGAAGTGATGCTGGCGCTCGATCGGACCGAACTGATGAATGAGCACATCTGGCGCGCGCAAAAGTGCAGCGAAGAATTCGTCGACATCTTCCTGCCCGGTGAAGACGAGCCGACCCAGGTGCCGTGGTCCGGACCGATGAGCTACGGCCCCGAGCAGGGAATTCTGTACGGGCGCCAGGGGGGCAACCTCGTGCGCTTCGATGCTCTGCGCGGCACCCAAACGATCCTCGCCCCCATCTCCGACCACCTGACGGACAGGGAGTGGTCCATCACCATCAGCCCCCTGGGCGACGCGCTCACCTTCAGCACGCCCGAACACGGCACGCGCATTCTGAAATCGGAGGACGGCACCCTGCTCTACGCGCTGCCCCAGCGCTGGTGGTCGGCCTGGACGGGCGGGCCGCGCCCCCTCGCGATCGCGCGCCCCCCGCGCCGGGACGAAGCGGGAGTGCGCCTGCCCTTCCGCCCCGACGCCCAGTGGATCGACGCGAGCGGCGCCCGCCCGTTCCAGCTCCCCAGCGAGGGCAAGATCGTCTCGTCGGCCAGCGGCCGCGTGTTCCTGCTCGGCGACTCCGTCACCGAGCTCAGCCCCGACGGAAGCGTCCTGCGCACGCTGGACATCCGGCCCGTCGAAGCAGGAGCAGCGCGGTGATGGGTTGGGCCCACGCTCTTGGAGCCCTCGTTCGCCGCGAGGCCCACGAACAGCGCTGGCTGCTGGCGAGCCTGAGCGTCCTCGGATCCCTCGGCATGGCCGTGTTCCACAGCGCCGACCTCGCTTGGAACCCCTACGCCTGGACGATCGAAGCGCTCGGGCCGGCCTGGGTCTATGCCCTCGTCGCTGCCGGCCTACTGATCACCGAGTCCCTCACCCGCGAGAGCGAGCAGGAGAACGGTGAGCGTCTAGACTCGCTCCCGGTGGGCCGACTGATGCTCGTCGGAGCCAAGCTCGTCTGGCTCGGCCTTGCGGCGCTCACTCTGACGCTGTTCGTCCGCTTGGCTGAAGTGAGTTGTCTGTACGTGGCCGGCTCCAGCCTCGAAGGGCTGCGCTTGAACAACGTTGGCCGGCACTTCCCACTTGCCGTCTACGCGCCGATCTGGATCGGCTGGGCCATTGCGTTGGGCCTGCTGTGCCGCCATTGGCTGATGGCTGCTGTCGCACTCCTTGCATGCGCGGGCGTCTCAATCCACCTTTGGCGCTGGCCTCTCGAACAGGCCGCCGTCCTCCCCGGCTGGCTTGTGGGAGCTGCGACCTGCGCCGTACCCGCGCTGCTTGCCTGGCGCTCCTTTCGGCCGGGCTGGCTACTACCGCGCGAAGGCTTGCGCGCGCTGACGCAGACCGCCGGCATGGGTGCCATCGCTTTCGGCCTGATCGGCGTCACACAGGTCCAGGGTCGCGGCGCGGTGGAACGGCCACGACCGAAGAGCGCGCAGCTCAGCGCAAGCAGCCTGTCACCGGACGGCAAGTCCCTGGGCCTGATCGCAAGGAGGTCCTACCCCCAGCTGGGCGGCAAGCAGGGCTGGCGCCATCACCTTTGGGACGTGGACACCAAGACCGGTACCTTGACCAGGGATCTATGGAGCAAACAGGCCATCGCCCGGGACTACCGGGATCGATGGAGTCCGCGCACCCTCGACTCCACCAAGGGTAGCCATGTCGCCCATTCCTGGTTCGTCGACCCTTGGTCGCACAGCGGGCTCGGCCTGGATCCGAGGCATCGGGGGAGTTCCGCAAACTACCGAGGAATCGTGCGGACCAGCGATGAGGGCACGCTCCTGGTGTCGATTCCAGAGTTCCAATTCGAGGAGGAGATTCCTTGGCACGGCCGCGTCTACATCGGCGTGGAGCTCGGTGTCCTGTACTCCCTGAACGACCGCACCCTGCGGCGGCACGAATTGCTTGCGGGTACCGAACGAGTCCTCGCCGAACTTCCGGCGTCAACCACCTCAAGGGAATGGTCGCTGCAAGTCTGTCCGAGCGGAGACGTGCTGCGTCTCTGGGTCTATCGCGAGCAAACACGCTTCCTCGATGCGACGGACGGCACCTTGCTCGCCTCGATCGACCCCGAGTGGCAAGTCCGGTGGACCGATGGACCCTCCCCGTTCGCCGTCGCGCGCCGGGTTCGCATCACCCCGGATCACGGAGTGCAGTGGGTCGACTCCCTTGAGTCCCTGTGGATCAGCCGCAACGGCGTGAAGGAGGTCCGCCTGCCGATGGATGGCGGAGTGGTCTCCTCCGTCAGCGGGCGGATTTTCCTCGTCGGCGACCAGGGAGTCGTCGAACTCGACACAGAGGCACGTGTGCTGCGCTCCCTTCCGATCCTCGCCGGGCCCACAACCGAGGACCGGCCGTGAGAGCCCTCAACGCCCTTCTCACCCGCGAGGCCCGGGAACAGGCTTGGCTGGTCGCTGCCCTCGGGCTAATCGGCTGCGTCCTTGTGCCGGCATTCCATGGGGCGGACATCGTGTGGAGCCCATTCGCCTGGACCATCTACAAGCTGGGCCTTGTGGGCTGCCTGACGCTCGCCGCGTCGGGGATCCTGATCACCGAGTCCTTCACCCGCGAGTCCGAGAACGAGCGCGGAGAGCGGCTCGAGATCCTACCGCTGCCGGTGCAGCGGCTCGCCCTGGCCAAGCTCCTGTGGATCGCCGCTGCCTGCGGTGTGCTCGCCTCGGTCTTCCTGCTCGCCTGTGCCGTCTGGACCTATGCCTTTGGTTCGGTCTGGGAGGGCGAGACCTACCCCTTCAGCCTGTACCGAGAGAAGCTGCCACTCGAGCTCTACGCGCCGCTCTGGCTGCTGTGGGCCGTAGGCATCAGCACGCTGCTGCGGCGCTGGCTCCTCGCCTCGACTGCGGTGGGCGGCCTGGTGCTGGGCTCGATTCTCGCTTGGCCCTGGCCGCTGCGGGAACCGGCAGTCGTCCCTGGCTGGCTGATCCTGGTGCTCGCCTGCGCCGTCCCTATCCCCATCGCCCTACGGGAAGCACGCATGGGCTGGCGGCTGCCCCGCGAGAACGCTAGCGCCATGATCCGCGCCTTCTGCCTCTGCGGAGCGACACTGGGCGTGACCGGTTTCGCTCAGGTTCAAGGCCAGGACTGGCTGCGGCGCCCAACTGCCAGAGATGCGGAGTACGGGTTCCAGTGGTTGTCCCAGGACGGCCGGGTCTTGTGCGTCCACGCCTACTCTCCCTTTCCCACTGTCGGCGGGGGCACCCAAGAAGCCGCTAGTTCCTGGCTCGTCGACACGACTACGGGCGCAGTGCTCCAGGACGGCTGGCCGACCACCTACTACAGCCGCCACATGCGGGGGGATGTCGAGGAGATCTACAGCACCCACCAGGAACGCAAGGGCAAGAGACTCTGGAGCTTGGATCCCCAAACCGGAGCCGAAACCTACCTCGGTCCGAACCTGCGCTGGCTCTGGGACAAGACCCGCTGGCGCGCACGCTCCACCAAGCACGGAACCCTGCTGGTGTCCGATCCGCTGCAGGATCGCGAAGTCGAGATTCCCTGGAAGGGCAACTACCACATGGGTCAAGAACCGGGGCTGATCTACACCCTGCGCGACCACAAGCTCACCCAACACGAAGTGTTCGACGGCAGGAGTCGCGTCCTTGTCCAGCTCCCTGTCGTCACCGGCGAGCACACCCGCTGGGATCTCAACATCAGTCCCTGCGGCGACATTCTCAAGGTGTCGATCCACCAGGGCCAAACACGCTACCTCGATGCCAAGTCCGGCGCTCTCTTGGCCACGGCCCCCGACGGCTGGTGGACCGAATGGACCTATGGCCCACGCCCCTTCGCGGTGGCGCGCCCGGTCGAACGACGGGACGACGGTGTTCAGCGGTACGCGGGCCTCGACTCCCTCTGGATCAGTCGCGCGGGCCCATCCAACGTCCGTCTCCCCCAAGAGGGCTCCGTGCTCTCGTCCGCAAGCGAGCGCCTCTTCCTCCACGGTAGCGGAGCGATCCTGGAACTCGACCAGCAGGGCCGCGTCCTCAATCAGCTCGAAATTCACCAACGGGCCCCCGGGGAGCTCGCCCAATGACCGCCCTCTACCCTCTGCTCAAGCGCGAGGCCCGCGAGCAACGTTGGCTGGTTCTCACGCTCGCGACTCTCGGATGCGCCCTCCTGGCCGCCTTCCACAGCTTTGAACTCAACTGGCACCCCTACGCCTGGACGATCGATGCCCACGGCCCGGCCCTCGTCTACTCCATCGTAGGAGCCGGGTTGCTCATCACCGAAGCCCTCACCCGCGATAGCCAGCACGATGCCGGCGAGCGCCTGGGCACGCTGCCCCTCGGCCGCCGAGCACTCGTCGGCGCGAAGCTGCTTTGGCTCGCTGCCGCCGGAGCCGCGCTTGCGGCCTGCGCGCACGGCTTCGAGGCCGGTTGGATCGAGGTCGTCGGATCCAAGCTAGCTGCTGTGCCGAACAGGCAAGTGGCAGGCGCCGAGTTCCCGCTCGGCCTCTACCTGCCGGTCTGGTCGGCTTGGGCCGTCGCCTGCGGGCTGGTGCTGCGCAGCTGGCTGCTCGCTGCGGTGGCGCTAGCGGGCTGTGTGGCGCTTTCCATCTCCCTGTGGCCGTGGCCGCTTGAGCAGCCTGCGGTCCTCCCGGGCTGGTTGGTGGCTGCAGCTACCGGCCTCGTCCCGCTGGGGCTTGCCTGGGCCCATTTCCGCCCCGGCTGGCTGTTGCCGCGCGAGGCCCCGGTTAGCGCCCTGCGCTGCTCGCTCATCGGCCTGATGATCTTCGGCGGCATCGGCCTCGTCCAGGTGCAGGGCCGCAGCTACCGCAGCCTGCCCGTTCCCGGTCAGGTCCACATGTGGGCCCAGTCGCTCTCGGACGACGGCAAGCAGCTCTGCCTCCAGGCGCACAGCGCCTTCCCGCTCCTAGGCGGGAAACCAGGGGACGCGTGGGCCAGCTGGGTCATCGATACCAACGACGGAACCCTGCTCCTCAACGGCTGGGAGCGCAGGTTCTATCACCACTCGTTCACCGAAGGTGTTCGCGAACTGATGAGCGTCAGCTTGCTCGACCGTGGAAACCAGATCTCGCTGGTCGACCCGTACACCGGCGCTGAGGACTCGCTCGCGAGTAGCCTCCACGACCTATTCAACCGCCACCGCTGGGAGGCCCGCACGGTCGACGACGAGCGGCTCGTCGTCACCGTCCCTTGGCAGGGAATTCGTCTGGAGGTTCCTTGGAAAGGCAGCCACTACACCGGCCCCGAAGTCGGCGTCCTTTACTCCCTCCAGGAGGGCCTTCTCCAACGCCACGAAGTGCTCGAGGGCAAGACGCGAACGCTTGCCCAGCTCCCCGAAGCCCCGGGCAAATGGCAGGACTGGCGCCTGAAGGTCGGCCCCACCGGAACAGTGCTTCTGCTTTCGACCTGGAAGGGCAAGCGGCTCTACCTCGATGCATTCAGCGGCGCGGAAATCGCCGCCGCCCCCGACGGCTGGCATGAATCCTGGACCGGAGGTCCCGCCCCTTTCGCCGTGGCCCGCCCGGTGCTCACCGAAGAAGAGTACGACAAGCAGGTCCCCCGTAGCCTCGAAGCCTGCTGGCTCGGCCCCGAGGGCGCCCGCAGGGTAGCCCACCCAGAGGAAGGCGAGATCATCTCTTCGGCTGCCGGTCGCATCTTCCTCGTCGGTGGTCCAAACATCCTGGAGCTGGATCCACGGGGCACAGTCCTTGGCTCGATTGTTGTCGCTGACTGAAAGCGCGAGGGAGGTGGGTCGATTCACGCCTCTGAGCAGCTTTCAGGGATTGATCGATCCAGCGCGGGCTCGCCATGCTCCCAGGGCCACTCCAGGCGCTCGGAAGGCCTGGGTCGCACCCGATGAAGCACCATGAGGCGGCCCCCTACTCACTCCCGCCACGGGGAGCCAGCAGGGGGCCGCGCTCAAGCCGACTCAAGCTAGAAGCAGAATCGGGAGGACCTGGGTAAGGTCCAGTCGGATCACTGGAACATCACCGAGAGGCCGTTCGTAAAGTTCGAAGTCGGGGCGCCGACGAAGTCGCGGTGCCAGCCCTGGAAGTTCCATGTCTCGCCCATCAGGATCGAGCCGGTACCGCTCGGTTCAGGCACGTCGGTCGTGTCGACCGAGATGCTCCAGGATCCACCGGAGATGACGCCCACTTCACCCGCGCGGTTGAAGCGAGCGATGTTGCCGAGGACACACAGGTTGCCCTGGCTATTGTTGGGGTTGGCGATGAAGCCCTGGGTCTGGCTAGCGACGAAGTAGCTGAATTCGCCGTCGGGCAGGCCGGAGCTGGTCAAGGTGAAGTTGTTGGCGGCAGCGACGTCGCTGCCGAAAGCGCTGAGCTCACCCAGGTTCCCCGAGGAGTTCGGAGTGGTCTGATCGCAGTAGTTCATGCCAAGCCCCACGTTGCCTGTTCCGCCGCCGCTGATGAAGCGAGCGGAAACGCCAGCCATCACGGTCGTGACCGAGTTGCCCGCGATGTTGTAGGTGTGCACTCCGCTGCCGTTTGTGAACAGAATCTCGCCGGTCTGCAGGGGGGCAACGCCACGGACGCCTCCGAAGCCAAGCGCACCGGTGTCGTAGAATGCCGTCTCGTCACCCGTGGCCCCATCGATCACGTGGATTCCACCGGTGATGAAAGAGCCCACCAGGTAGTCGGCGCCGAAGGGCACGACTTGCTCGGGGAAAGCGCCAGTGAAGGTGGCGTTCGTCAGGGAGCCCAACTGGTTCCCGGCGTAGTCAAATCGATCGATGGTGTCTGCCAGAATGTTACTCACGAGCAGCTCGGTGCCCGTGTCGTGGACATCGAAGGGGTCGCCCGCGGCGTAGGCCGCAACAAAGGTCCCATCGGGGCCATACTCTTTGACCGTATCACCGAAGCCGGCCCCAGCGCCGCCGGAGTTGGAGACGTACACCTGGCCGTTGCTCGCTAGCCCGAGTCCGCGCATGTTGTCGCGGCCAATGCCGACCTCGCCGATGTACGTGCTCCCATCAGCACTCCAGACGTGAATAATGTCGGCGCCTTGATCGGAAATCCAGATCTCACTACCGACGGTGATAGCTTCGATCGGAGTGACCGGCCCGGTACCTGCACCGGCGGTCAAATCGATGAAGCTTGCGTTGATCAGGGAGCCGTCCACCGAGCTGAACTCCATGACTTGGTCGTTGGAGGATTCGGGGATCAGCAGGGACTGGGCGAAACCGGGGCAGAGGAGCGCCGAACCGGACAGGGAGAGAATGGAGAACTTCATGATCAGAGGTTTGAGGTGTTTGAAAAGGGCACAGTTTGGCCCTGCACAATTGTAGGCCGAACCCCTTGATCCGTGGTGGGGGTCCTCGGGAGGGGGAATTCGCTGGCTCAGGGCCCCCGAGTCGCTGCGGAGCCTGCCAGCGAAGTAGCCTCGCGAGAGGGACTGGAAGGGGTCCGGGTGCTTTCGGCTGTTTCCCCCGCCCCGGCGGTACCATCCGTAACGTGCTCCCCGCGCCGCCATCCCCATTCCTCAAGCAGGACCAGCATGAGATTCAAGCGCGCCAAGCGAGACCTGCCGGACCTGGCCACGCCACAGGAAATCGAGCGCCTGGTCACGATCTTCTACGCCCGAGTGCGCCAAGATGACCTCCTGGCCCCGGTCTTCGTGGAACAGGCCGATATCGATTGGGTCCTCCACGAGCCCAAGCTCGCCGCGTTTTGGTGCCAGCTCGAGCTGGGCATAGCCGGCTTCCAGGGCTCCCCGAGCCAGAAGCACTCGGCCCTCTCCAGCGTTCAACCCTTCCGGGCGGAGCAATTCGCACGCTGGGTGGAGCTCTTTCACCAGACCATTGATCGCGGCTGGACGGGGCCGCACGCCAGCTCGATCAAGGCGCGCGCGACCCAGATTGCCAAGGTCCAGTCCCAGGTGGTCCAAGGCGCCGAGCCTTGGGATAGCCAGTAGCTCGGCGGCCGTCGGCTTCGATTTCCGTCCTCCCGAGGCAGAGCGCTAGGAGGCCCGCGAAATTTCTGAGAGAGTGCGTAGCCGGTCAAGTACAGCTGTAGTACTACACTTGTACCAGTCAAGGATCTCCCCCAGCCCGGACC
>CAYWNK010000234.1:0-10044 GCA_964459495.1 uncultured Planctomycetaceae bacterium
CGACGGGAGGCCTTGCTGGCACCGGTTTCGCTGCTCCGATTCGTTTCGCAGATGCCTAGCCCTAAAGCACCGCGGGGAACCCCGGGCGCGGCCTATGCCAGGGGAATGCCGCGCAGGTCCTCGGCGAGCTGCAACAGCCGTTCGGGATGGGGGTGGTCCGTGCGCCACAGCAGCCGGAACTCATCTTTCAGTAGCGGCTTGGAGGGCAGAATGGAACGCAGCTTGCTGTCCTCGAGCTGGCCGGCGAGGAAGTAGCTCGGAAGGACAGCGACCCCATGGCCGGCCTGCACCCTTTGCAGAATGGCAGCGATGGTCCCAAGGAACCTGGTCTCCCCAAAAGTCCAATGCGCGGGTGAAGACTGAGCGCCTAGGAAGTATCGGAAGAGTGGAAGGCTGGGGTCGATGTCCAAAAGGGTGTGGGAGGAGGCTTCCTTCGTATTTCGAAGGGGCTGCCGGTCGAGCAGGGAGCAGGCCCCGACGAACGTGTAGTCCTCCTGATGCAGGGTCACGCTTTGGGCTCCCTTGGGGAACCTGCGCGAGGACGTGACTGCGGCATCGACCGCGAGGATCCGCATTCTCTCGATCATGTCGTCGCTGTCGCCGAAGGACAGATGCAGGAGGCGCTCGGGGCGCAGGCGTTCGAGCTCGTCTAGGGCGGGGGTGATCCAAGAGAGTCCCAGCTCGAAGTGCGTGGCGATCGTTAGCGAGTACTGGGGCGTCCCTGGCGCAGCGACTTGGGCTTTGAACTCCGCACACTGGTCGAGCAACCGCTGCGCCAGCGGCAAGGCTTGGGAGCCTTCGGCTGTCAGGCGTACGCTGCGCGTGGAGCGCTCGAACAGGGACACCCCCAGGTCATTCTCCAAGTTGGCGATGCGCTGGCCGAATGCAGCTGGCGACATGCTTTCGGCGTTGGCCGCCGCGCGAAAATTGAGGGTTCTCGCGGCGGCCAAGAAGCAGCCCAGGGAAACGAGGTCGAGGGGGGTATCCAAGGGCGCGCGTGCTGGGGGGGGCTAGGAGATGGCGATGCGCTTGCCGACCGCGACGCCGTCGACGCCGCTTTGGAGCTGCATGGCAGACTCGAATTCCGGGATGCAAGTGGCTTCGGCCTGGGTCGCCACCGGGCTCGGGCCCCGGGTGTCAAAAGGGCTGACGAGGCGAAAGACCCGATCTGAACAGTCGTCGTCCAGTTACAGCTGGGTGATCAGCCACGCAACCGGGCCTGTTGGGGAGGTGTGAGGAGGCTTCTTAGGGGTCCGAGCTAGGCATGGAGTCGTTGACCTGGGGAGGGGATCAGTGTCCACATGAGCCATATTTTGAGTCCGAATTGTATTGCTGGGGCGTTCGATTGGGGGACCGAAGTGGGCGCAGGAAGCAGTCCGGGGTCCGGGCGGCGAGGGAATGCCCTTGCTTGGGGGAGGGCCAGCGAACGCCCCTGGCGACCTTCTGGCAGCGGTTCCGGGCGGAAGTGCAGGGTCTCCCCTAGATTTTTCAGTGTTGAACCGGACCGGACTCCTGGGGCTGGCGCCCTAGGTGGTAGGAGCGATCCTCTGCAGCGACCCCGTATGCCCAGACCCAAAGACCCCCTCCCGACTTCAGGGTCCGACTTCGCCACGATCCTGGGCGCAGCGAGGGCGGGCGATGAGAAGGCGCTGGAGGAACTCTTCGAGCGCTTCTATCCCTCCGTCGAACGGATGGTTCATGCGGGTTTGTCGAGGGACTTGCGACTCAATCGGCCCTGGCTCAACACTCGCTTCAGCACCGGCGACGTGGTGCAAGAGGTCTTCCGCAGCCTGCTGCGTGACCTGTCTGGCTTCGAGGGGTCCACCCGAGAGGCCTTCATTGGCTATCTGGCGCTTGTGGTCCGCAACCGGCTACTGGACGCGATCCGGTTTCACGAAGCGGCGCGCAGGGATGGGCGCCGCAGCCGCGACGCAGAGGAAGGCGTGAATGCAGCGAGTTCCGAGGCAGGGCCGGCGACGGGCGCCGCGTCCTCGGACTCCATTCGCGCCATGATCGAGATCTTGGACACCTTTCCCGAGCGGGACCGTCTTCTTCTGAGAGGGCGTTTGGAGCAAGGGGTCCGCTTCGCAGACCTTGCGGAGCAGTTGGGGTTCAGTTCGAAGTCCGCGGCGAAGCGCGCCTTCTATGCAGCCCAGGCACAGCTCGCGATTCGGATTCGCAAAGGACTGTCTGGCGACGGAGAGGCATCTTAGCCACACGATGACAAGCCAATTTGATGACCCCGACCTGCCGGACTTGGTCTCCGCTGCCATGGAGATGCAGGACGAGGGCGTGGAGCCTTCCCTCGAGACGATCTGTGCGGGGCGCCCCGATCTCATACCCGCGGTGCGCGAGTCCCTCGAAGCGAGCCTCCAAATCCAGCAGATCCACCAGGAACTCGCCGGGGAAGATCGGTTCGTAGGCAAGCTCTTGGGGAACCGCTACAAGCTGGAGCATCGCCTTGGATCAGGTGCCATGGGGGTTGTGTATCGGGCCGTAGACCAAGAGCTGAATCGCGCGGTCGCCATCAAGATCCTGCGTTCAGCCTTCCTCGAGACCCAGGAGTCTGAGGCTCGGTTCCTCCGCGAAGCAGAAGTTCTGGCGTCGATCAAGGATGAGCGCATCGTGCGGGTGTTCGACCGTGGCCGCACCCAAAACGATGATCCCTACATCGTGATGGAATTGCTCGAGGGAGCGAGTCTCGCTGAGCTCCTGGACCGGGCCAACCAGGAGGGCGCGACGAGCAACGCGGAAATCAGCGCCGTCATGGCGCAGCAGCTCGGGATTGAAAGTTTGCCGAGTCAGACGTACCTCAGAACCGCGGCGCGTTGGGCCGCGGACATCGCTGGCGGACTGGATTCGGCACACCGGCAAAGTGTCTTTCACCGCGACGTGAAGCCCTCCAACATCTTCATCTGCAAGGATGGACGCGCCAAGCTCATCGACTTCGGAATTGCGGCACAGCAGGAGCAGGCCACCCTGACCCGGGAGGGGGCGGCCCTCGGCACACCCGCCTACATCGCTCCCGAAGCCCTCAAGCCGGGAGAGCAGCCTGGCCCGGGCCTCGACATCTACGGGCTCTGCGCGAGCCTGTACCACCTTCTGGCGCTGCGTCCGCCGTTCAGTGGGACACCCTCCCAAATCCTCTCGTCCCTGGCGACACGCCCCGCGAAGCCACTGAGTCGTCGAGTCTCCAACGTACCCAGGGACTTGCTGGCCATCGTCGAAACAGGGATGGCGCGGCGGGTTGCCGATCGTTTTCCGGATGCGGAAGCGCTGGGCTCGGACCTGAACGCATTCCTGAGCTACCGGCCGGTGCAGGCTCGTCGCATGTCCCCGTTGACGCGGGGTCTGCGTCAGGCATGGCGGTCCGTTGCCGTACGCACGCTTATGGCAGCGGTAGCTGTTGCCCTCCTGGCCGGAGGCGGGCTGTGGCTCCAAGATCGTTGGGCTGCGCAGCGCCATGAGGTCTTGGTCAGCAGCAACCAGCGACTGCTTCCGGCGCTCACGATTCAAGACCCGGTCAAACGGAGATTCACCGACCCTGAGGAGAGGAGGTCCCAGGAAGACCTCCTAAATTCATGCGTAGGGGCGAGTCCGAGCGCTCTGCCCTACCGGGCCTATCGGGCAGCTTTCCTGTTGGACCAAGATGATCTAGCGGGAGCCGTTCGGGACATGCAGGCGATTGCACGCGACTTGAAAACGCCACTCTCCCGAGACCTGGCTGTGCGCTACGGCAACTTGGAGCTGAAAGAACTTCCAAGTTACGCCCTCGACCTGGACAGCTTGCCTGAACCCTCGGATAGCCAAGATCGGTTTCTGCTTGGTTTTCACTATCGCAGAGAAGGACGGAAGGCGGAGGCCAGGGAGGTTCTCAGCCACGCAAGCTTGAGAGAGGTTCCGCATGCGCAAGCGATCCTCCTTCATTGTGCGGGCGGTAAGGACTTTACCTTCTCCGGTCATCTTCGGGGCGGGAGCGAGTTAGAGCTTCTCCAGGGCTATCGGTCAGCGGATACGAGCAACCATATCGGGGCTGCGTTGGTGGCCCTTGGCCGCTACGCAGAAGCAGTTCCCGTCCTCGAGGAGGGGATCCAATTAGCGCCAACGAGCACTGGCCTGCATACCAATCTAGCGCGAGCAGCTTGGCGCTTGGGAGATCGAGACAAGGCTCTTGCTTGCTATGAAACCAGCATTCGGCTTCGCCCGGAGTACTTAAAGACCCACGAGTTGCTGTTCGATTGTCTCCTGGACTTCATGGAGGTTGAGTCGGCTCGGGAGGCGCTTGAGGCTGCACCGGCCCCGTTTAACTCTGAGAGCTTGGCGCGGTATCGCAGCGATCTGGGAGAGCTCGAAACCGTTGCAGCAATTCGATTGCACGCCGAAAAAGACTTCGATGCCTGCCACGCCAAGGCTGAGGAGGCCTTGGACTACTTCGCGCAAGCTCAGGCAGATGGACACAAGCTACCAGTGGAGCGGCCATTGATCGCAAGGGCGCTCCTCGAAGGCGGGAACGACAAAGTCTGTCAAGACTTGCTCCAGGAGCTGATCGCTGAGCCCTGGAATTTTTGGCTCCTCCGAACTGTGCACATTTGGAGGCCTACCCAGGCCGAACTGTCGCCGGAGACCGAGAGTTTGCTGTTCAACGCACTGGCTGCCGTTGCGGAATACGGCATCGCAAATCACCTTTCACTGAACCGCTAGGTCGTTCCTTGCGTTTCGTTTCCCGTTTCCATCTATCGAAAATGGCAAAGATGTCGAAAACAACAACTCTCGCGATATTCGGATCCCTACTTACTCCTGCTCTCTATGCCCAGGGCTCTGCGAATGCAAGCCAGCCGGTGTACGTGAACCAAGACACCTTCCGGGGACAGATGTCCGCCATGGTCGTCGGGCTGTCCTTGGAAACGAACCAGGGAACGACAGATCGGGTCCTCGCGAAGGCCGAGGGGGATCAACAGAGCTTTCCACTCGTCTGGGGCCCCAATTCCCCCAGTCGGGCCATTGACTACGATCCGGCCATCCTGTTTCCAGGCGTGAGCGGCCTCGTTTCAATCGATGCTTGGTCAACGGGCAACGACTTCGTTCCGGCGATCAATCTGAACGGCGAGGTTGTCTTGGATGGATTTGATAGCTGGGTGGCCATCACCGTGTCCTTCTCCCAGGAGACGAATGGGGCTGGCGGTTCGAACCCGGATCTCGTCGATCATCGTAAGGCGCGCGCTGCGTCTATCCCCGGTCTTCGCGACGACCCCGGCGCGGACCTGTACAGCTACTACTTTCCAGGCAGCAAGGGGATCGCTTCCCGGTTGATCGGCAGGACCGTGGTCGAACAGGCCAGTGAGCACATGGGGCTCGGCAGCGGCGATCAGATCGACGCGATGGACTTCGGGATGGGAGTCTTTAGCTTTCGGGGCGCATCGATTCCATCCCGTCCCTACGAGTTGCGTAACCGTCTGTACTTCAGCATTACCCGTGCTAGCGCGTCTGCGCTTGACGGTCACTACGGAATGCCTGGGCAGACTGCTCATTTTGCGCACACGGATGCGAGTTCCAATGTGTTTGTGCAGAACGCTGATCCAGCAGCGGTCTACGCGATGGACTGGAATGAAACGAACTCTAGCTGGAGTACGCCCTACGTTTACCGTTCTAGCGCTAACCTGATCGATAGGCCCGAAGCAGGAACTTTCGATGTAGATGCCATCGCGGTCGATCACGGTACCAACGAGGTGATTTTTTCCACCACCCTCAGCGGGCAGGTCGGCGCACCCTTGGAGTCTCAGATCATGGTGAGCCAGCCCAATGGTTTGGGGTTTACGACGACGCCCTTGAAGGATGAGATTGGAGACGCCGTGGGGGGGAAGGTCGGCTCTGGGGATGAAACCAGGGATGTGGACGCTATCTGCATTTCGGACCCGGAGGCCTTCGACTACATGACTCACATGGGAACGAACGTCGCGCACCTCCAACCCGAGGAGGGAATGGTACGCGAGGCCGATCCTCTTGGCTTTGGAGTGACCCGTGTCGGGCCTCCGACTCCGGCCGTTGGTCCGGACCCTCCCCTTGAATCCCTGCACCTCCACGCCACGGGGCGAACGGCACTCGGCGATCCTGGTGGGATAGTCTTTTTCTTCGGAGCGATCACTGTCAACCCTCAGCTCACCTTGCCGAACCTCCTGGTCTATCCCGGCCAATGGCAGCCCATAGGTATCTTGCCCTGGTTCCCCGACCCCGCCACTGGCTTGAAGGAACCCTCCAAGGGGCTCACGCTGCCCGTACCGAACTATGGCTTCATGCCGAGCCATACAATCTTCTTGTCTGCCATCTACTTGGAAGCGGGGACCAACAAGGTCGCGACTTCCTTCATCAGCGCTACGTCCTTGTAGCTACCAGACCCACTGCTGAGCGCGGTCCCGAGCAGGCTGCGCCGGTCTCGCTTAGTGCGAGACAGCGCTTGGTGCGCAGCAAGCGGTCGACTTCTTCACCGCACCCCCTGGCTCAGACTTCGCCCCTGCGGGGCGAGTCTGGCCCAGGGGGTGCGGTGTTGGGTGGACAAGGAACGTAACGGCGTCAGGTGGTTCGAGGCTCGGTCGGGCGGGGTGTAGGGAGGGCCGCAAGGGCTGGGCCTGCTTCTCGCTGATCACCCTGGCGCGGCGCTGCCTTTCGAAGAAGCCCGCCGGCGTGGTGCGCCGGCGGGCCTCGCCTTCCCGGTTGGTCTTAGAAGAAGGTCACCGGGACGACGTTGGTGAAGCCCGAGTCGGCGATAGCCAGAGTGAACAGGGATGAGTTGTTCATGGGACTAGGCTCCATTGGGAATGCACCGCATTGGATGCATGCGGCAAGCAAGGAGGGCACCGACTGCTTCCAGTCACCAAGGACGCCTGTCCGTCAGGGAGGCCGGAGGACCAGAAGGCTCCGGCGGCAATGGCCTTGAGCGGAGGGGGAGTTCGGGAGCGGTGAACTCCCTGCGTTGCCGGATAGGTCCGAATTGCGCGGAACCCTCCCGGTGCCCCAAGGAGGGTCAGGATCTGCGTGCTCCTTCGGCGGGAAGTGCTGCTCTCACCGTGCGACTTCACCCCGGGAGGCCTCAGAACCAGGGCGCCGGGAGCCGATAGGGACTGGATTGGCCGGCGATACGCCGGTGTGCCCGAGATGGGTGCTGGAAGCAGGGCTGCCGTGGCCCTACAGGCTCCGCAGACACCCGGTTTCTCCAATCCATGCCCCCATGAACGCCTCGAACACGCCCCCCGACTCCGCAGCCGACCCGAAGGGTTCCATGGCCGCCCAGGCCCTTGAGGCGGCCGGGGACGCGGCGCAGGCCAAGGACGTCGCAGCGCTGGATGATGCGGCCGCGGGCGCGGCGGAACGTCTCGGGGCGGCCCAGAAGAGCCTGGTTCAACGCCTGATCTACGGTCCCCAGCCTGGGGTGGCGGAGCTTGCCTCGGGCGCTGCCGGTGGCGACGGGCTAGACGCCGATGGACAGGCCGTAGTCGACGCGGCGATCGGGTGCATGGCCGAAGGGCGGGCGTTCCAGGCCGATGCGAAACTGTCGGGCGCTCTGCGCCAGGCCGTCGCCAGCGAGAAGGGCTATGGCTTCACCGTGCCGGCGGAGTTTGGGGGTGCGGCAGCGACCTACGGAGCCTTCGCACGGGTCGAGGAAGAGCTAGCGGCCAATGGCCTGGGGGCGTTGGCTGTCGAGATCTCGGGAGAGTTGACGATCGGGGCGGGATCCCTGCTGGCCTACGGCACGGACGAGCAGAAGAAGACCTACCTGCCGATGATCGCCGAGGGCCGATTGATGGCGTTCGGCTTGACGGAAGTCGGCGTGGGGGTCAACGCCAAGAAGGTCTCGGCCTACGTCGAGCTGGACGAAGAGTCCGATTGCTGGCGACTTCACGCAGCGGACGAGCGCTCCAAGATGTACATCACCAATGCGACCTACGGAGCCATTGTTGGCTTGGTCGCGCGCATCGGCAAGAGCGGCCGCAAGGTAGGTTTGTTCGTGACCGAGCTTCCCGAGTCCGACGTCGTCAAAGGCGAGGGCAGCGACCACGGCTTTCGCTGCCGCCCCACGGGCGTGTCCGCTTTCGTCGCTAACCACAACGCCCAGCTGTCCTTCGACAACTACCCGATCCCGCGCAAGAACCAGATCGAGGCCGACGGTGTCGAGGTGCTGTTCTATTGCCTGCGCATGGGGCGCTGCATGCTGGCGGCGATGTCGGCGGGATACCAGCGCATGCTGGCCGCGGACGCTGCCAACTATGCCCGCCAGCGCGATGGCGTTGGCGGGCGCGTCATTCGCCACGAGCTGCCGCGCTTGAACCTCGGCAAGATCCTCGGCGGTGCCATGCAGGCGAGGGCGCTGAGCCATCTCTCGCTTCAGCAGGACGCCGACGGCGTGGACCTTGCCGGGCTGCGTGATCTCACCAAGTCCGCCGCCTCGGGTACGGCGATGGAGTCGATGGTCGCCTGCGAACACGTGCTCGGCGGTCGCACGTTCCACGCGGGCACGCGGACGAGTGACGCGCGCGCGAACATCCATGTCTTCGGCATCGTCGAAGGGGAAGATGACCTGATCCTAATGGGGATGGTCAAGGACCTGACCACGGAGTTCACGGACGCAAACATGGCAGGCCTGCTGGGGGTGATCCAGTCGATCAACATGGACGCGAATGGCAAGCCCCTGCCCAAAGACGAGCTGATCCTGCGCATCGGCCCCAAGCAGCTACTGAAGTACCCCGGCCGCTGCTTGACCGCCACGGGCCGCTTGCTCAAGAACAAGTCCTTCTGGGGGCTCGCGGGCTGGGTGGCGAAGAATGGTGCTGTCGATGCAGTGCGTTCGCTGGGGCGCCTGGTTCCGACAAGCTTGGTTCCCCGCTATGCCGGGCTACCAAAATCCCTGCGCCGGCCTGCCCGGTACGCCGAGCGCCAATTGCGCTTTCAGAAGTGGACCTACCTGGGCATCAACCTGTGGTTCCAGCTTGAGCTCACCCGCGCCCAAATTCCGCTGCAGCGCTTTGGCAAGGGAATCGAGCATCTGACCTCGATGCTTGCCGTTTGCTGGCACGCGGGCCAGCGCGACGAGACCCAGCACCGGACGGCAGCGCTGCAAGCGAGCCTCCTGCGCGGGAAGTTCGAGGGCATCCGCATTCTGTCGGGGCTTGTCGAAATGGAGCGTCTACGCGGCCTGGTCGCGGCGGTCGGTGAAGACCTCGAAGCCGAGCGTGCGACCTTGCTCGCGGGTCTTGCCCCGGAACCGTTTGCCGCCCCGTGGGAGGGCCTAGCCGACCAGCGAGTCACCGCCACGGCGGAGGCGCGCTCGGCTTGACCGCATGGGGGGCGACGGTCCGGCTCGCTCCGCGCATCAGGACCTTTCCCTCATTGTCGATGCGGCGGCAGGAGCTATCGAAGTCGAAGTCCTCGGGCCACGGGATCGTCCGTCCCTCGTGCTGGCGCTCCATTTGGGCCAGAGCGATCCGCTGCACGTCCAGACGGTGCCCGGAAGGCGGCCTGTGAACGGGAAGCGGAGGCCGCCCTGCGGGGGCTGGTCTTTTGTCCCCGTCCGAGGCTGGTCCTAGGGCCAGGAGATCTGACGGAGCGTTTCATCTACTGGCCACTGCGGGCGGTTCGGGGCGGGCGAATTCTCGCCCCCGGACCGCCGACCACCGAGGTGCAGTTCATCGACGAGCGATACTCTCGCCTGGGCTCGCCAGAACCTTGGCGACGACTACGACTGGCCCCGCGACGGGGGCATGTCCGGATCCCGCGAGGCGGCACTGCTGGAGCGCTCGGGTCGGTCAAAGGGCTAGGTCCCAGGCCCCAGGACTAGGCCTGCTGAACCCGCATTGGAGTTGCCTGAGACGATTCACCGGGGCGATTCAAGGGGGGCTCACACCAGGACGCCCAATGGGTGTCCTGCCTTTGCCCAACTTGGCCGCCTGGATCGCGGGGACTCGATCCAGGTGCGGCGCGTGGGGCCAATTCGGCCCGGTTCGGGCGGCTAGATCCCCTCCTCGGTATCGCCCCGGGGCTTCACCGTGCCTTGGG
>CAYWNK010000235.1:0-10005 GCA_964459495.1 uncultured Planctomycetaceae bacterium
GGTCAAGCACGCGGGCTCGGGTCATATCTACTTCACCCTGAAGGACTCCGGGGCGACGGTGGCCTGCGCGGTGTGGCGCAGCCGGGTCAACCCAGAGGTGCGCCAGCGCCTGGTCGAAGGGCGCCAAGTGGTCTGCCACGGCACCATCGATGTGTACAAGCCCCGGGGGAGCTACAGCCTGATCGTCGATCGGGTCGAACCGCGCGGCATGGGCGAGCTGCTGGCCCGGCTTGAAGTTCTCAAGTCGGAGCTGCGCGAGCGCGGCTATTTCGAGCGCCGCCGGCCACTGCCTGCGCTGCCCCGCGTGGTCGGGGTGGTCACCAGTCGCGACGCGGACGCCCTGCGGGATTTTCTGCGCACGCGCACGCTGCGCTTTCGCTCGTATCCCCTGCGCCTGCGCCACACCCGCGTTCAGGGCCCAGGGTCGGCGGCAGAGGTCGCCCGCGCGATCGCGGATCTGGATGCTTCGGGCGTCGACGTGATTTGCGTCGTGCGCGGCGGGGGAAGCCTGGAGGATCTTTGGACCTTCAACGAGCTGCCGGTTGCCGAGGCGATCTGGCGCTGTTCTGTGCCGATCGTCTCCGGGGTCGGGCACGAAACCGACACGACCCTGGCGGATTTGGTGGCGGATCACCGCGCGCACACCCCGACGAATGCAGCCGAGATGGTGCTGCCCGACCGGGCGCAGCTCGAACAGTCCCTCGAGCGCGCGGCGGGCTACCTGGGGCGCGCGATCGATCGGGTGCTCGACCAGCGTGCCCAGCGCCTGGAGGCGGTCGCGAGCCGGCCCCACCTGGTCGACGGAGCGCGTCCGGTGCGCGAACGCGAGGAGACCCTCGCCCGGCTGTACAAGCGCATGCAGGTGGCCTACCGGGTGCAGGGACAGGCCGGTGGCGAGCGGCTTCTGCGCGCTTCGGCGGCCCTAGCGCGGCGATCCCCGGCGGCCTGGCTGGAGCGCAGCGGCGCCCGCCTCGAGGCCCTGGCCGAGCGGCTGCCCCGGGCGGCGATGGCGGCGCGCGACCTGCGTGCGCTGCGGCTCGAGGGGGCGGCGGAACGCATGCCCGCTGGGGCCGAGGGCGCCGGTACCCGGCGGGCGGCGGCCCTCGACGTGCTGGAGCGCGGCCTCCACGCGGTCTCGCCGCTGGCGGTATTGGGGCGCGGCTACTCGATCACACGCCTGGCGGACGGGACGGTGTTGCGCACGGCGGATGATGTGGCTGTCGGCGCGGAACTGGAGACCTTGCTCGGTGCCGGAAAGGTGCGCGCGAAGGTGCTGGAAACCGGCGAAGGGGACGCCCTGTCCAGCGGCGGGACGAAGCGCAAGCCCCGGGCCAAGAAGCGCAAGGTCGTCAAGAAAAAGACGGGCACCAAGAAGAAGCCCGGCCCCGCAGGGCCTAGCCCCGAGCAGGCCGACCAGGGATGAACGCCCCCCTGGATCATGGCGCGGTCTGGGCCGTGGTCGTCAACTGGAACGGCGGCGACTGGAACCTGCGCTGCCTGGCGGCCGCCCAGGCAGCGGGCGTGAAGTCTGCGAACATCGTGGTCGTCGACAACGGATCGACCGACGGGTCGGCCGAGCGGATCGCGGCCGAGTTTCCCGCCGCTGCCCTGCTGCGCATGGGGGAGAACCTCGGCTTCGGCGAGGCGGCGAACCGCGGTGCGACCCACGCCCTCGCGGCCGGGGCCGAGGCGCTGCTGCTGCTCAACAACGATCTCGAGCTGGGCCGCGCTGCGCTGGACCTGTTGATCGCCGAGCTGAACGCACACCCGCGCACCGGCGCCTGTGGGCCGCGGCTCCTGTTGCCCGGGGAGCCCGTGCGCATATGGGCGGCCGGCGGGCGCTTGGACCACGCGCAGAACATCTCGACGCTGCTGGGCTTTGGGCGCCCGGATGGTCCGCCCTGGAACGAGCGTCAGACGGTGGACTACGTGGTGGGCGCGGCGCTGTGCGTGCGCTCCCAGGCCTGGCGGCAGATGGACGGCCTACGGGCGGACTACTTCGCCTACATGGAGGACGTCGAGCTGGGCCTGCGGCTGCGCAAGGCCGGCTGGGAGTGCGTTTCGGTGGGGGCCGCGTCGGCGGTGCACCACCCCTCGAGCTCGACCGGCGGCGGCTACAGCCCGCGCCGCAAGTACATGCAGGCCGTCAACTCGGTGCGCTTCCTGCGCGAGTACGGCGACACCCGGGCCTGGCTGCGCTTCTGGTGGTTCGACGTGGCGAGCCTCGCGCCCGCGCTCGCGGCCGGACTGGTGAGCGGGCAGGCGAAGGGCGTGATGGCCAAGGCGGCGGGCCTGTGGCACGGAATGAACGGCGGCCGGGTCGAGGCGGAGCGCCTCGAACCCGGCCGCGGTCCATTCTGGTAGGCCCCGGGCCGGAGCCTACTCGGCGATCTCCAAGTGACGGTCGGCTTCCACGCCGGCGAGCTCGGTGACCTGGCCCGAGGGCCAGCGCACGACCAGGCGCCGCACGGTGTCGAAGTCGTCCAGGCCGAAGTGCACCTTGGTGTCGAGCGCCGAGCGGAACGAGGTGCCGTGCATGACGTGGCGCGTCTGCTGGCTCCCGTCATCGAGGGTGAGCTCGATGCGCGCGCCGACGCCAGCGCTGTTGCTGTCGTCGCCCACCAGGCTGACCTGGAGCCAGTGCTTGCCGCCGTCCGCGGCCAGGTTCTCGTACATCGCCATCGAGGCCATGGCCTTGCGGACGATGAAGAGATCCAGGTCGCCGTCGCGGTCGTAGTCGAAGGGGATCAGGCCATGGCCGGACATCTGGACGGTCGGGCTCCCCATGCTCTGGTCGGTGAAATAGCCGGTGCCGTCGTTCTCGTAGAGGCGGCCCACGCCTTGGCCATAGCCGACGAAGGCCAGGTCCTGATCGCCGTCCAGGTCGAGGTCGGCGAAGGCCGTGCCCCAGCCGACCAGGGTTTGCTGGCCCCAGCTCTGCACGCCGCGCTGACCGGCTTGGTTGCTGAAATTGCCGGTGCCGTCATTGATGTACATGACCCCGATGTTGATGTTCGTGGAGTACATGTCCAAGTCGCCGTCGTTGTCGGGGTCGCCGACGGCAAGCCCCATATCGGCGTTCGTGCTGTTCACGCCGACCGCCTGCGATACGTCCTGGAACACCCCGCCGCCGATGTTGTGACAGTGGAAGTCTCGGTAGAAGTCGATGGCCACATGCAGGTCGGGGAGCAGGTCTCCGTTGAAGTCCGCAAGCACGGGGGTGAAGTAGCGGTTGGGGGTCGTGATGTCGGCTCCGAAGATGGCGCTCTGGTCGGAGAAGGAGCCGCCTTCGTTGCGCAGGTAGAAACCCATGCCGCCGGCTTGGGTGCCGTTCGGGCCGTTGTGCAAGAAGATGACATCAAGGTCGCCATCGACGTCGCAGTCGGCGGCCGCAAAGCCGCTCGCGCGGTCGATGTCCGCGCCCATGGCCCGGCTGTTCGTGGGGGAATCGACGAAGCCCTCGCCCTCGGAGACGCGGTTCTCCAGCCAGTGGAAACTGCAGAGTGTTTCGTTCGCTTCCCCGGTGATGGGATCGGGCCAGAGACGCGAGAAGACCATGTCGGGGTCGCCGTCATTGTCCACGTCGATCATCATGCCCATGCTGCTGGGCGGGCAGTCCTTGGGCAGCAGCGCGTGGCTCAAGTCCTGGAACCAGCGTCCAGCCATGCCGGCCTGGATCAGCGCGCCGTTGTTGCGGTAGATGCGCGGGGGCGAGTTGTCGATGCCGAACAGAATGATGTCCGGCCAGCCATCACCGTTGTAGTCGGCGACGGCGGAACCGGGGCCGGGTGACGATGCGAGTGGGAACTCCAGGCCGAGTTCTGCGGTCACCTCGACGAACGAAAACTGGGCGCTGGCCGCGCTCGGAAGCAGAGCGACGAGGCCGAGGAGCGAGAGGATGTTTCGGGTCATGATAATCGGCGAGGTCGGGTGCGTGCAGGCGGGTCCCGAAGGGCCAACCGTAGCGTACCGCAAGTCGCCGATTTTGAGGCCCCGTTGCCCCCCTTGCCGCTGCCTGCCTTCCTAGGCCTCGGGGAGGGGGCCGATCAGTTCAAGAAGTGCTTCGATTTGCGCCGGTTCGAGGTCCTTCGAGTTCTGGCGCAGGGCTTCGACAAAGCCCTCTTCTTCAGTGGCGGAGTCCTCCTGGGCCAGCGCATCGAGCACGTGCTCGGGCAGCACCTGGATGGGGGTGGTGCGGGTTTGGCTTCCAAAGGTCACTGCGCGACCGAGGACCACGCGCAGGCCGCCCTTGGGGATCGGCTCCCCGGAGTGCTTGCACTTGGCCCGACCCGAAGGGTCGACCTCGGCGTAGGGGATCTCCTTCTTCTCTTTCTTCTTGGAGGCAGCTTCCTCCGCCAGCTGCACGAGGTCCTTGAGGTCGGGAATGTCGTCGGGCTCTTCCTTGGCGAAGGTCCAGGCCTGCATCTGGTAGGCCTCTTCGACGGCGGGGAACTGGCTCTTGGCGGCGCACTCGAGATGGTGCCACATGTGCCCCATGCCGTAGGGACCCTCGACCAGAATGCCCAGCCGCAGGGTTTCCTTCATGATGGCCTTGCGGCAGGTCTTGCACTTGGAGCGGCTGGAGCGGGCGCCCTCGATCACAAACGGGGGCAGCTCTTTTTCGGGCTCGTCGGTCATGGTGGCAGGAATCAGCGGTTGGGGGTCAAGGTGGCAGCGGAGCGCTGGGCGTCCGACGTGAGATCGTCCGAGCGAGCATCCAGCTCGGTGTGCAGTTGGGTGAGCAGCCGTTCGCGTTGTTCGAACAGCCGGTAGCCGGCCTCGTCGCGCAGATAGCCGGCGGCTTCAGGGTGGCGCTCGAGCAGCGTCTCGGCACCGAGCTCGGCCTGAAGATGGGCAAGGCGCGCGCGCTTGTCGAGCAGCGCCTTGGCCAGGAACGGCATCACCATCGAGTAGTCGGCCTGGAGGGACTCGGTGGTGCTGCGGTACACGTCCTTGTCGACCTTGCCCCAGGTCACCGCTTCAGCGGGAGGGCAGGAAGAGAGGGAGCCGTCGGTCACCGGAGCGCTTGTGATCTGGATGTCGTACAGGTAGCCCTGGACCTCTTCAAAGCCCAGGATCTGGCTCAGCGCGGGCTCGGGCTGCAGGTTGAAGTTCTTGGGGACGCCGCCGCCCAGCACCAGTGTGCCGATGCCGCCGGTGCTCGTGTCGCGCTGGCCCCAGAGATGGTAGGCGCAGCTTTCGAACACCTCCTCATGCAGGTCGAGGCGGAATGCGTAGTCGAGCCTGCGGGCACGGGCGAGGGCCCAGAGCTTCATCGAGTTGAGGAACACCGAGCCGTCCGCGGGGGCGCCGACGAAGACCGGGATCGCCTTGCGTTGGCACAGGGCCATGAGCCCTTCGGGCGCGCCGACCTTCTTCTCTTGGATCGCGTAGCGCGCGCCCAGCAGGTTGCGCATCTCGGTGCCCGTCATCGAGCGCTGGAACTCGGGCCCGAGCAGGCAGCCGGTGAGGAAGTCGTCCTGCTCGAGCAGTACGTCTTCGTCGAAGCCGATGTCGGTGATGCGAATCGTGCGCTCATCCCGAAGTGCTCCGTCGTCACCGAAGATGGGCACCTCGTGGAAGGGATGATCGTCGGCGCCGGGCAGGCTGCGATGCCCGTCGTGGTAGCAGACCGCGTCGGTGGTCGAAACGAGGCAGAACCAGCCCGTGTCCAGCAGGGGGTTCAGCCAGGCCAGGTGCTGCCCAGAAGCCGTCACCGGTCCCGCCACGGCAAGCGTCATGGGCACGCCCTTACCGATCGCCTCATCCAACAGGTCAAAGACACGCCGCAGGTAGGCACCGCCGAAGCTGGGCAGGCACTGCTGGAGGACATGGTCGAGATGCTTGACCTCGGTCACCGGCCGATGCGCCAGGCCAGAAGCGCAGGGGCGCGGGGCCTGACCGTCGTTGCGGGTGGGGGACATGGGCGAGGATTCTAACGGTGTGACCGGCTGGAAAGGCTGAGCTAACATGGAGGGCCGTCTGGCCCGCGTGCGTTGCTCGAATTCTTCTGCTCCAGGGCCCGATTTTCCATGCTCTCTCGCCGCTTCGACCCAGGTTCCCTTCCGCTGGTGATGCTGCTGGCTTCCAGTTTGCTGGGCTGCAGCTCCTCGAGCTCGGAGCCCAGCCCCCCGGGCCAGGTACCGTTGACCTTGAGCTTTGGGGTCACCGAGATCTTCGAAAATGAGGCCGCGGAGGAAATTCGAGTGCCGGTCTTGCTCGACCGCGTCGCCCCGGAGCCGGTGGAGGTCGAGGTTCAGCTGGGGGGCAGCGCAACGCGGTTCAGCGGCGGATCAGGGGCAGACTACGTGGTGCTTGGAGACAGTCGAGTCGTGATCCCCGCGGGGGAGCTGCAGGCCGAGCTGATCCTGCTGCCTTTCGAGGACAGCCTCGTCGAGATCAGCGAGACCATCGCGCTGGAGCTTCTGTCGCCGGATACTGATCGCGACTGGAGCCTGGGGGGGCAGTCGAGCGCAACGGTTGTCCTGCTGGACGTGCCCGGGGTCGGCGGTGGGTCCTCGATTCCCCTCGGGTCAATTCTGCTCAGCGCCTACGATGACCTCGATCCTTCGACGATCCGCCAGCTGCACAGCGCTAGCGATGGGGCGGGGATCACGATGGCGCTCACACCCGCCGGCGTTGAGGTCGCTCACCCTACGCTGGCTCCCGGTGGCGAGCATCTGGCGTACCAGGGTTCTGTGGGCTTCGACGCTGGCGTCTTCGTGCTCCGCAAGAGCGGCGGCCCGATCTTCGAGGCATCGGGCCTGGCGGTGGATGGGAGTGCCCCATTGGCCTGGTCACCCGATGGCGCCGTGCTGGCTTTCGCGGAAGCGTTCTTCGCGGCCGGGCACGCAGGGATGGCAATGCTGGATCCGGATGGCAGCGACCTCGTTGTTGTTCGCGTCCCCGGGCACCGCATTCCTCAGGAATTCTCCGAACCCTACCGCTGGCGTAGCGACTCGCAGCGGATCGCGTTTCTTTCCAAGCCGATTGGGCTTGGCCCGGTTCGCCTGTTCGGGGTGAACCGGGACGGCACGGAGCTGCTGGAACTCTCATCTGGGCTTGCACCGGGTCTCGGTGTGGAGGAGAACTTCCAATGGTCGCCCGATGGTTCTCGCCTGGCGTTCCAGGCGGGGTCTGACCTCTACGCGGTGAACGGGGACGGCAGCGGTTTGGAGCTGGTGGGCTCTGATCTGGTCGACGTTCAACCGTTCTCCAACCCCTACAACTTCCTCTGGAGCCCGAACTCGGAGCAGATCGCGTTCGTCGGCCTGGATGCACGGCTCGGTTTCCTGCGCCTGTTCGCATCGCAGGTTCCGGGAGGGCCGCCGCAGCTGCTGTCGTTCGGCAGCACCGCGGACATCCAGCCGCGCTGGTCTTGGAATTCCGACGGGGCCCAGGTGGCCTACATCGCCAAGCACGGCGAGGACCGGCAGGTCCTTCGGGTGGCGCAGGCGGACGGGACTGGCTTCGCGGTGGTCTCGGGGGATCACGATGCCCTCGACCTGCGCTGGTCGCCCGCAGGGGAGTACGTGGCTTACCGGGCGGAGGACGGCGAGTTTGCCGCGCTGTGGTCCGGTCGCGCGGATGGGCTGGGGCGTCAACGGATCTCTCTCGGAGGCGCCTTGCCTGAGAATCTGCTTTCCTACTCGAGTTACGGATGGTCTCCGCTGGGGGATCGCGTGAGCTACAGCTCCGGGCAGCAGCCGTTGGGGAACGGACGTTCGCTTGCCAGCGACCTGCCCCAGGGCGGAGATCGCGTCGTGCACTTGGGCCCCTTGCCCCTGGCGGAGACCATCCTCGAGCACCGTTGGTCGGCGGACGGGCAGCGCCTTTCCGCGCGGATCGGTGTCTCTGTTGGGGCGAGCTTTCTAAGCGCGGTTCGCCTGGCGCCGCTGGATGGCCAGGCCCCGGTGATCGAGCCCACCAGCAACCTGCATGCCGGTAGCGGGGTCGTGGTAGAATATTTCCTGCGCTGATTGCGACGCTTTGGCGTCTTGCGGGCCAAGCCTTATCCTCCGTGGGTGCTGGAAGCGAATCTCCGACGGACTGAGTGCCTTCGGATTGCCCTCGAATCGTGGCTCAGCGCTTGCCTCGTCGTTCGTACCCAAGGAAACCATGCTCGCCCATGTAGAGTCCCTGAAGTCTGCCGTTCAGCGTTCGTTGATCGGTTCCGCGCTCGTTCCCGCAGTGCTCATCGCCACCGGCCTGCTCGGCTGCAGTTCCTCCAGCGACGGCGGTGGCTCAGGGGCGAACGAGCCCCCTGTCCTCGGTTTTGGGGTGGATAGCCTCCTCGAGACGGAAGCAGCACCGTCGATTGGCGTGCCGATCGTGCTCGACAAGACGGCAGATGTGCCGATCCAATTCAGCATCCTGCTCGGCGGCAGCGCGTCGGACGGCAGCGGCGTTGTTGCCGCTGACTATGAGGTCGTGGGCGGAACGACGGTTACCATTCCCGCAGGATCGCTGGGCGTCGATCTAATCCTGGTTCCAGTGGATGACAACATCCCCGAGATCAGCGAGACGATTCTGCTTCAGCTGTCGGCTCCAAGTTTCGGCTCACTCGGGGTTCAGTCCCTGGCGGAGATCACCCTGCTCGACGGCACTGGACCGGGGGGCGGTACTTCAGGGCCCTTCGGCAGCTCTCTGATGTTAGCAACCAACCTGGTGAACCTCGCGGGCCCGCAGGTGTTCACCGCGGGGGAGAGCACGGCCAGCGCGGTGGCCTTGTCGCCGGCTGGCGTTCAGGTGTTGAGCTCGGCCCTCGCGCCGGACGGTGCCCACATGGCCTACGAGGGCCTGGACGACGTCCAGCTGTTCCGTGGCATCTACATTCTCGACCAGGACGGGGGCTCGATTGTTGAGGCCTCGGGCCTGGCGATCGATGGGATTGGTCCGATCACTTGGTCCCCCGACAGCTCCGCGATCGCGTTCGGCGCCAGTCTCAACGGGGGGGTGGTTGGGGTGGCCATGGTCAATTCAGACGGGACGGACAGCGTCTTGGTGCGGCCCGTTGGATACGTCCCCCTGGAGCCCGGCGACGAGCCGTATCGCTGGAGTCCAGACTCCCAGCGCGTGGCCTTCCGGTTGCGGGAGGCGCAGACGGGGACGGATCGCCTGCTCGCCGTTGATCGCGACGGGACCGGGCTGGTGGAGCTCTCCCTGGGGGCTGGAACCGGCGCGAGCGTGGACGACACCTTCCAGTGGTCGGCGGGAGGTGAGTGGATCGCGTTCACCGTGGACAACGACCTCTTTGTCGTGCGGCCTGACGGCAGCGATCTCGAGCTGCTGGCCTCCGACCTGGCCAATGTGTTCCCTGGCTCTGTGCCGGCCGTGTTTCATTGGAGCCCGGTGGCGGATCAGCTGGCCTACGTGGCGCTGGATGCGAGCGCCGGAACGACCCGCCTGTATGTCACTGAGCCAGGGGGCACGAGCGTTCTGTTGTCGCAGGACAACATCAGCACCATTCGACCCCTTTGGTCGTGGAGCCCTGACGGGACGCAGGTGGCGTTCATCGCGGGCTACGGTTTCGGAGATCCCGAGCTGCGCGTCAGCGATGCTGGTGGAGTCGCGAGCGTCACGATCTCGGGCGATCATCAAGCCCTCGATCTGCGCTGGTCGCCGAGCGGAGAGTTCGTGGCGTATCGCTCCCAGGCGGCAGGCGCGAGCGTGCTTTGGTCGGTGCGACCTGACGGCACGGAACGGGTGCCGATCTCTCGTATCGATCTACCCGCGGAGGATGTGCGGGAATTTGCAAGCTACAGCTGGGCGCCCGGTGGTGAACGCTTGGGCTACGTGGCGGGGATGGCGCCTGAGCCACTGGGGAGGATTCTTGCGAGCGACGTGCCGACGGGAGGGGATCGGATCGAGCACCTTGGCCCCCTTTCGGGTGGGGATCGGATTCTTGAGCACCGCTGGACTCCGGATGGGGAGCGGGTGTATGCGCGCTTTGGGGTGATGGAGCCGGGGCTGTTGTTGGTGGGGCTGCGGTCGATTGGTGTGGGG
>CAYWNK010000236.1:0-9984 GCA_964459495.1 uncultured Planctomycetaceae bacterium
GCGCCACACACGCCAGCGCGCCGAGCGTGTACACAAAGCCCTCCAAAGCCCCCCTAGGTTTCAAGGCCGACACCCACGCTCCCCCTTGCGGGACCACTTTGGCCCCTTCTGTCCCACGAAGCACCCAACTTGGAGAAGCCCTGAAATGCCCCTCCAGGAATCCGCGCCGCAGGCCGTAATTTGGCCTTGGAGCAGTTGCTCTGCGATTCGGTGCCGCGCCCGGGGGGGCCACGGTGTCGAGTCGGTCTTCCCTGCGAAGATCCGAGGCCGTGGGCGGTTCGCCGTCTGCGGCCTCGGTGTTTGCTGGAAGGTTTTGCGCATCCCTAAGCCTGCGACGGCAAGGGCCCTAGGGCTGCGCGCAGGCGGTCCTGCACGGCGCTCGGGTCGGCCAACCAGTCGACGCCAAGAACCCGTAGCTGCTTCCATCCAAAGCCGCGCAGCACGCCCGGACGGTGGCAGTACTGCTCGATCAAATCGGGAGCCGCATAGTGGGCCTCGGTATCCACGTGCACGGCCAGGCGGTACTCCGTTTCGCTGGGAGCACGCACGGCCAGGTCCACCCGTAGGGCCGAGCGCCCCACCGAGCGATCCACACACCAGCCCTCGGCCTCCAGCCAGCCCACGACCTGGATCACGACTCCATCCATCGATCCGGCGCCTCCCTCCAGGGCGCGCTGCGGGCTGCACTCCGCCAGCACCCGCGCCGCGGCCTCCTGGTCCCCGACCGAGCACGCGGCCGCGTAACGCAGATAACGTTTCAGGCACAGCGCACCGTCGTTGTAGTCGTTGGTGATTCGCTCGCCCTCGATGCTCGACACCACGGCCATGTGCTGCCGGGCCCGGCTGAAGACCACGTTGAGGCGCTTCTCGCCGCCGCCCTGGTTGATTGGACCAAAGTGCATCCGCATCTTCCCGGCCGCATTCGGGCCGTAGCACACCGACAGCACGATGATGTCCCGCTCGTCCCCCTGGACGTTCTCCAGGTTCTTGAGGAACAGCCCCTCAGGGGTGGGTTCGCCCTCGATCTCCTCGGGCCCGTCGAGCGCGCGCCGCAGCAGCGGGCGATCCACCGCGAGCTCCCCCATCGCATCCTCGATCTCCCCGGCCTGGGCCTCGGAGAACGCGACGACGCCGATGGAAAGCTCCGGCGCCTGCTCGAGCAGCCCCGCTACCAGGTGCGCGATGTAACGCGCCTCGTCCCCATTGCGGCGCGATTCGTAGACGGCGTTCGGCAGGTGATGGAAAGACACCGCGCGATCCAGGGTACTCCGGGCCGCCTCCGCACCGTCCAGTGCGCCCAGGTCCCCGCAACGAATCGCCGGCCGCGGCTCCATGGGTTCAGTGCCCGGCACCGTGATCAGATCGCGCTCGTAGAAGGCAGCGTTGGAAAAATCGATCAGCGCCTCGGATCGCGAACGGTAGTGCCAGCCGAGCCGCACGCTGCGCAGGCTTTGGTCGGCGTGATCGAGGAAACTCGCCGAAGCTAGCGCCGCACCGATGGCCTCGCTGCCATCGTCTCCGCCGATCTCGTTGGGTTCCTTGCGCCGCGCCGAGAAGAAGTCCGTCGGCGGGAGCTGCATCGTGTCCCCCACAACCACGCAGCGGTCGCCCCGAAACAGGGTGGGCACCGCCTCCTCGAGCGGAATCTGACTGGCCTCGTCAAAGATCACGAGATCGAAGAGGTCCTCGTCCAAGGGTAGGGTGTCCGACACCGACAGTGGGCTCATCAGCCACACCGGCTTGATATCGCGCAGCACGGCGCCGGAATCGCCCGCCGCCAAATCGCGGATCGCGCGGTAGCGCATCACCTTTCCAAATTCATGCTCCAGCTCCTTGCGTCCGCGTTTGTAGCGCTTGCGCCAGTCTTCCTCCTCTGGAGAATCAGCCTTGCCTGCTTGACTCGAACGCGCCACGTTCTCCGCAAAGCGCGCGCGCACCTGCTCCACCACAAGCGCCGCGTTCGCGTCCAGCTGCTTGGTTCTCTGCTGATCTAGCTCGCTCAACAGCCCATCGAGCTGTTCACCGTCGAAGCGCTCGAGATCCGCCTCCGCGCGCAGGGCGCCGGCCACGCCGGCCTGCAACAGCGCCGCGCGTAGCTCGTCCACCGTCCAGGGCTGGGTGCTCATCAGATCAAGAACCGCCCCGTCCTCGATGGACTGCAGAGCCGGAAGGAGCTCGGGCAGATCCTCGAGCGCGCCCCCTAGCTCGCCCAGCCTGACGGGTAGATCGCCCCAGGTGTAGGACTCCGGCTCGCGCAGCAACCCTTCGATGCCGTCCCGGAGCGCGTCATAGCGCTCGGCCGCTGCGGCCACACGGAGCACCACCTCCGCGGCATCCGGACCGCACGCACGTTCGTGGAGTCGCGCCGCGAATTCGGAGAGATCTCCCCCCGCCACCCGCAGTTCGGCCACCACCCCCGTCGCAGTCTGGCCCTGGGGCACAGGGAAGAAGCGTCCCTCCTGGGCCTCGTCATGGGAGCGCAGCGCAGCTTCGGCCGCGTAGCGCTGGGCGAGCTCCGCCAGCAGACGCCGGAACTCCGGCTGCACGTCGTGCGCCGCCAGGTCGTAGCGCTCCCGCATGCGGCGCCGAAGCCCGTACCAGCTCGGAAGTACGAAGCGGTACCAGGCCCCTTCCACCCGTTCGGCGAGGCCCCTTACGTCTGCGAGGTCGCGTTCCTCGAAGGGATCGCGCCAACGGTCGGTGAGGGTGTGCGCTTGCTCCACCGCCTTTTGAAGCGCGGCTCGTTCGGCGGTCAAACGCTCCAGTGCCGCCGACACTTCGCTCGTGGGATCGAGCAGACCGAGGGCCCCGTGATTGGCGAGCGGTTCGAGCCGGCAAGCGTGGGCAAAGACCGCGGCCAGCTCGGGGATCCTTGCCCCATCGACTTCGAGCCAGTCCATCGCCGGCTCGAGTCCCTCATGTGCAGCCGTGCAGGCCTGCAACGCTTCGCGGGCAGTCCCGATCACGCGTTCACCGCGCAACTGCTTGGGATGCAAATGGCGCAGCCCGTGCTCGCCCCAGCAGCGCGCGCGGCCCAGGCCGGCCACGCGGGTCTCGAGTTCGCGCAGAGCGGCTTCACTGCGTTCGAAGGCAGCCAGGGACGGAAACGAAGCCGCCTCGTCAAACTCGAACGCCGGCACGTTCTCCACTGCGCTTAGCTCTCCTATGGAACCGCGCAAGGCCGGACCGCCCTTCCCCATCGGGGCCGTCATCGCTCGGCCCAGCCAGCGCAGGCGCTCCACACCGGCCTCCACCCGATGCACGATTCGCGTTCGCTGGCGGCGGGCATTCGGTAGCTCCCCCGCCCCCTCCAGCAGCTCGGCGTAGGTGTCCCGCAGCTCGTGGACAAAGGCCTTCTTGTCCCCCTGGCTGTCGTGGATCAAGCAGCACAGGGGCCCCAGGCCGCTCGCCACGAGACGACTGTAGACCACGTCCACCGCCGCGCGCTTCTCGCACACGAAGAGCACCCGTCCCCCCGCCGCGACGCGGTCCGCGATCAGATTGGTGATCGTCTGGCTCTTGCCGGTGCCGGGGGGCCCCTGAATGATGAAGCTCTCCCTGCCCCGCGCCCGCGCCACCGCGGCCGCTTGGGTGGGGTCCGCGGGGACGACCAGCATCGCAGCGCCGGGATCGAGCGGGCTCTCGCCTTGTCCATCGCCGGCCTCCACGGTCGTGCTTTCGGGCTCCCGGGGCGCCTCGGTGAACAGCTGGGAAAAGGTCGAACTCACCTGAGCGTCGCCGCCAAGGAGCTGCTCGTAGTCGCGCACAAGCGACATCCGCCGGTAATGAAAGTGCCCAAGAGTGACCGCGCAAAGGTCGAAATCCCAGGAGTAGGGGTTCCCGGGCGCGCTGCGCTCCAGGGTGTAGCTCGTCGGCTGCTCCTCGGCGATGGCTTGGATCTCCGAAGAATCCACCGAAGGAAGCGCCAGGGGCTCGGGCGTTCGCCAAGCTGCCGGCTGCACCCGGCGCGCGAAGATCTGCAGGCCTAGGGGCTGGAAACGCTCGCGCTTGTAGCTGTAGCCCATGTCCGACCATTGGCGCAGCCCGCGCTCGACAGGACCGCTGCGCCGACGGTACTGATCGAGGCGCTTGCGGGCCGCCGCGTGCACGAGCTGAATCTCAGGCCGGTCGATGCGGCGCAGCGTGACCCCTGGCTCACTGGCCAGGATCTGCTGCTCCAGGTGTACGTGCAGATCGTGCAGAGACGTATCGGCCAGGTCGACGGTCGCCGGCAGGTCGATGCCATAGAGGATCCCCAGATGATGCCGCAGCACCGGGTTGACCTCAGCCACGGTTCCCGAGGGCACCAGCACGTAGCGATCGCGAACGCCTTTGGTGCGTTCAAGCGCCACCGGTAGCAGTAGCAGCGGCGAGGTGATGCGCTCATCCATCTCGCCTTTGAGGTCGTGCCAGCGCAGCATCGCCGGGCAGAGGCGCAGCTGGGACAAGCCGTATTCGCTGCGGTGGCGGCGATCCTCCGCGCGCATTCGATCGAGCTGCCCCGGCAGGTAGGGCGCGTCCTCGAAGCGCAACAGCTCGACGAGGTCCAGCTGCTTGCCCTCCACCAAGCGAGCTTCGATCCCGCCCCAGGTGCAGAGCCCGGCGGGGTCCACGTGGGAAGGATCCACGAGCACCGGAACCGACGCCGCGGTGAGATCCACCGCCGAGAGCGTAGGCCGGAAGTACAGCAGCCGGTTGCGCCTCGAGATCTCGAACAGGCGCTCGCGCAGGGCCCCAAGGATGCGATCCCGGGCGCTCTCCGGCTCCTCATCGCCACCGATGCGCGGCAGCTCGCCACCGGCTTCGAGGCTCCCGCCGACGCGCCGATGAAAACGCAGCGTCTCGGCGCACGCACGCATGTCCTGCACGCGACGATGCCGGTCGACCTCGGTCATCGTCACGATGAGCTTGGCCACGACCGGATGCAGATCCGGATTGGCGGCGAAGAGATTGCCCCGTAGGCCAGCGAACTCGCGCAGCCCGTCTTCGGCTCCCAGGTCCAGCCCACAGGCCAACGCACCGAGCAGCTGCCCACACAGCAGAACGTCGACGAGCGCGTCGTGGTGCCCGAGCTCCCGCTCCCACGTGGTCCAGCCGGGACAGTAGACGGGCGCGCTGATCGCCTCGCCCTCCTCCTGGACCTCCAGGCTCACCAGCCCGTCCGAGCCCTGAACGAAGCGTCCGACCACCGCCAGCGCGCCCTGCTTCGGCGCGACCCGCGCCAATGCCTCCGACGCCTCGCTCGGAGCCTGGGCAGCCTGCATCGGGAACCAAAGCCGCCCCCCGTCTAGCCCCAGGCTATGCAGTCCGACCAAGGGAGCCACGCGGCCCTGCTCGTGACACTCGGCGACCTGCTCGAAGAGCGGCAGCAGCACGCCCACCAGATCCCCGGTTGCCATAGGGCCGCGCTGCCCCGCGGCCTCCATCCAAGCGAGTCCTAGTCGACCGCTTGCGCCGATGCGATAGTCCTGATTCATCAGCCTTGCTCCTTAGCAGCGATCAGCGCTTCACGGTCCCGCCACAGGTCCTGCACGAGCTGGACACCCAGGCCCAGCTCCTCCCGCGCCATCGTCTCGAGTTCGTCCCGCAGGCCAGCTCCGTCGGCCACCTGCATCCCACGCACCAGCGCCGCGTCCCCAAGCGCCCCATCGGCGACCGCAAGGTCCAGGAGCAAGCTCACCCAATAGGGTTCCAGCTGCGGAAGCGTGCCGCGCACCTCAGCCATCACCAAGCTGTCGTCCACGTCCTCCTCTTCCGGCAGCGGCCCCCCGGCAAAGCCAGGGAACATCTGCCGGCAGTGGCCGAGAATCGGGTCGCTGCGCATCCAGGCGGGCTGCACCACGAGGGCCAGCCAACGGCGGGTTAGGCCCTGGAGCTCGACCTGGTCCACGTAGTCGAGCGCGTCCAGGTCCAGCTCGCCCTTGACCAGCTCAGCCACCTGGCGCTCTGCCCCCGTACCCTCATCCCACCACAGCTCCAACGCCTGCTTGCGCAGTCCGCCGGACCCGGCGTCGGCTTGATCGATGAGCCCCAACGCAGCCTCCGCAGAGCCCGCAGCGAGCGCCGCCCCGCGATCACAGAAGAGTTCCTGGAACACGTGCAGCCGCTGAATCGTGCGCTCCTGGGCAGCGTCGAGCTGGACCCGGTCGCTCACCTGCGGCGCCAGCCCCTCCAGCGCCCCGTAGCGTCCGTCCTCGACGGTCAGCAGCAGGTGCCGGGCGAGCTCGCGGCCGAAGATCGCAACCCTCTGCTCCGGCTCGAGCGCGAGGGTCATCACCGGATCCAGCACGAGATGAGCCGCCTCCGGCAGATACACCAAGCGCGCGCCGCTTGGCGCCTCGCCGACCGATCGATACATCACAACCGGCAGGGATTCGAGGCCCAGCGCGCGCTTGGCCTGCTCAGCCTCCTCGTTCACCGCCGCCTCGCCGCCGTCCTCCCAGTCGGCGGCGTCCCGTAGCAGCTCAAGCCGCGCGCGCTCGCTCGCCGCGACCCGCCCCTCGGGCGCTGTCAACCGCGCCCACAGCGCTGGCTCGTGTTCCGCGAGGCAATCGGCCAGTCGCCGGGCGTACGGCAGGGGCTCAAGGGTGCGTGCATCCATGGATGCGCTGAAGTCTGGGGATGCGGCAGGCCGCTCGCAAGGAGCTACGGCCTCCGTACCTCCGTCTCCGTGCCCTCAGTCCCCCTGTAGCTTCACTTCAATCGGGGCGGGCACCACACGATCGCCCTCGTTCACCACGACCTCGACAGTGCCGGAAAAGCCCATTCCCTTCTGCCAAACACTCTGCATCACGGTCAACGAATAGGTCCCCGGGAGTACGCCGTCGATGCGCGCCGCCCCGTCGAGATCGAGCGTCCCCCCAAACTGCAGCCCGCCCCCCGTGCTGCGCAGCAGGTACTGTGCACCCGGCAGCATGTCCGGCGCGAGAGCGGCCACGATTTCGACGCTGGCATTGCCGTCAGCACGCAGCTCGATCCGGACCTCCTCAAGTCCCGCTGCGACCTCAACCCTCCGCGCGAGTTCCAGGCCACTGGAGTCTCCGCCCCCCTCGAGCAGGCTCACACGCCACTGCCCCGCGGGAATGCCCTCGAAGCGAAAGGCCCCTTCGGCACCGGTGACGCCCTCGACCTTGCCCTGGGAAAAGCCCGGCACGGAGGTCGCGTAGAGCGCCACCCGACGACCCACCTGGGGCTGGCCCTGGATCGAGACCGTCCCGACCAGCCGGCTTCCACCGGGGACCAGAATCTCGATCCGGCGACCGTCGTCCCCAGCCTCGATCTCGACCATCTCAGCGCGATAGTCCAGTCCGTTCGGACTCAGCACCGTGACGTACATCGACCCCGGAGGAAAGTCGGCGACGGCTGCCTGCCCTGACCCATCGGTGGTCACGCTCCAGCGGCCCTGACTCTCCCAGGGGTCCTGAACCGGGTGCACGTTGACACGACGCTCGACGAGCGCCTGGTTCGTCCCTTTGTCGGAGACCTGAAGAACCAGATCCACCGGCTGCAGCAGGGCATGCAGGAGCTCATCCTCGCTGCCGGCAGGGGGCACCTGGACATCCTGGATCAAGAGCGGAGCGTAGCCGTCAGCCTCCACGATCACACCGATCCAGGCTCCCGCTGGAAAGTTGTCGTGTTCCCCCGTCGACCAAGCCCCAACTTTGGACTGGAAGGTCCTGCCGGGATCGGCCCACACCGACCGGTAGCCGTCCAGCCTCGGGAACTTCTTGGATGGGTTCGACCCATCCAAGCGAACCGTGAAGGACTCGATCGGCTCGCCGCTTCGCCCGTCGACAACCCGACCTCGCAAACCGCTCGAGCGCTGGACAGGGATCACGAGCTCGTAGTCCGCCGGCAGCTCGGCGGGCAATTCGAGGTTTTGCCGCACCAGCCCCTTGCCGAAGATCTCGATCCGCAGGGGACCGATCGGCAGCTGGGCGAGAACAAAGTCGCCCGCGCCGTCGCTGATCGCGTTCCCCCCCGTGGGATCACCGCTCAGCCCGGCGGCCAAGTAGGCCCCCACAACCGGTTCCCCCGAGCCGTCCACCACCCGCCCCTGGAGTTCTCGGCTCCTCCCCAGGACCAGTCGCATCTCGGGGGCGTCGGCTCCGTCCGCGGGGAGTGCAAGGCTCTCCCGCACCGACGCAAACCCCGCCTTTTCAGCACCGACCAACAGGGCCTCCGCCGGAACCCCGTCGAAGGAGAACCGCCCCGCTTCATCGCTGAACCCGCGCAGCAGGTTCCAGGCGTTCGGACTCGATCCGCACCACAAGCTCGCTCCGGCCGCAGGCTTGCCGTTCCCATCCAGGACTTGGCCGGTCACGCGCACGCCCTGGGTCAGGGTGATCTCCACCGTCTCTTCGCTCCGGGGTTCTTCGCTGCGCTGGGTCGCTACGCCCCCGAGCGCGTAGCCCTCCTTCTCCGCCCGCACGAGCCAACCGTATCCCTGCTTCCAGGGAGCGCCGCGCAGCTCGAAGGAACCCGTCGAGTCCGTTGTCGTGCGCAGCGTAGTACCCATGTACACCGAGACCTCGGCCCCTGGCACGCTCGCGCCGGAGGCATCGGTCACCCGGCCGCGGATCCGCAGTTCCTGGGGCAGATCAAAGTCGACCTGCACCTGCGCTCCTGCCGCCACGGCGGCGGGGCTCTGGCGGCCCATGCCATACCCTTCCCCCACAGCGTTCAGGGTTTCGCCCATGCCGCTGAAGATCGGCAGCGAGTAGCGCCCGTCGGGGCCGGTTTTGACCGCGCCGGCCATCCCTTCGACGCGTGCGCCTGACAGCGGCTTCCCGCCGCCGCGGACCGTCCCCACCGCCCGCGCGTCCAGCGGAAACACCAGCACCTGCAGCGCCTCCGGAGAGCCCTCTCCCCGAATGACCGGAACCGGCTCGTACGTCACCACATGGAAGCCCTCGATCCGCTCGGCGGCGATCGCCACGGAAACCGTGCGATCGGGGTCCTCGAGGCTCCAAGTGAAGCGTCCATCGGAACCGTTGGTCAGGCGCTTTTCGCCCAGGATCTCCCCCCCAGGGGGAAGGCCCTCACGGACCGTCAGCCGGAAGGTGATCACGGGGAATTCGTCCTGACGGTCATCCGCCATCTGCACGACCCCAGCAATGGTCAAAGCCTGCTCGGGAGCGAGCACCTGGTTCCCCTCCCCAGCGACGTCGGATCGCCCCCCCGAATCCTCCAGCGGGGCCGCCGCCAAATCCACCGATCCGGTCTCATTCCTCGGTTCCAGCTCTTGCGGCTCCAATTGCCGTTCCAGCCCAAGACCGTCCGCTTCTCCCACTGGCCCCGGATCCGGATCGACACTCACCAAACGCCAAGCCAAGAACACACCGGCGCAGAGCAGCGCCCCGAATACCAGCTTCTTCATCATGAGTATCCATCCAAGCAGGGAATGGGAGGCCCCCGCCCCAGCGGAGGCCCCCGCAGCGAGCGAGGACACCGGACGAGCCGTGAGCAACGGAAGCACCGCCACCGACCAGTGCTGATCGGTCCCTAGACCGTCACGCTCCAGCTGCTCACGAAGAACCGCCCTAGCCCGTGCCAGGCGCGACTTGATGGTGTCCACCGAGATCCCATCCCGAGCTGCGAGCTGGGTCGGGGTCAGGGCGCCGAGATAGCGATCCCTCAGGACCTGCCGATGCACCACCGGGAGGCCGTCGAGAACCTTCATCATGCGCGCCTGAACCTCGAGGCGATCCGCGATCTCCTCTGAGGAAGGCAGCTGATCAGTGCGCGCAGCGTCCGCCTCCCGGCGAGCGCGGCGCCGGTTGCCGCGCAGCCGATTCAAGGCAATCCGCTTGCCCACCGCCCGTAGCCAGCCCCCCAGCAGTTCAGGGTCGCGAGGCCCTTTTTCGAGGGCCCGCAACCAGGTTTCCTGCACAACGTCCTCGGCCGCATGATCATCGCGGAGCAGGGACGCCACCAAACGGCGGACGTCCTCCTGGTGGCGAATCAACTGATCGAGGGCGGGTG
>CAYWNK010000237.1:0-9905 GCA_964459495.1 uncultured Planctomycetaceae bacterium
GGCGAGGCAGGCATTCGCGTAGGTCTTGTGATAGCACGTGCCATCGGGTTCGGGTGAGCCCCCTGCTCCAGTAGACTCCGCGCCCCGCCGGCCCCTCCCCCGATTGGGCCGCGACGAGCGCTTGGCGCCTCGTCTTCTGTCTTTCTGATCCCCTTTCAGCACTTCCATGGGCCGTTTCAGTGGCTTGATCAGCGTGTTCCTAGGGCTGGCGGCCGTAGCTGCCGCCGTTCTATGGTTGCGGCGCGAGCCTGTGCCGGAACCCGAGGGGCCCGGGCGCTCGCCCTTTGTTCTGCCCGCCACCACCGCTGCGGTGGAGCGCGGGGACCTGGTGCCCGAGGTCGAGCTGACCGGGAGCGTGCGCGCGCCGCTGACGGCGGAGCTCGGATTCGAGCGCGCAGGAAGGCTCGTCGAGCTCCTGGTGCGCGACGGTGATCGGGTTGAAGCCGGGACCGTACTCGCCCGGCTGTCGGCGAGGCTCGAAGAGCTGTCTCTTCAGGAGGCCGAAGCCAACCTGACCCTCGTGCGTGCCGAGTATGAGCGGGTGGAGGCGGGCGAGCGACCGGAGGTCATCGCCCGCCTGGAGGCGGAGCGGGATGAGCGCGAATCGGACTTGGCGCTCGCCCGCCTCGAGGTCGATCGGGGCGCCCAGCTCGTGCAGGATGAGTTTCTTTCTCGCTCGGACCAGGATCGACGTGAGGCCGAGCAGAAGGGGGCCGAGGCCAGGGCGGCGGCGGCCAACGCGAGCTTGGCGCTGGCCGAGGCGGGGACGCGCAGGGAAGATGTGGTTGTGGCGGCCGCGAGACTACGCGTGGCGGAGTCCACGGTGGCTCGCCGCAGGGCGGAGCTGGAACGCATGGAGCTCAAGATGCCGCGCGACGGCATCATCGTTCGTCGACTCGCAGCGCCGGGCGACTATCTGGCCTCCGGCGCTTCGGTGGTCAGCACGGTGGAGGTGGCCGAGCTCGAGGTCGAGATCGAGGTGCCCGCCAGCTACGCGGAGCGTCTGGGGGCGGAGCCACGCGTATCCCTGTCCTCCGATGAGGTCCACGGCCTGCACTGGGAAGGGCCGCTGTCGACGGTCGTGCCCGTCGCCGATCCGGTGACACGCAACTTCCGCGCGCTGGTCCGCATGCCCGCGGGCGAGTCCGGGAGCGACCAGCTGCGCCCGGGCCAGTTCGTTCGGGCGAGGCTGACCCTCGACCCCGCACGCGACGCCCTGATCGTGCCCAAGGATGCGGTGCGGCAGGGAGCGGGTGGGCCCGAGGTCGCCCTGGTGGTGGAGGGGCCGGCGGGTCCAGACGGACGGCCATCGGCTACAGCCAGGCTACAGCGGGTCATCGTCCTGGCCAGCGCGGGGGAGCGCGTGGCGATCGAGCCGGTCGCGGAGGAGGGCAATGCAGATGATGAGGGGTCGAAGGCAGCCGGCCTCCGGGCTGGCGATCGCTTGGTCGTGCGCGGGCTTGGGCTAGCCTTCCCCGGCGCTGCTCTTTTGTTGCGTGACGATCTGACGCAAGGCGGCGAGCGGTGAATCCCATCCGATTGGCGGTTTCCAGGCCCCACACGGTTGCGGTGGGGGCCATCCTGCTCGTCCTGTTCAGCGTACTGGCCTTGCGGGAAATCCCGGTCCAGCTGAAGCCGACCGTCGACGTGCCCCGGGTCAACGTCACGACGAGCTACCGCGGTGCGAGCGCGGTCGAGGTCGAGGAGCAGGTCACGCGTGAGCTAGAGGACGTCCTCCAGAGCGTCGAAGGCCTCGTGGAGATGACGAGCACGTCATCGGAAAGCAGCTCGTCCATCGAGCTCGAGTTCAATCAGGGGGTCGACACCGATCTGGCCATGGTGGATGTCGTGTCCAAGCTCAGCCAGCTGCCTCCGCTACCGTTCGAGGCGGATGAGCCGGTGGCGAAGGTCGCTAGTTCGACCGACCGGGAGATGGTCGCTTGGTTCGCGGCCCGCTCGGGCTATGGGGCCGACGCGGTGCGGCGCCTTGTCGAGGACGAGGTGGCTGCGCGGCTCGAGCGTGTGCCGGGCGTTTCGAACGTACTGGTGGTCGGGGGGTCGCCGCGAGAGATCCAGGTGCGCATCGATCCCGAGCGGATGGTGGCCATGGGGGTGTCGTTCGAGGCCCTCGACCGCGCGCTCTCCAACGGGAACGTGAACGTAAGGGGCGGAACGCTCGAGACAGGTGACCGACAGCTCGTGGTGCGCACGGTGGGCAAGCGCATCGATCCCCAGCGACTGGCCGATCTGATCGTCGTCGAAGGCGACGTCGGGCATGTGCGGCTGGGGGACGTTGCTGAGGTCGTCGACACGGTTCGCGAGCGCCGAGGCTTCGTCAACATGGACGGTCGCTCGTCCGTGGCGCTGGGGATCCAGCGTCAGGTGGGGGCCAACGTGGTCACGATCACCAAGGCGCTCGACAAGGTCGCAGGGGAGTTGAACGAGTCCTTTGCCCAGCGGGGCATCGACCTCTACCTGGATCCGGTGTACCGGGAGACGACCTACATCGACGCGGCGATGGCCTTCGTCGGGGACAACCTGCTGATGGGCGGGCTGCTCGCGATCGCGGTGTTGTTGGTCTTCCTGCGCGACCTGCGCTCGATCCTGGTGGTGGCGGCCACGATTCCGATCTCGCTGATGGCGGTTTTCCTGGTCCTGAAAGGGCTCGATCGATCCATCAACGTCATCAGCCTAGCGGGACTGGCCTTCGCGAGCGGCATGGTCGTGGACAACGCGATCGTGGTCCTAGAGAACATCTTCCGGCACCTGGAGATGGGCAAGAAGCCGCGCGAAGCGGCGATCGATGGGGGCCGCGAGGTCTGGGGCGGCGTCCTTGCGAGCACCCTGACCACAGTCGCGGTGTTCATTCCGATCCTGCTCCAGCAGGACGAGTCGAGCCAGCTCTTCCGCGATCTGGCCCTGGCGATTTCCGCGGCCGTGAGTCTGTCTCTGATCGTGGCCCTGACGGGCGTACCCGTGATGAGCGCTCTGCTCTTTCGGGCCCGTCCTTCTGGAACGGAGAAGTCGAGGCGGCGCGGCCCGATTGTTCGCTCTTACGACCTGTTCTGTCGCCGGCTGGAAAACCCGCGCCCGGGCGGCTTCGGCGTGAAGCTGGGCTTCGTGCTGGTTGTACTTGCGCTGTCGATCGCTGCGCTCGGCCTAGCGCCGCCCGCCGGCTACCTGCCCACGGGCAACCGGAATATGATCATGTTCTTCGCGAACCCGGTGCCGGGGACGCGAACCGAGGCGATCGCTGCGAACTACCGACCCTTCGAGGAGTTCGCGATGGCCCAGCCCGAATTCAGCCGCATGTTCGCCGTGTCCGGCGGCTTCAACGGCGGCGGCATCGTGCTGAAGGACGAGTATTCGGACGGAAAAAGCCTCGCCGCGTTTCACCAGAAGCTCTTCTACGGCATGTCATTGCCTGGCTGGCAGTTCTTCGTGCCGGTCCGTTCGAGCATCTTCAACGACCCTGGGAAGCAGTTCGAAGTTGAACTCTCGGGGCCGGACTTCGAAGCGCTCGAGGGCGCAAGCCAACGCCTGCAGCAGCGCCTTGGCCTGGTCGAGGGGGTGACCAGCGTGCGTTCCTCCCTGGTGACCGGCAGGCCAGAGCTACGCGTCGAGGTGGACGAGGTTTTGGCGAAGGACCTCGGGCTGGACACCGCGGCGATCGGGCGGGTTGTCGAGACGGTCCTCGCCGGGCGCCGTGTCACCACCATGATCGACCGGGGAAGAGAGGTGGATGTGAATCTCGTAGCGCCCCAGGACTCGCTTCGGACCATCGAGCAGCTGGCCGCTCTGCGCTTTCTGGGGCCGGGCGGCGAGCCCGTCACGCTGGGCAGTCTCGCGCGCATCGAGGAGACGACCGGGCCGGAGTCGATCCGCCGCCTAGAGCGTGAGCGCAACGTGCTGCTGACCGTCAACATTGCCGAAGACGCTCCCCTGCAGACGGTGATCGACGAAGTGCAGGGCAGGGTGTTTCCCGCGATGGCCCAGGAGCTTGGCGCCTCGTACACGCTTGGCCTGGGCGGCAGCGCCGACAAGCTGCAGACCACCTTGGCTGCGCTGACCGGCGGGCTGGGTCTGTCGGTGCTGATCGTCTACTTGCTGCTCGTTTCGTTGTTCCGCAGTTGGTTCGCGCCGATGGTCATTCTCGTGACCGTGCCGCTTGCGCTCTCAGGGGGGATTGTGGGGATCTATCTGGCGGGCGAGTGGACCCAGGGCCAGGCGGCGTTCGACGTGATCGCGATGCTCGGCTTCGTGATTCTCTCGGGGCTGGTCGTGAACAACGGCATTCTGATCGTGCACCAGGCGGGCAACCTGCGAGCGTCGGGAAGCTCTCCACGTCAGGCTCTGGCCGACAGCGCGCGCTCGCGTCTGCGGCCGATCCTGATGAGCGTTGTCACGACGGTCTTCGGCATGCTGCCCCTGGCGATTGGCGGCGGGGCGGGGGCCGAGCTCTACCAGGGTCTGGGCGCTGTGATCGTCGGGGGGCTGGTGGTCAGCACGGTGTTCACGCTGTTCCTAGTGCCGGTGCTAGTGAGCATCGGGCACGATCTGAAAGCGTTGCGGAGGAGGGGATAAATGCACCGCTTTCAGGTGCGTGTAACCGCCGTCGACGAAGTGCAGCTGGCCGGTGGTGTGGCCGGCGCGGGGAGAGGCTAGGAACACGGCGGCTGCGGCGATTTCGTCCGGCGTAGTGAAGCGCTGACCGAGCGGGATCTGCGCTTCGATACGGGCCTTGGCGGCGGCGGGGTCGGGGTGATCGGCCAGCCACTGCTCGTACAGCGGCGTCCACACCTCCGCGGGGAGGACGGCGTTCACGCGCACGCCCACGGGCGCGAGCTCGACGGCCCACTCACGGGTGAGCGCATTGACAGCGCCCTTGGCCGCGGCGTAGCCAGAGGTTCCGCCTTGGCCTGTGACGCTGACTTTGGAGCCGATGTTCACGATGCAGCCCCGGGATTCGATGAGCGCGGCTTGGGCGTGGTGGGCTAGGGCATAGACGTGGCTGAGGTTGGCCGCGATCGAAGCCTGGAACGCGACGGGACCTGCGCCGAGACCGGCCCCGTCGTTGACGCCCGCGTTGTTGATCAGGATGTCGAGCGCTCCGAAGCGCTCCAGGGTTTCTCGAACGGCGGCCCTGCAGACCCCGTCGTCGGTCAGATCGCCAGCGATCGCGAGGCGCCGTTGCCCCTTCTCCCCTCGCTCCCAAGCCTCGGCGCGTTGCGCATTTCGATCGACGATGGCGACGGCCACGCCTTCCCGGCAGAGGGCGGTGGCGATCGCCTGGCCGATGCCGCTTGCGCCGCCCGAAACGAGGGCAGCTTTGTCGGAGAGTTGGAGGTCCATGGGGGCTTGCTGCCCTCCTATTCTGCACGAACCACTCCTGGGCCGTGGGGCGGATTCCCCGTGCCCGTGCTTCTCCGGGCTTTGGTCGACGGGTTCTTCGCCTGGCCCGTGAGAGGACAACGCGGCCGTGGCCGCCGGGGCTCGAGCCTGGATTTGCGGGCTGTTGGGTACCTGCTGCGCAGCTCCTGAAGAGACTCCTGTAGAGCGGGCTACTCCTGCTGCAGGCCTTGGACGGCGATCGCGTCGGACAACAGTGCGCGCAGCTCGGGACCCGCAGTGCCCCCGGTCCGGCGCAGGGCGCGCGCGATCGAGAGGATCGGGCGGTGGACCTGCCGGACCCTCAGGCGTAGGCGATCGGAGCCTTATTCCAGACCCCAAACCTCGGCCATGCCGTTGGTGGAGCGGGGTCGCGGGATAGGTGAGCAGGCTGCGCCGCAGGCCCAGGCGTGGCCCAGGGCCTTGCGGAGTCGTGAGCCGGCGAGCATGGCGCCAATCCTGCCCTTCCAAGCCGCCTGTTCAGCAGCGGGTCGCGAATTCCGATGCCAGCGGCGATGGCGGCGCCTAAGCTTCGCACCTGTGGGCGAGAACGAGACGAAGGAGGCCGCGATTTGGCGCTGGCTGGGGCCATGCCTAGTGATCGTCCTGTGCCTCGCTTCGGCGCGGCTGCGCTATACGATCGCGCTCGACGATCCCGCCTATGACGGCGCGCGCCCGGAGTCGGTGCTGCGATCGGATCCAGCACTGCTCTACGCGCTAACGAAAAGCGTAGTCGAAGCAGGGGGGACTCCGGAAGACTGGCGGGCGGACCCACGCTTGGCCTGGCCCGAAACCGTCGACGTACCTGCGACCTACACGGTGGGGCAGGAGTATTTGGTCCTGGCGGCCCGAAGGGTCTTTGGTGACTCCATGCCCTTGCATGCGCTGGTCATCGCGCTTGGCTCCCTGACGGCTGCACTCGCCGGTGCCGGTGTGTACTGGATCGGGTTCGAGCTCACCGGATCCGCGCGTCTGGGCCTGCTCGGCGCGATCCTGCACGGCACGCTGCCGGCGGCCTACCGCAGCCTGGGCTTCGTGATCGTGCGGGAGGATCTAGCTCTGCCGCTCTTCGCGCTGCACCTGGCCCTGGCCCTGCGGGCTGCGCGCGTCGGTGGGCCCCTGGCCTGGGGACTGGCGGGCCTGTCGCTGGGGTCGGTGCTCGCGACGTGGCACGCTGGCGGGCTGTTGGCAACGGCGCTGATCGGAGTGCTGGGTGCCGGCGTGACCCTAGGCCTGCGCAACCCACTGGCTAGCCGCGGCGCTCCGGTGGGCTGGGCTGCGTTGGTGGCGGTGTGTCTAGCGGTTCCGGCGCTGCGGGCGAAGGACGCGATCTTCGATCTACCCGTTCTCGTGAGCGGTCTGCTGGTCGTGCTGCCGCGGGTGGCTCCGGCGCGCGCCCGCTTCCTGTTCACCGGGCTCGGCGCAGCCGTCGTGCTGCTGCGGCTGTTCGTGCTGCCTTCCGTGGACATGGGGCACGTCGGGCGAATGCTGATGGCCAAACTCGTCTTCGCAGGCGTGCCGCCGACCGATCCGGACGTGCTCGACTTCGAGGCGCGGATGATGTGGCAGGGCCCGTTTGCGACGCTTTGGCTCGGCGGCTTTTGGGGCTTCTTCCGCCTTGTGCTGCTGTTCCTGCCGTTCGTGCTGCTGGGCAGTTTGCGCATACCGCGCGAACAGCGAGCCCCCGGCGAGCTATTCCTCACGGGGCTGCTGGCTGCTGGGCTGGTACTCGCGTTTCTAGCGCAGCGTATGGTCGTGCTGCCTGCGCTCGTCAGCGGCCCGCTGCTGGCGCTGGCTGCACGCCGGGCGACCCGCGTCAGCCAGCCACCCTTCGGGGCGCTGGGGGTGGGAGCTCTGGTGTTTTTTCAGTGCCTGCTGTTTGCGGGCTGGATTAGCCGTCCAGCGCTGCCATGGACGAACGTGGCGCGTGGGGAGGCGACGGCGCACCTCACGGATGCCGTGGACAAGCTCGTGCCGGCGGGAGAGGCGATCGCGGCGGACTTTCTGTTGAACCCGGTTCTATTGGGCACGACTGGCCACCCCATGGTGCTGCAGCCCAAATGGGAACAGCGTTCCGCCAGGGAGCGCGTGCGCGCCGTGTGGATGGCGCTCTACGGCGGAACATCCGAGGATCTCGCGGAGCTGCTCGAGGGCAGCTACGACTGTCGCTGGCTGGCGGTCGATCGGCAGGTGCTGGGAGCGCTGCCGGCGTCGCTGTTTCTGGGAGGACGGCGAGCCGGGGAAGGGCTCGCACCGGGCTCGGCCGCACTGGCCCTGTGCGGAGGCGAGGGCCGCGACGTGCCTGGCTTCGAATTCGTGTGGGAAAGCCCCCGCAAGGGAGACATACCGGGCCTGTACCGCCTCTATCGGGTGAGGCGGTAACCTTGGCCCCCATGAGAGCCAGCCAACGACCCATTCTTGCCCTTGCCCTGATTCTGACCCAAGTGGGTTGCGCCAGCGGTCCCGAGGGGGGGGATGCGCCTGTGGCCGCAGCCAAGGAGGGACAGGAGCGGATCGCGGACGTGGTCGGCGGCGCCGAGCATCGACCCGGACTCTTCGACCTTTGGGTCGACGCGGATCAGGGCAAGGTCTGGATGGAGCTCCCGCTGGGCGACCACGGAAGCCTCGGGAGCTGTCTGTTGATCGCAGGCCTGCGCCAGGGTCTTGGATCCAATCCCGTTGGGCTCGACCGTGGCAAGCTCGGGGGGGCGCAGCTCGTGCGCTTTCGGAAGATGGGGCCGCGGGTCCTCCTCGAGCGGCCAAACCTCGCTTTCCGGGCGCAGGGTGCCCAGGAAAGCGAGCAGCGCGCGACGGCTGAATCCTTCGCCAGCTCGATCCTCTGGTCAGCGCCGGTGGTCGCGCTGGAGGGGGAGCGGGTGCTGTTCGAGCTGACGCCACTCTTGCTCGAGGATCGCTTCGGCGTTGCGAACACTCTCAGCAACACCGGCCAGGGAGGTGGTTGGAAGGTCGACGCGAATCGCAGCGCGATCCTCGCTGGGGACATTCACGGCTTTCCCGACAATCTAGAGCTGGAGGCACTGCTGACCTTCGCAGGATCGAAGCCTGGTCGCGAGGTGCGCTCGGTGGCGCCGGAGGCGAGCTCGGTGAGTCTGGTCCAACACCTCTCCTTTGTGCGTTTGCCCGAGGACGGCTACACCCCGCGACCCCACGATCCGCGCATGGGCGCGAACTCGGTCGGTTGGCGGGACTATGCGACGGACCTGGCTGCACCGGTCGAACAGCGCTTTGCGGCGCGTCACCGGCTGAGCCCCGGCGACGAGCTGGTGTACTACCTGGACCCGGGCGCGCCCGAGCCGATCCGCGGGGCGCTGCTCGACGGGGCGCGCTGGTGGGCGGAGGCCTTCGAGGCAGCGGGCTTTCCCGGCGCCTACCGGGTCGAACTGCTGCCGCCGGGCGCGCATCCCCTCGACGTGCGCTACAACGTGATCCAGTGGGTGCACAGATCGACCCGCGGCTGGTCCTACGGCAACAGCATCATCGACCCACGCACGGGCGAGATCCTCAAGGGGCATGTCAGCCTCGGCAGCCTGCGCGTGCGCCAGGACCGGATGCTGTTCGAGGGGCTGCTCGGCGCTGCCGGCAGCGGCCAGGGTGGGGACCGGGATCCGGTCGAGCTAGCCCTGGCGCGCATTCGGCAGCTGGCGGCCCACGAGGTGGGGCACACGCTGGGTCTCAGCCACAACTTCGCGGCCAGCACCTACGGCGATCGCGCATCGGTGATGGACTACCCCGCGCCGCTCGTGCGCCTGGACGCGGCCGGCGAGCTGGACGTGTCGAGTGTCTACGGCGTCGGGCTCGGGGCCTGGGACAAGCACGCGATCCACATGCTGTACGGAGTCCCGCCGCGCAATTTCGGGGAGCGTGAGTTCCTAGCGCCCCTGCTGGCGCGCGTGGGCCGGCACGACCTGCGCTTTTCCACCGATCAGGACGCGCGGTCGGCGGGCGGAGCGCAGCCCTACGCGGCCCTGTGGGACAACGGCAGCAGCGCACCCGACATGCTGCGTGAGGCGCTCAGCGTGCGCGCAAAGGCCATGGCGGACTTCGGAATCGACCGCCTACCGGCCGGCTGGCCGATGGGCTCGCTGCAGGAGGTCTTCGTGCCGATCTACCTCTATCACCGCTACCAGGTGGAGGCCGCAGCCAAGTGGATCGGGGGGGTGGACTACGATCCCGCGGCGCGGGACTCCCAGGAGCCGGGGCAGCGGGTGCTCGATGTGGCCGACCAGAAGCGTGCGTTGGTCGCTTTGCTCGAGACGCTGCGGCCGGAGTCGCTCGACATCGACGAGGCTACGCTCGCGTTGCTGGTGCCTGCCGCGCCGGGTGGGGCAGGGAACGGGGAGCGCTTTGCGTCCGGCACCGACCTCGTGTTTGATCCGCTGGGGGCCGCGGCGACGGCGGGTGATCTGACGCTCGCGTTTTTGATGCATCCCGCGCGCCTGGCGCGGCTCGCGGACCAAAAGCGCAGGGATCCGGGGCAGCTCGGCCTAGAGGAGGTA
>CAYWNK010000238.1:0-9884 GCA_964459495.1 uncultured Planctomycetaceae bacterium
CCCGCCGCCAGCGCCATCAGGATCGGCACGGCAAAGGTCCGGTCATCGCCGTAGACCCCCTCGAGCGCGGCAGCGAGCCCCGGGCCGTCCAGCGCACCAACCCTGGCGGACAAGCAGGCCCCCGCGCGCTGCGCCGCGGCCCGAATGGAATCCGGCCCCGACGAGCCTGCTCCGCCCAGGCCGAGGGCCATCCAGGCCAAGGCCGTGGTCGACAGGTTGCTTGGACTGGCCACGGTGTCGCCAAATCCACCATCCTGGCCCTGGTTCTCCGCGAGCCAGCCCTGCCCCCGCCGCGCCGACCGTTCGAGCTCGGTCGCCCGCTCAGGCCACGCTTCCCTGGCGGCCAGCAGCGCTGCCACCGCCGTAGCGGTGGACAGTGCGCTCGACGAAAGATGCCCGCGCCAGTGGCCCTCCTCCTCGGCCTGCGCCAGAAGGCCACCCCGGGCACGGGTCAGTGTTTCGATCCAGCAAGAGGTCATGGACAAATGCGCCCCCAGCGGATTTTCTGTAGGAATCCGAGCATGGGTGCGGGCCGACCACGGTAACCCAGTCCAGAGTCCGAATCCCACCCCACATCTATCTCCTATGCATCTCCCCCTTCTCCACCGCGCAGGCCTGGCGCTGCTCCCCCTCGTCGCAGCTGCCCCCGCCGCAATCGATGCCCCCGCGTACGCACCCGCCGACGGCATCACCCTGGTCAGAACCTTTACCCTGACCCAGGAAACATCCGTTGACGACTCCGAGACCCTGATCAACGGGAGCAGCGACATGGCCCCCGAGATCGAGTCCGACACCTCGATTGTCCGCACCCTGGCCGTGACCGACCGAATCGCGTCCTCCGCCGAAGGCCGTCCGACCGCTTTCGAGCGGACCTACGACACGGTGTCCATCGACGTGAAGAGCCCCATGAAACTGTCCATGATGGGACAGTTGACCGAGGCCGAGCTGGCATTTGAGGGCACCAGCGCGCTCGACTCGCGGGGCGTGAAATTCAACTGGGACGCCGAATCCGGGTCCTACAAGCGCGCCTGGTCCGACGACGAGGGCGACACGGAGATGCTCGAAGGCCTGAACGAGGACCTCGATATGCGCGGCATGCTCCCCGGTGGCGACGCGGCCATGGGCGACTCCTGGGAAGTTGACCCCGCAGTCTTCGTCGACCTCGTCTTCGCGGGCGGCGACCTCTCTTTCGAGATGACCAGCACCGGAGACACGCCGCCCCCCGGCATGGGCGACGTCGCCGATCAGACAGACGGTCATGAGTCTTGGGAAGAGCTCGAGGATTCCACCGTCACCGCGACGCTCGCCGAGCCCGAGTCCAGCGGCGAGAGCCGCATCGCCGTCATTGAGTTCGAGGTCGACATCACCGCGATCGCAGACAACTCGGACGACATGCGCGAAGCCATCGAGTCCCAGGCACCCGGCGCTGGCGTCGACATCGAAACCGCCACCACCAGGAGCTTCTTGGAGGGCAAGGGCGTCCTGAAGTGGGACCTCGCCGCAGGCCACGCCGTCAGCCTGACCTTCAGCGGCGAGATCAGCGCTGAACAGGAGCAAGTCGCCAGCATCTCCATGGGCGGCCAAGAAATGGCCATCGAGAGCAACACCGAGTCCTCGGGTACGATCAACCTGGAAGTCAGCGTCTCCGCCGAGTAGCAAGCCGCTTTCCACAGCCGCCCAACTGCACTCGGGGCGACGCGCAGGTTCCTCTGCGGGTCGCCCCCTACCGTTGCCACGATCCCCCATGCAGCTCGCCCCCTTGAACGCTTCTCTGCTCGCCCTGATCGCAGTCCTTGCGGCATGTGCCGGCACCCGACCGGAGACCAGCGCCAAGCCCGGTATCAACGAGTCGTTTCTGGATCCGTCCCTCGACGTGGATTCGTTCATCGAGCGCTTCGAGGGCGAGAGCCGCGAGGTCTACGCGCTGCGCTTCGAGATTGTGGGCGCCCTGGGCATTGAGCCAGGTGACACGGTCGCCGATGTGGGCGCCGGCACAGGCGCTTTTCTGGCCGCCCTGGCCCAATCCGTGGGTCCAACCGGAACCGTCTACGCCACGGACATCTCGCAGCCCTTCGTCGATCGCCTGGCAGATCGCGCGGCGGCCGGTGGCTATCCCTGGGTTCAGGCGCGGCTCTCGGGGGAACGCTCAGCCGACCTCCCCAGCGGCTCGGCCGACCTGGTGTTCCTTTGCGACGTGTACCACCACTTCGAGTATCCGCGCACGATGATGCACTCGATCGCGAAGGCCCTAGCCCCCGGCGGCGAAGTGGTCATCGTCGACTTTGAGCGCATTCCGGGCATCTCCACGGAATGGACCTTGAACCACGTGCGCGCGGGCAAAGACGAGGTGTTCGCCGAGATGGACAGCTTTGGCTACGAGCTGGTCGAAGAGATCAGCCGCTTGCCCCTCGAGGAAAACTGGATCGCGCGCTTCCGCCTCAGGGCGAAGTAGCAGCGCCCCCTGCTCGGTCGAAGCGAGGGGCGCATCCTGGCGCCGCTGCTTCACTAATCGCCGAGACAGCGCACGAAGAACTCCTCGTACTTGCGGGCTCTCCCCACGCGCTCGACCAGTCCGCCGAGACCGTGGCCGCCCGTCGGATCGAGGAAGAGCTCGACCAGGGTCTCCTTCCCCGCCTTGAGCAGCTCGGAGTACACGCGGACCGTATCCTGGTAGAGCACGTTCGCGTCTTCCATACCGTGGACCAGCAGCAGCCGCCCTTCGAGTTGCTTGGCCAGGGGGAGCAGCGAGAAGGCCGCTAGGTCGGTCTTGCCCTCGCGACTCTTGCCGATCGTGCCGGTCGAGTACCAGGAGTTGTAGTTCTCCCACTCGGTCGGTCCAGCGCCTGCGATTCCGCAGGTGAAGACTTCGGGCTCGGTGTACAGGCACATCTGCGTCTGGAAGCCGCCGAAACTCCAGCCGTGGATCCCCACCCGCTTCGGATCCACGCCGTACTCCTCGATCATGTGCCGGACCCCATCGACCAAGTCTTCCACCTGGGGCTTGCCGACCTGCTCGAAGTTGGCCTTCTCGAAAAGTGCACCGTAGCCCGACATCCCGCGCGGATCGATCGTCGCGGTCACGAAGCCATGCTCTGCCGTCATGTAGGAAGCGAACAGATAGGCATCAGAGCCGTAGTTGCCGTCGGTCACCTGCTTGCGGGTGCCCAGGGGGCCCCCATAGACGTAAATGATCAGCGGGCGCAGCTCTTTGCCGCGCTTGCCTTCGGGCTCGAACACCAGCCCGTGGATCGGCTGACCATGCCGGTTGTCGTACTGGAAGAGGCTAGGCTTCGGCTCGATCAACCGCTTGGTCGACTCCGGGTGGGAGTTCGTCAACATGCTTTCCCCCCCTCCGCCAACAGGCACGTGCACCAGCTCCCTGGGCTTGCCATAGCTGGTGAAGTTGGCGAGCACGTGCTTGCCGTCCGCGCTGACCGCAGCGTCGGAATAGGTCCCATCCCACGAGGTGAGGCGGGTCATGGTCCCGTCCTCCAGGTCGATCGAATAGACGTCCTGGCGCGCAGGATGCTGCGCCGTCGAGAGGGCAAAGAGCCGGTCCCGGGCCGCCGGCATGGGCAGCGGGTACACCTCGAAGCGCCCAGATGTCAGCGGCTCCACGGTTCCGTAGCGCGGATCCAAGACATAAGGATGCCGGAAGCCGGCGAGCTCGGTCAGCAGCACGATGCGCCGGCTGTCCGCCAGGTATTGGGGCTCCATCATGCGCGGCGTAGTCGGACCTCCGTCGTGCAGGAAACGGTGCAGGATCGTCGCCGGATGCTCGACCAGATCGTCGCTGCCCGCCTTGGGGAGAGCAGCCCTGTCGGACTTGAGAGCCTTGCCTGATCCGCCGCCCCCCTCTGTCCCGTTCCCGTCTGCCAGCGGGTCAGCCCCATCGCCCGGGCCAGCGCCTTCCGTTCCGGGGAAGCTCGCCTCGAGTACGTGGACGCTTTCACTCTCCTGCTCGAAGACACTGAAGCACACCTTGCTGGAGTCCGGCGCCCAGTCCGGTGTGCGCAGCACGTCCCTGGGTCCAGTCGTCTCGCGCGAGTAGACCTTCACCAGTTCGCCGTTGTCGAGCTGGGGCTCGGGCAGGCGGTACAGGAAAATGGCCGTCTTGGTGTTGCCGATCGGATCGTCGGACACGGTGCGCGGAACGCTGCGCACCTCCATGAACCGGCCGCTGTAGGTCGCGATGTTGACCATGCGGCCCGGAGAAGAGGACCCGTTCGAGGCAAGGAACACGATCTTCTTGCCGTCCGGGGACAGCGCGTACTGACGCATGGTCATGCCATCGGGCAGCCTCGGGTCGAGCTGCTCGAGGAAATGCGTACCAAATGTCGTCCGCACCAGCGCATCGCCAGCGAGACAGGTCATGCCGCTGCCGTCGGGCAGGAATGCGACGTCGCGCTCGGACTCGCGCGTCTTGGTGAGACGCTCAAAGTCGTCTGCCCCCATGGCCAGACGGTACACATCGCCACCCGACGTGAAGAGCATCTCAGGCGCCACAGGAGACCAGACGAAGCTCGACACGCCCCGATAGCGCGGCGCCTTCTCGTCGTCCGCGTCGGATTCACCGACCACGTCCCTGCCGTCGACCTTGGCGCCTCGGTCTTCCACGGAGGGCTTCATTCGTTCCTTCAACTCGTCCCAGGTCGCCTGCCCCTTGCCGCCCTTGGCCCCCTGGCCAGCGGACTCCCCCTGCTTGCCGGCCTTCTTGAGTCGGTCCTCCCCGACCTTGCGCGTGGCGGCCTGGAACGGTGCCATCACCGAGACCGAGGTCACACGCCGCACCTCACCGGTCGCCAGCTCCACGACATGGAGATCCGCTCCGTGCCGGCGCTCCAGATAGGGACGGTGCAGATACGCGCCCCAGGCGCCGTCCGCCGAAATGGCCATGGAACGCGCACCCGGACCGAAGAGCCCGCCCTTGGGGAAGAGGTCTTCAAGGCTGCGCTCGAGCCCCGCGGCGTCCTCCTCCTGGGACTCGGCCTTCTTCTGGGGCCCGGCCGCCACCAGCGGGGCTAGGAGCAGTAGGCAGGTGAGTCGCAGGGGTGCAGGCAGTTGTTTCATGGTGTCTAGCTGGGGTTCGGGGCCCAACATAGCCGCAGAATCCCCCCCATCGGGGCCCCCGGAGCCCACCGCTCGATGTGGGCCCGCATGTCTTGCGCCAGCCTTACCCCATGCTCGAAAGGAGGAGACCGCCGCTCCCAGGCCTATGATCAGCAAGCAGTCCCGCTGCCCTCCTATGTTGAAGCGCTCCTCCCGCATCCTGCTCGGTGCCCTGTTTTGGTTCCTCGCTATCGGCGCAGGCCTGTACTTCGGTCGTGGCACCCAGCGCCCGTCGGGCGAACGCACGCTCGGCGCATTCGCCACCGCCGGTCAGGTCCTCGACTATGCGGCCGTGCGTCTCGAGCGCCTACAGCTCGAGCTCCCCACCATCACCGCCCGCTACGGGGACCCCATTTTCCTCCAAGCCCCAGGCGGCGAGTGGCTGCAGGCTGGCTACCTGGAAGACGTTCAGGCAACGGGGGACGAGTCCACGGCCACCGCTGCTTGGTACCTGGGCGGCACTGCGCCACAGGACTGCCGCTTTGTCTATCACCGCAACCGTGGCAGTCTCGGCGACGTCTTGAAGACCATGCTGCCGCCGGACAAGCGCACCCGTCTCGCCGAGGTGCTGCGCACCGCCATGGTCGACCACGGTGCTGAGATTCAGTCCGCCCTGCAGCCGATCCTGGAGCGGTCCCTGCGGGAGACCGCGCCCGTCATCGAGGAGGCCCTCCTCGCCTCTCTGCGCGCGCACCGCCCCGCCCTCGAGGAGCTCGGCGCGCGCTACGAGGAGACCTTCCTGCGCCAGCGACTCGCGCCCCTGATGCGCGAAGAGGTTATGCCCACCGTGCAGAAGCACGGCAAACCTGTGGCCCGCAGCATCGGCCAAGAACTCTGGCGCCGCGCTTCGGTCTGGCGCTTTGGCTGGCGCGCGCTGTACGACTCCACTCCCCTGCCCGAGCGCGACCTGCTCAGCGCAGAGTTCGACCGCTACCTGGAGCGCGACGCGATCCCCGTCATCGAGGAACACTCGGATCAGATCCTGGAGGCCGCAGGCCTGATCATCGCCGAGGTGTCGAGCAACCCGGCCCTGCGCGCAGAGCTGAAACGCCTCGCGGGCGAACTGGGCGACGATCCCGCGATCCGCAAACTGGTCGGCAACGTCCTGCGGGAGGCCGTCATCGAGAACGAGGGACTGAAGCAGGTCTGGGTGCGCAACTGGCAGGCCGAGGAGGCACGGGCTGCGCTGAAGATGGCCGGCGACCGCCTCGAACCGGTGGTCCGGCGCATGGGCGACGAGCTCTTTGGCACCCGCCAGACAGGCATCCACCCAGACTTTGCGCGCGTCCTGCGCAACCAAATCCTCGGCAAGGACCGCCGCTGGATCGTGGCCCATCCCGATCAGGGCTCGGGCGACAACGGTCCGCAGCGCGCCGAGCACGCCACCGAGCACTCCGTCTATCCCCTGGTCATCCTCGCGACCCCTAGAACCCCGTGAGCACCCCCATCGAGCCCGGCGGAAATGCCGACCAGGTCCCGGGCCTCGAGCTGCGGAACTTCACCGTTCAGGTCGCCGGCCGGACCCTCATCGAGCCCACGAGTCTGCGCCTCCCTGGCGGCGGACTCTCCGTCCTCGTCGGCGGCAGCGGCGCCGGCAAGTCGGTCCTGCTGCGCATTCTCGCCGGCCTGCTGCCCCGCGACGGGGACACGATCCAGTGGCAGGGTGACATCCTGCGCGCCGATGGCGAAGCCCTCGGACGCGTCGGAATCCTGTTCCAACAGTTTGCGCTGTTCGATGAGCTGGGACCGGTCGGGAACGTGGAGTTCGCCTCCGACCACCGCCGGGACCCCAGCCGCGCTCCCAAACGCACGCCACCCGGCTGGCTAGACGAGCTGCGCGTTCCCCGCGGCGTCCACGTGGCCAACCTTTCCGGCGGGCAGCGACAGCGGCTCGCCCTTGCGCGCACCCTGGCGGCCGACCCCGAGGTCATTCTCTACGACGAGCCCACCAGCGGTTTGGATGCGGCCAGCGCACGGCAGGTGGCCGAGCTGATTCAACAGACGCAGCGGGCCGAGCGCCGCACGAGTTTGGTGGTGACCCACGACTACCCCAACCTGCTCCCCGTGGCCGAGCACGTCGTGATCCTCGACGCCGCAACCCGCGAACTGCGGGTCGTCCCACCGGACGAATGGCATCGGGTGCCTGAGCTCATGGAACCCGTCGCGACCAAGGGCAGCGTCCAGGGAAAGAGGCCGGGCGGCTCCGACGAGGAGGCGAGCGCGCGCCCTGGCCCGTTGGCCAGGATCGGGGCTGCGGGCAGCGACCTACTCGCAGCCACCGGAGGGACCGTGGTCGCGGGGCTGCAGCTGCCCATGCAGCTCATTCCCCGCTGGCCCCGCGTGCGCTGGGGTCTGCGCTTCTTCGGTCACTACCTGCGCCTCGTGGCCGGTCCCTCCGCCTTTTTCTATCTCCTCCTAGCCGGCATGATCGCGGGCTTCACGACGACCTACTTCACGTTCCGCTTTCTGCCCCAGGAGCTGTACACCAAGCCGCTCCTGCTCGAGGACCTGCTGTCGTCGATTGGCTTTGCTCTCTATCGGGTGCTGACCCCCGTCCTCGCCGCCATCCTGATCGCCGCCCGCTGCGGCGCGGCCGTGGCCGCGGACGTGGGCGTCAAGCGCTATGGGGCCCAGGTCGACGCGCTGGCCACCCTCGGCGTCCGTCCCGCGGCCTACCTCTACACGCCGATTCTGCTCGCATTCCTGGTCGGTGTCCCTGCCCTTGAATGGGTCAGCTATCAGGCCGCCCGCTATACGAGCCTCGCGGTCTTCGCTGCCACCCATCCTGAGCAGGGCCCGCACTTCTGGCACGTGCACTTCACGCGCCAGCTCTACGAGGCCGGCAGCTCCTTCCACGGCGGAACGGGCTGGCTCCTGCTCAAGCTGGTGGCGGGCGCCCTGGGTGTGGGAGCCATCGCCTACCATCAAGGGATCGCTCGCAAGGAGAGTGCCAGCGATGTCTCGCACGCGATCACTCGCACCGTGCTCGCCGCCACCCTCTGGGTCCTCGTCGTGCAGTTCGTGGTCGCGCTTTTCGAGTTCTAGTCCCAATCCCCGCCCTGCAGGCCCAAAGCTCCCACAGTGTGCTAGTTTCGATTCGAGCTTGCCCGCTGCCCCGCCACCTTTGACCCGGGACCTCCAGCTCGTACCACCCTTGACCACAGTCACCCGCCCTGCCGCGCTTCGCCTGAGACGCATCCTGCTCGCCTGCGCTTCGACCCTCGCTGCGCTCGTCGCTGCCGAAGTCGGCTTCCGGGTACGCGCCCACGTACGGAATTCGAACACCCTTGAGCGGGCGCTTGCGGCTCCCCAGGTCCTCAGCGCCGGGGGCGGTGTGCAGGCCACCCTCGCCGACATCATCGTGCCCAGCACCAACGACCGGATCGCCTATGCGCTCCGGCCCAATATGTCGGCGGTCCCCTTCAAGAACCAACCCGTCACGACCAACTCCGCTGGCTTCCGCTCAGCTGAGATACCCGTCTCCGAACCGGCGAACACCCGCACGATCGTAGGCATTGGAGACTCCATCCAGTTTGGCCACGGGGTCGCCGATGGTGAAACCTACCTCGACGTGCTCGAGGAGCGGCTCCGCCAGCAGTACCCCAAGACGAACTGGCGCACCATCAACACCGGCGTGCCCGGCTACAACACGGTGATGGAGGTCGAAACACTCGTCACCAAGGGGCTCGCCTACAGCCCAGACCTCGTCATCCTGGGCCTATGCGGCAACGACTACAGCCCTCCGACTTACGTCCGCACGCCCGACGATGTGTTTGATCTGCGGCGTTCCTTCTTCTTGGATTTCGCGCTGCAGAGCATCGCTAATGATGGGGACTCGGAGGCGGAGCAGGGCCTCTCCCACCGCGGCCTCTGGAGCGAGGCCAACGGCCGCAAAGTGCCGGATCGCTACGCAGGCCTGTACGGCAAGACGGCGTTTTTGGACGCACTCGACCGCCTTGCCGAACTCAGCGAGCAGCACGATTTCCCCGTGGTCGCCCTGGCCTTCCATCATGTATTCCCCACCAACCACATGATCAGCGCCTGCCGCGAGCGAGGATTCCACGTGGCCTCCGCCCAGAAGTACATCGCCGAGGAAACGCGGCGCCAAGTGGAAGGTCCTTTTGCCTGGCGCAACCTGCTCAAGACCGACTTGGTCGTCGGCCCCAAGAATGGGCACCCCTCGGCCAAGATGCACAGGGTCCTCGCGGGCAAGCTCCTGACGATGATCCGCACCCACAAGCTGCTCCCATGACACTAGGCCAGATGGCCTAGGGCCAAGAGCGCATAGAAGGTGTACTCCGCGTCGAGGTCATCGTCCGCCCAGTGGCCGTGGAAGCTCTGACCACTCCACAAGCTGTCGAGGAAGTCCAGGCAGGCCTCGCTTACGATGCGGAAATCCACGCCCAGGATCGAGAGCGCGTGCAGGGTCGTCGCAGTGGAGAGCAGGTCGGGCAGGGGCGCCTCCGGCATGGCTTTGAAACCGCCCTTGGGGTGCACTTGGGTCAAGAGCCACGATCCGATCTCGGGCGGCGCGGGCATCTCGAGCTGCTTCAGCACCGCGACCGCGGCAGCCGTCGAGGGCGCCGCGCCCCACGGCAGGTCGGCCTGATTGGCAAAGCCCCCGTCGCGGCTGCGCAGGGTCTCGAAACTCGCCCCCAGGACCGCAGGCGCGGGCATCGACAGGCCCAGGTCCTGGTAGATGCCAAGGGCCAAGAAGGCGTCGTAGAGCGTGCCCGCCTCCCGGCCGGGCTCCATGGCAAAGCCGCCGTCGGCGC